>CANQFG010000016.1 GCA_947598395.1 uncultured Bacilli bacterium
GAAAAATTATATGCTACTTTTTCACTTTCAATCTGTCTTATAAATTCGTGCGATAAATCTACCATTTCTGATAATTCTTCGGTTGTTATACCTTTTAGTTTTCTATATTCCTTAATATTTTTTCTAATGGTATTATATATGGCATCAAATCTTAATTCTTTAAGTGGTCTATTTAATCTCATTTCAACACCTCTATATTCATTGTAGAGAATTACCTTACAAAAGTATTGACAATTTTCTGAAAATTATGCCATAATTTTATTATCGATAAGAAGTGCTTTAGTCCGACATTGCAGTAAATTGTCGGTTGCAGTAATGAAGTATGACTGACAATAGAATGCGGAACACAGCTGTATCGTGTTCTTTTTTTGTTTTTCATATTATATAGAGAGGTGAACTATGAAAGATATGTTAAAAAATAAAAAATTACTTGCTATTATTGGTGGCATAATAATATTATTAGCAATTGGAATTACTTGCATTGTTTTAAATGTAAATAAAAAAGAAGATGCACCTGTCCATAAAGAGGAAACGCATAATATGATTGTTAAAATTAATCCACTTGTTAAGCTAACTTTCAAAGAAGAATACAACTTGTGTAAAAATGATGATGATGTGGAGGAAATTTGTGGGGAGCAGTCTTATAAAGTAAGTGGGTATGAGTTAATAAATGATGATGCTAAAACTTTTTATAAAGATTTAGATTTTGAAGATAAAGACTTATATCAAGTTTTACTGATGTTATGTGAAACGGCTAAAGAAAATAAAATCGTATTTGAAAAATTAGAAATTACTACGGATAGTAAAAATATAACTAATAATAATGTTTTATCCTTTTTGGTGGATAATTCTGAAGAATACAAAAATCTTTCTATTTATGTGAATTTTAAAGAACACATTAACGAAGAAGAACTTTTAAAAGATGAAGATATAGAAATTAAAAAAAACACAGTAACTTTTGATAGTAACAACGGAAGTAAAGTTGAAAGTCAAATTATAAAAAAAGGAGATAAAGCAACTAAACCTAATGCCCCAACTAGAGATGGATATAAGTTTGTAGAGTGGCAATTAGATGGCAAAGCATTTGATTTTAACACCGAAATAACAGAAGACATAACCCTAAAAGCTAAATGGAAAAAGGCAGATAGTACAAATCAAAGCAATAACAATAATAATACAGAAAACAATAATCAAAGTGATGCTAACAATCAAAATTCAAAGCCAAACCAAGATGAAAGTAATAACAACAATACAACAGAAAATGATAATAAGGATACAACTTCTGATAAAATCAATTTAAACGATAATGTTATGTATACAGAAACTGGTTTTGATTCTAAAGATTATGTATCTTGGAAAATAAAGGATGTTTGTCTTAATAAAACAATCGCCGAATTAAAAGAAATTGACCTAAATTATGATAAAAGATATTTAGATGACCTTTCAGATATGTATAGCGATAGTACTTTAATAACTAAAAAAACTTTTTTAAGTGATAGTGCTTTAACATTATTGTCAATTTTCCCAGCTTGTAAAGATACTATTCCAACATCATATAGCAGTATCTTTGATAATGCCATGGGGTGGGCTTTCCTTAATATAAGTGATAATACTTTAAAAGTTAGATTTATAGAATTAGATAGTAGATATAAATATTCAACATATCATCAAAATTTAGATCTTAGTTCATACAATTTAACAACCCCTAATCCATACTCTGGTGGAGGGACACCACCTACTCCACAAATTTTAAACGAAGCTGTTTGTAAAGAGTATCATTTAAAATGCGATAGATGGTAAAAAATATTACAAATTAGTTCCATTGTCCTTATTAGGATAATGGATTTTTTTATGTGTTGCTTCTTTTAAATATCACTATTCTATATTATTTTTAAAGTATGGGAGATGAAAAAAATTTTGAAAAAGAAGTTTACTATTTTACAGAGTTAGTTTTCAAAAACATTCAATCTGCAAAGACTAAAGACCATAAGACAGAAACGATATTGCATAATCTTATAGTTAAATCAAATGAAGATAAAATCATTGTATTTAATGCCGAAAAAAATTACTCATATATCTTATGGAAAAAAGAAATACAAAATTTTAATTTTAAATTATATCTAACTAAATATTTAGCCCTACTTTAAAGAAAATGAAAAAAAAGCTAATTTATTTGACAGCTTAAAAATATGTGATATTGATAGTGTAAGACATTCAATTTTTGAAGAAATAAACAAAATGGAGATCTATTTTATAAAGATGGAATATCACTTAGACATGTAGTAATATAAAAATGACCATCACCCGTTTTATCTCCAATAGCATCTTTTGTTTCTAAATCATTAAAGTGCCACCATTCTGATGCTAGAGGATATAAATTATTAGATGTGAAATAATTTTGTAATCTAATTGCATCCTCTGTCATTCTGCTTGATAATGATACTTTTTTCCATGCTGTTTTAGATGCACTAGAAACCGGTTTTTCAAAAGCAACTGCTAAACTAGAAAGTTCATGCATTGGAGTTGGCATATTTAATTCTTCATAAGAAACAATATCTAAATAACTATAATTACCTGTAGTTTTTACATCTACATTTTTTATTTTAACTAAACTCGTATCTATTGCTATTCCTTTTTGGTGATTAGATAATTTTACTGCTACAAACCATGATTTACCCCAAATACCATTATTAATAAGCTTATTAACGCTTTCATTTTCTTGCATTAAGAGACTTAAAGAAGAAGATATTTGCATTTGAACATCATATGGTCTAAAAGCCTCATAAATTTCTAAACTTTCGCCATTTTTTAAAGCACTATTTTGTACTTGAGCAATTTTTTTAGCCATACCATACATAGTTGGTACTAAAAATTCTTCTTTATTAAATCTTTGATTATATTCTTTTGAATCATATAAAGAATATCCAGTAATATTAGGTAGAGGAATATTATTAGAGTGATATATTGAACTATAAGAATTAGTTACATTATATATTATAGATGGAATTACATCAGGAAGATTAATCATACAATATTTATTTTCAACATAACCATAAACTTCATTTACTAATATATACCAATATTTTCCTTCTTCTTTAATGATTTTAAAGGGTGTTCCAGCCTCTATCGTTTGAATTGCATTTCTTTCTTCATCTAATAATTCCATTTCTATAGAAGTATATCCCGTGGCATTATTAATAGGTAACTCTAAGCCATACTCATTTAATGTAATATCAATATTATTATTAGATATAGTAATATTATTTATCAAGTTATTATCCGAATTATTATCAATGTTATTTTCCTTTAAAGGTGAACTTTCAAACTCATTATTGGCTGGCTTATTAAAGAAATAAAAGCCAACTCCCAATAACGTTATTATCATAAAAAACATTATTAAAATTATTTTTAAACCTTTTTTCACTATATAATAACCCTTTCATTTTTTCAGTTGTATTATATCTAAATTTGTTAATATAATCAATCTTATGTAAATTGATTTTTTAAAAGTATATGTATATAATTATGACGGAAGTGTTTTTAATGAGTAAAAGAAATTCAAAAGAAAATTCTAAAAAAGAAAGTAAAAAACATAGCAAACGATTTTGTTTCGTCTTTATATTTGTTGTTGTACTAATTATCTTAGGAGTTATTACGGCTATATTTATAAAAAATAATAATGAACCAAGAATCATTGAAATAGAATTAGGGACCAGTATTGATAAAATAGAAGAAATTATTAAAGAGGAAACTAAAATGGATTTAGTTAATGATATTTCTGAATTAGATTTAAGTAGTGTAGGAACTTATCAAACTTTAGTAACTAAGAAGAATAAAAACAAAACTATCAATATTAAAATTGTTGATACTACAGCTCCTGAATTAGTTGTTCAAGATTTAGAGATTTATAATGATGAAGAAATACCAGAAATGGAAAAATTTATTGTTTCAGTTTCAGATTTATCGGCAGATGTAAAGACTAATATTATAACGACCAAAGAAGAAAAAGAATATAATGAATATACTATTGAAGCAACTGATCAATATGGAAATAAGACTGCTAAAACTGTCAAATTGACTATTAAAGAAGATGTAACGGGACCCGTATTCTCTGGACTTTCTAATTTAAGTGTAAAAAAAGGTGCCAACATTGATTACAAAAAAGGTGTTAGTGCCGTCGATGAAAAAGAAGGTAGTGTCGAATTTACTTATGATAATTCCAATGTTGACTTAACAAAATCGGGAATATATTATGTTACATATTCAGCAGTTGATTCAAAGGGTAATAAAACCCAATCTAAAAGAAAAATAACTGTCGATCATAGCGAAGAAGATGTGAAGGCGCTAGTATCACAAATTGCTAGTACCTTAAGTAGTGATCCCGAAGACCTTAGAGATTACTGTCGGACCAAAATAAAGTATAGTTTAAATTCTGGTGGCGATGATCCCCTTTGGTATGGCCTTACAAATAAACAAGGCAATTGTTACGTTCATGCCATGTGTTTTCAAGCTCTATTAAATGAAAAGGGCATTGAAAATCAATTAATTTGGGTTACTAATAAAACTCATTATTGGAACTTAGTAAAAATTAATGGCGTATGGCGTCATATGGATTCAACGCCAGATCGTAATCATCGTAAAATTAGTATTATGACTGATAAGCAAAGATTATCTACTTTAAGTGGTCGAAAATGGGATACATCGTTATGGCCCGCTGCAGAATAGATTAATATACAATTGCACATGCAATTGTGTATTTTTTTTCATGAGAAATAGATACTTTTACATTGGCAATATTTTTACAATATGGTTGACCATTTTGATCATTTAAAATGATAATATCCTGAAAAGTATACTTTTTAGTATTATCTAAACATTTCATTATTGCTTCTTTAGCCGCAAATCTCCCACATAAATAATAAAAGCCTTTTTCTTGATATTCAAGGATTTCCTCTTTTGTTAAGATTAATTCGATAAATCTTTTACTTTTATTTTTTAATCTTTTATTTTCGACGATATCGCAACCTATATTCATAAATAAATTATATCATAATCAAATTGCAATGTAAAAAACATTGGTATATAATATTTTTGAGGTAGTGTATGAAAGAATTAAAATATCCCTTTGATGTTGAATTTATTATTAAAAATAAAAGGAAAATAAAAAGAGAGCTACTAGAAAAAGAAGGCTTAATTGACAAAAAAATTGCCATTTTAGGTGGCTCTACAACCAGTGAAATAAAAAATATATTAGAAATCTTTTTATTAAATTATGGAATCAAACCCATATTTTACGAATCAGAATATAATAAATACTATGAAGATGCCGTATTTGAAAATAAAGAATTAGATGATTTTAAACCAGATATAATATATATTCATACCACTAATAGAAATTTAACTTTATTACCTAATATTTTAGATGATGAACAAGAAATATTAAAAAAACTTGATAGTGAGTATGGAAAATTATTCCAAATATGGGAAAGTCTTTATAAGAAATTTGATACAACAATTATTCAAAATAATTTTGAATATCCATACTATAGAATTTTAGGTAATAAAGATGTATCAGATATTCATGGAAGAATTAATTTTATTAATAAATTAAATGAAAAAATTTATGAATATGCTAATAAACATAAAAATTTCTTTATTAATGATATTAATTACTTATCATCATTATATGGATTAGATAAATGGGCAAATACTTTTTATTGGTATATGTACAAATATGCTTTAGAGGTACCTGCAATACCTTATTTAGCCTTTAATATTGCAAATATTATAAAATCAATTTATGGCAAAAATAAAAAAGCTTTTGTCTTAGATTTAGATAATACTTTATGGGGTGGTGTAGTTGGTGATGATGGTGTCAATGAGTTAAAAATTGGTGAAGAAACATCAACTGGAGAAGTATATAAAGAATTTCAAGAATATATTAAAGAACATAAAAAATTGGGAATATTACTTAATATTAATTCTAAGAATGATTATGAAATGGCCATTGCGGGTTTAAATCATCCAGAAGGAGTTTTAAAACCAGACGATTTTATTATCATAAAAGCTAATTGGCAAAGTAAAAATATCAATATTGATGATATTTCTAAAGAATTAAACATTGGCGCTGATAGTTTAGTGTTTGTTGATGATAATCCAGCTGAAAGGCATATTGTTTCATCGAGTTTTGCCGATATAGGTGTACCAGAGATCGATATTCCTGAAAATTATATAAAAATAATTGATCATAATGGATATTTTGAAATGACAAATTTTTCTAAAGAAGACTTAAATAGAAATGAATTATATAAAGATAATGCAAGAAGAAGTCAAATGATGTCGCAATTTGCCAATTATGATGATTATTTATTATCTTTGCATATGCAAGCTGAAATAAGTTCTTTTAAAGCTCTTTATTTAGAAAGAATAAGTCAATTGACAAATAAGAGTAATCAATTTAATTTAACGACAAAAAGATATTCTTTATCGGATATTGAGGCCATAAATAAAGATGATAACTATATCAAATTATATTGTAAATTATCTGATATTTTTGGCGATAATGGTGTTATTTCGGTAGTAATTGGCGAAATAAGAAACAAAGAACTTCATATTGATTTATGGATTATGAGTTGTCGCGTTTTAAAAAGAAATGTGGAATTTACGATGATGGATGAATTAGTTAAAAGAGCTATTTCTCAAAATATTGACGCTATATATGGCTACTACTTTCCTACTTTAAAAAATAAAATGGTTAAAGATTTTTATGATATACAAGGGTTTGAATTAATAAATGAAGATAAAGAGGGAAATAAAACTTATAAATTAGATATAAAAAATTATAAATACAAAAACAATATCATAGAGGTGAAGAATAATGAATAGAGAAATGATTTTTGAAAGATTAAACGATGTTTTTAGAGATGTCTTTGATGATGATACTATTTCCGTAAATGATAATACGACATCGAAAGATATACCAGATTGGGATTCTTTAGAACATATCAATTTAATAGTGGCTGTTGAACAAGAATTTGGTATAAAATTTAATATGGGTGAAGTAACGACAATGAAAAATGTTGGGGAAATGGTCGACATTATAATAAATAAATTAAAATAATCGTTATGGGGTAAAATATTATGATATTAACGACATTAACATTTCTAGTATTTGTATTAATTACATTACTAATTTATTTTGTTATACCCAAAAGATATAAATGGTTAGTATTATTAGCTTCAAGTATATATTTTTTATTTTATAATAATTTTAGCTTTAAAATAGTTTTAGATATTTTAATAATCTTATTAACTTCATATTTGGGAGGATTATTAATAAGTAAATATAAAGATTCATTTAAATCTAAATGGATATTACTAATATGTATTATAATTATTTTAGGTGTTTTAATATATCTTAAATATACTAACTTTTTATTATTGACATTACAATATATTATAAGATTCTTTGGAGGAAATTTTACATTTAATTATGTATATCGCGATTTTCCTATAGGTATATCTTATTATTCTTTAATCATGATTGGTTATTTAGTCGATGTTTATCGAGGTATTTGTCTACCACAAAAAAATATTCTAAAGTGTGCTTTATTTATGTCTTATTTTCCAATTCTTACGAGTGGACCATTTATTAGATATAATGATGAACGAGATTATTTATATAATGGTAATAAAATAACTTTAAAAGAAATTTATTTAGGAATAGTAAGAATATTATGGGGTTTATTTAAAGTTTTAGTAATTTCGGAAAGATTAAATATTATTGTCAATACAATCTATGGCAATATAAGTACTTATAGTGGTTTATATATTTTACTTGCTATATTATGTTTTCCAATCCAGTTATATACTAACTTTTCCGGTTCAATAGATATTGTAATTGGCGTATCTAAAATGTTTGGTATTTATTTACCAGAAAATTTTACAAGTCCCTTCTTTTCAAAGACAATTACCGAATTATGGCGTAATTGGCATATTACTTTAGGAGCTTTTCTTAGAGATTATATCTTTTATCCCTTAATGAAATCTAATATAGTTCAAAAAATAGGAACCTTTTTTAAGAATAAATTTGGTAAAAAAGTAAGTAAAAAAGTTACTCTATATCTTTCCATGTTTATAATGTGGATTTTAATTGGCATATGGCATAATGGTAGTTATAATTTTATAATATCATCTGGCATATTACAATTTGTATATATGGTTTTGGAAGATTTGCTAGGTCCTATAGCCCATAAGATCAATGTTAAATTACATATCAATGATCAAAGTAAAGGATATAGAATTTATCAAATAATAAGAACGTATTTATTATTTGCATTCTCAATGATTTTCTTTAGGGCATCTAGCGTAACTAATGGTATTTCGATAATTAAAACATTATTCGTATCATCTTCCTTTAGTTTAAGAAATCTAGGCTTAAATAATTTTAACTATATAATTTTATTGATTTCTTTACTGATATTATTCATCGTTGATAAAATAAATAAAAACGCGAATATCTTAGAAAAAGTTAATAGTTTTAATACGGTCAATAAAATTATTTTAATAGATATTTTTATCTTAATTATTTTAACATTTGGAATGTATGGCATTGGTTTTAATGTAAGTGATTTTATCTATAGTAAATTTTAGGAGGATATATGAAGTATTTAAAAATAGTAGTCGTAATCATAATTTTTATCTTAATATTTATTTTCTTAAATCGTTTAGTTTCTCCTAAGTATGCTAATCATTTAGTTGAAGGTAGTATGACCAATGCTTATTATAAAGAAGATAAAGATCATGAAGTAATCTTTTTAGGAGATTGTGAAGTTTATGCCAACATTAGTCCTTTAGTACTGTTTGAAAATTATGGAATAACGGGATATGTAAGAGGAAATTCTTCCCAAGATATATGGCAATCTTATTATTTATTAAAAGAAACATTAAAATATGAAAAACCCAAATTAGTCGTATTTAATGTATCATCTATGAAAACGGCAGCGCCTGATTCGGAAGCTTATAACCGCTTAATGATCGATAATATGAAATGGTCAAAAGAAAAGATTGATTTAATAAATGCTTCAATGACTAAAGAAGAAAGTATCTTATCTTATATTTTTCCTATTTTAAGATATCATTCGCGTATAAGTGAATTAACTATGGAAGACTTTAAATATTTATTTAAAAATAAGGTTAATACTTATAATGGCTTTTTAATCAATCAAAATATTAAACCAGCAGATAGTCTACCTGCCAAAAGAGAATTAGCTACATATGAATTTTCTCAAAAAAATTATGAATATTTAGATGAAATATATTCTTTATGTAAAGAAAATAATATAACATTAATTTTGATGAAAGCACCTAGTCTATATCCATATTGGTATCAAGAATATGATGAACAAATAAAAAAATATGCTGAAGAAAAAAATATAGATTATTATAATTTTATTGATGTGATAAATGATATTGGCATTGATTATAATACGGATACTTATGATGGTGGATTACATTTAAATTTAAATGGCGCAACAAAGTTGTCAAAATATTTTGGTAGGATTTTAAAAGAAAAATATAATTTAACAGATTACCGAGATTATGATATAATTAAACAGAGATATGAAGAAAAATTAAAAGAATATTATAAAGAAATAAAGGATGGATATGAAAAAAATAATTAAATTATCTTTATTAATTCCGATAATATTGTGTCTATTCACGGGATGTGGTAATAAAGAAGATTTTGATAGCAATAAAGAAAAAGATGTTTATAGTTTTAAATATAATGATTTAGAAATAACGCCAGGTGAAGTATTTGATAAACAACAATATGCTGGATATAATGATTATGTAGAATTGCCAAGTTGTGCTTTCGAAGATACTGATAGAGCATATACTTATGATCATTATGAAATAACTACTTATACTTTAAATAAAGAAGAAAGAATCTTATCTATTTACTTCTTAGATACCGAAATATCTACAACTGAGGGTGTATCTATTTCAGATTCAATTAATAAAATGTTAGATGTATATGGTAATAATTATGAAAAAAATGATAATTTATATACTTATAAAAAAGAAGATACATCAATAAATTTTATTGTTGAAAATGATATAATCGTAAGTATTGAATATAGTTATGAAATAGAAACATAATTAATAGTTAAAACCAAGCAAGTCTACGCTTGGTTTTAAAACTTTTAAAATCTTTAAAGGATGACGTAGTTGAAAAAAACTTTAAAACTTTAGTTGAGAGTTCGACATTAATTATGGCGAGTTAGGCTCGTTGTATATATTATAACCATATTTATAAGCAAGTATGCAGGAGCATAAATATTATTTTACTAATTAAAAAAATAATTATGATATAATGTAGAATAAAATAAAAATGTCGTGCCTTTTATAAATATCAAAGGAGGTGTCATCGAGATTAGTTGCTCGATTTAAGTATGATTACCAAAAAGCAATATTGTCGAACTTTTTTAGAAAAAGAGAATATATTAGTTTGCCCCTATTGTAATGAACCTTTACAATTACAAAATACAACTTTAATGTGTAACAATAAGCATAGTTTTGATATATCAAAAAAGGGTAATTTATTTTTAGTGAATACGAAAAATTACAATGGTAGCAAAATATATAATAAAACATTATTTGAATGTCGTCGTGAATTTATCAAGGGAAATTATTATGATGTAGTATACGATTACATTAGTAAAATAATAAACTCTTTTAATTTAAATAATCTTAAAATTCTTGATTTGGGATGTGGAGAAGGGACCCATGCTCGAAAAATTCAAGAAAGATTAAAAAACGAAAGTATAATATATGGTTTAGATTATTCAAAGGATGCCATAAATATGGCAACCGATTATTTAAAAAATGGCAATTTTTATTTTGTCGCCGATATTAATAATATCCCAATTAAATCTAATTCAATAGATATAATCATTAATTTTTTATCTCCTTATAATTCTAACCAAGTTACTAATATATTAAGAGATAATGGTTATTTTATTAAAATTGTTCCAGGAAAAAATTATTTAAAAGAGTTAAGAGATGCCTTTTTAATGAATGAATATGAAAAAGGAGCAGAAGTAAAAAAGAATGTTGAAAAAAATTTTGATATTATCTTAGAATATGAAATAAATGAAAAGAAAAGAATATCGAATAATGATTTGCGTAATTTAATAAATATGACGCCGATACATAATAAAAAATTAAAAACTAATATAAATGAAGTAACAATTAATTTAATTATATATATTATGAAAGTGCGAAATAAAGAAAATAATAATCATATCCAATACGTGCTATAATAATCAGCATAGGTGAGTAATATGTCTATTGAAGAAGAAATATTTAAAAGGACACAAGTCGATATCGATAAGATGATGGATTATGGCTTTAAAAAAGAAGATTTCTTGGTATATGTATTCGAAAAATATTATGAATGATACCTTTCGAATCGATATCAAAATAGATGCTGAGGGAAAAGTTAAGGGGCAAATATATGATTTATCTTTTGAAGATGAATATACTAATTTTCGCTTAGAAGATAGTACGGGGTCTTTTGTTGGGCAAGTCAAAGATGAATTTATAAAATTATTAACGGATATTAAGAATAAATGTTTTATCAACGTCGCTTTTTTGTCTGAACAATCCAATAGAATAGCCAAAGCCATAAAGGAAAAATATGGTGATGAACCGAACTTTGAATGGGAAAAATTTCCGCGCTATGCTACTTTTAGAAATCGCGATAATAAGAAGTGGTATGGCATCATAATGAATGTCGATAAAAGTAAATTGGAAGCCGGATCTTCGGGGGAAATGGAAATCATCGATATAAAGTTAGACCCCAATGAAATAAAAGAATTATTACAATGCACGGGCTTTTATCCAGCCTATCATATGAATAAGAAAAGTTGGATTACCATGGCATTAAATGATACGATCTGCGATGAAAAAATAATGGAACTCATTGCCAAAAGTTATTCTTATACAGTTGCAGGTTCTTCTAATGTTAACAACGTATGGATAATACCGGCCAATCCCCAATATTTTGATATCGAAAAATCTTTAAAGAATAGCAAGACGATGATTTGGAAACAACGGGCCAATATTCAAAAGAATGATATCGTATATTTATATGTTGCCGAACCAGTTTCATCGATTATGTATAAATTTAAAGTAGATGACGTAAATATTTCCTATGATTATCATGATGAAAATATCAAGATGCACAAGGCGATGCGCATAACTTTAATAACGCGATATGCAAAAGGGACGTTGTCATTGGCTAAATTGAAAGAATTTGGCGTTACTGCCGTTCGGAGTCAAAGACATATGTCCTTGAATTTGAGTGAATATATCGATAAAATGTCTAGCAAGTAAAAAATTAGGCACATAAAAAGCGAAAATGCTCGCTTTTTTAAATTTTAAAATCTTCGTTTATAAATTCCTTATCATCTAAAAGCAATTCGTGGATTTCCTCTTCTTTGGTATCGAGATAGACTTCTTCAATGCGATCGACTCGACATTTTTCGGCCTTTATTATGGCTTCAACTTTGGCTACGGCATCCTCTAAGATATCGTTTACTACGACATAGTTATATTTTGTAACCTCATTGACTTCTTTATAAGCTTGTTTAAATCGTTCGACGATCTTCTCTTTGCTATCGGTACCGCGAGCTTTTAAACGGCGAACGAGTTCCTTTAAAGAAGGCGGCATGATGAAGATAAATATCGCCTCGGGAATTAACTTTTTGATGTTGGCAGCTCCTTCGATTTCGATCTCTAAAATGACGTCGATGCCCTCGTTGATTTTATCGCTGATAAAGCCCTTGGGCGTACCATAGTAATTGCCCGAATAATTGGTATATTCCAAGAAATAACCTTCGTTAATTTTTTGAATAAATTCCTCTTGGGAGACAAAGTTATAAGTAACACCAGGAATATCATTCGTTCGCATGGGCCGCGATGTCGTCGATATCGATAGCCAACGCTTTTCATTCTTGTTTTTTAAAAGTTCGCTGATAATCGTTCCTTTTCCCGCCCCACTAGGAGCTGATATGACGATTATCGAACCCTTGTTAGTCTCTTTAATCATAAAATGGCCTCACTTTTTCTTAGTATATCATTTTAGCTAAAAAATAAAAGTCTAAATTGCTCTTTGTCGGTATTTTCGTGAATGAAAAGAGCATATTTTTATTGAAATAATAAATATATCTTATTATAATGAAGATATGAAAACGATAGTAAATAAAAATAAAAACATTATTATTGGAATAGCGATAATTATCATCGTTATGATGATTGGTGTTATTGGCTTTTTTAAAAGTTCTAAGGATCGACCTGAATTAGTTGATGACTATAAGCAAGATATTAATTTAGATGATTATGATATGGTGGGTATTAATAAGGCCATCAAGAAAATAGATTCTAATTTTAATATGAATTACTATAAATTATTAGTCGAAAGGGATGCCGATGATAAAGAGATAATGACATTTACGTATTTTATCAATAGTCGGATCGAGACGAATAAAGTTTTTCTCGTTACATTAAATGATAAAAAAGTCGAAAGTGTTGCTCTTAAAGACCAAAATTTGGAAAAAATAAAAGATGAGAATAAAAAGTTAAATACGGATTTAATGCAAAAATTAACTGATTTTGAAAAGAAAGATAAAGAGGACTTTATCGCGAATAATCTGGCGGAATATTTAAAAAATGATGAAGAAGTTTTAAAAAAGATGAGCATTAATCCCCAAGTATTTACGGATGCTGTAACGAAATATGAAGATAAATATTATTATGATTTTAATACGCAAGAGCTTACATATATGGTGACGTTATTTAATGATGAAGGGGTCATTAAAAAGATTGAAGTCACCCTTGCCAATTAGAGGTCAGTTATGAAAAAAAGTAGTTTGATAAAATTAGAAGTAGATGAAAAAATATTTCGGCGCATAGTCAAGAAAAAGCCGACGATCTATTGGGATTATGCGACCAATTTAAATCAAGAGATCACGAATAAGATGCCGATTTTGCTCACTTGTGCTGGTAAAGTGAAAAAGGTAAAAGTAAATAAGGTTTATCGAGCAGATAGTTATCAAAAATTAAAGGATAAGTTAAATAAAAAGGCTAAATTTTTATCTTCGATGAAGGCAATCGATGAAGGCGATAATGCCCATGAAGTTCGAGCTTTACAATTCAAATATAAGCATCATTATTTTTTAAAAATCATAATTTTCTTAATCTTAGTCGCGGTAGCCATCTTCGCTTTCTTCGTCATAAAGAAAAATATCAATTCGCATGAAGGAGAAAAATTTCGCGATCAAATGGCGACGATTAAACAAGAAGAAATATACTATGTCGTCGTCGAGATCAATCCTGCCATTGTCTTGGAAATGCAAAACGATGTCGTTTTAAAAACGGCATGCTTAAATACGGACTGTGAAACGATTTATGATAATCTCGATATTACTAATCAATCGTTAAATGATGGCGTTAATATGCTCATTTCGCGGGCCCAAGAACGCGGTGTCGATGTCACCAAGGGCGTAACTGTTTCCTCGCGCAAGGAAATAAAATCATCCCTTCAAAATATCGATCATGTCGAATGTAAGAAGATCGATGTCGAAACTGAAAATGCTTATTTAGATAAGGTTATAAATGATGAAGATATGACGCAAGATAGCAATGATTATAATAGTCGTCTTCTTAAAATGTATGAATCTGATAAAGACTACGATAAATTATATCATTGTGAAATCATCGATAAGAATTTACAATGTCATATTACCGAAAGTTTTCAAGAAAAATTATCGGAAGAACTTACTTTAGGCAATGCCCTTACCATAATGAATTATCATCAAGATTTGATGCGCGTCCTCGATAAGTTTAATATACAATATAAGAAAGTCAATATCGAAGGATTAGATATGGTCGATGTTGCCGTTCGGGGTATATATATCAATGATAAATTTTATAATATGATAACGAGTTCGGGTTATAATTGTTATACATATCGTAAATATCATATAAGTATTTATGATCCCGATGATACGCTTAATTTATCGATGACGGTCTTGCCATTTGATAAATTAAATCTCGTCGATTTAACCTATGATAAGAAAGATATAATAACGATAGAAGAGGGAAGTCATCCCGATGTAGAAGTAATCCCCGGATGTTCGACCGAAATATCGATACCGGAATAAAGGAGGCATAATATGGCCATCAAGGTAAAATCAGAATTAAATAATCTTGGCGAAGAATTAAATGCTCGGTTAAAGGAATTAGGTTTAGAAGTCGTCTTTGATGAAGATACGCAAAAGAAAAATAAACCTCATCCAGATGATGAAAAAGATAAAAAGCAAGATTAAATATAAGACAATATCTAATTAGTAAAGGATATTGTTTTTTTCTAAATTTTAAATATTAAATAGGGAAAGACATAATATTAAAAGAAGCAAGTTATTGCTTTAAGTTTTAATGTTTTATATAATATTAATAGAAATTAATCATCGGGAGGTCACTATGAAAATAATAAAAGAAAACGTTCATGGATTTAAAGCATTCCGGCAATTTGCCGATGAAGAGGAACAAATTCCGTTATTGGAAGATCATTATTTTGCAGAAAAATTGACGGATTGTTTTAAATGGTATATTTGTGATGAAAATATTCCCTTAGAAGATATAAAAGTCGTCGAATTAGTTACCGATAAAGCGGAAGTCTTGCCCAATACGCATGGTGAACTAGGCAATTTATATATCGGTCATAACAATCAATATATGCATGTTTTAAGTCGCGAAGAACTCTTGTCCTTAGTTAGAACTTTAAGTCCTTTAGAAATATTGGAATTTGTCAAAAAGGTTCGTTTAACTGAAGAGGAATTATTGTTATTTTTCCACATCGATTCGGCTATTGATAAGGCTATTCAATATTATCAACGAAATGATAAATTAGTTTATACAAGGCGTTTTGAAAACAAAACATTATAGATAGGAATATAATACATAAAGGGTAAGAATCATTTGGGGGAGTTTGATTTTTATGTATGAAATCTATATCCTATGTGGCAAACTATTTAAGATTAATTTTAATATCGATTATTCTAAGTTAAGGAAGATAAAAACCGAAATTATTGAAAATACTAGCTCATGGCGGCATTTTGAACGGGAAGAGTACTTGGCAAATATCGAAAATTTTGATGATCACTTTGGCAATATTTCCCTATTAGCCTATCTTTCAAATGATATGGCCTATATAAAATATGATTATTTTTATTATCCACCGATCGTCGATGAAATTAATGCCTTATTAGCTAGCGAGCACCCCAATTTTAGTACGGATTTGATCATTAAATTTAATCCCGTAAATTATTATTTTGAACCCATACGCATCCTCGATAAAATTGTGACAGCTGCCGTCATTGAGTTTCCCAATTATGAAGAGCAGGCCCATATTTTAAAGGACTTAGCCGATGATCTCTTAGTTGAATCCGATTTACATATCCGCAAGTGTAGTGAGGAAGTTTACTTTGATGCTTTATTTTCCTGTTTTGAAATAGTCTCTGTCGAAGAAGTAATTGAAAAACACCCTTATATTGAATTGAATACGTTATCGGATTATTTACAAAAGGTCTTATCGCCTATTTTTATTAATGAACAAAATAAGAATTTTGAACAATTGAAATACTTAAAGAAGAAATGAGGTTATACTATGTATCATGCTTTTCGTTTAACGGAGAATCAAGATTTAAAAGGGGAACTAATGCAATATGCTAGAGAACATCATTTAAGTTCGGCCGTTATCTTATCGGCAGTAGGTTGTATCAAGCATTTACATATTCGTTTGGCCGAAGCCATCGATGAAATCGATATTGATGGCAACTATGAAATCGTCAGTATTACGGGTACCTTAAATCAAGATGATTGCCATATTCATATCTCTGTTTCCGATAATAAGGGTCAAACTATAGGTGGTCATTTAAAGAATGGAACGCTTATTCATACGACTTCCGAAATCGTTTTATTGAGTATGGATGAATTTACTTTTAAGCGCGAATTTGATCATCATACCGGTTATAATGAATTAGTAGTCGTCAATAATAAGGATAATAATGTATAAAAAAGTATATTTAGAAATTACTAATATTTGCAATTTACATTGCCCATTTTGCATTCATAATCATCGCCTCGAGCAATTTATGGATTTTTTGACTTTTAAAAAGATCTTGCACGAGTTACAAGGTTATACTAAATATCTATATTTGCATGTCTTAGGTGAACCTTTAATGCATCCCGATATCAATCAATTTATCGATTATGCTCATGATAATTTTTTTATCAACATAACGACTAATGGCTACTTGATTAAGCGCATTAAAGATAATCAAAATATTAGACAGATTAATATCTCTCTACATAGTTTTGATGAAGAAAATGGTATTAATCTATCGGAATATATGAATAATATTTTTGAAGTCATCGATAATTTACCAAAGACTTACATATCCTTTAGACTATGGACGATTAATGATTATACGGAAAAAATCTTGAATCTTCTCAATTGTCATTATGGTACGCATTTAGAAAAAGAAAAATTAAAAGATAATACAAAATTAGCTCATAATGTCTATCTTAGTATTCATGATGAATTTGTATGGCCTAATATGCATGATGCAAAAATCGATACTAAGGGCACATGTTTGGCTTTAAAAAATCATATTGGCATCCTCGTCGATGGAACGATAGTTCCCTGCTGTCTCGATGCCGATGGAGTAATGTCCTTGGGCAATATCTTAACGGATAATTTAGAAGATGTCATAAAAAGTGAACGTTATCAAAATATGTATCGGGGTTTTCAAAATCAGCAATTAGTAGAACCATTATGTCAAAGGTGTACTTTTCGCAAGAATAAATAAAGTAGGTGTTAGTTATGCAAAAATATTATAAATACGAATTAAGGGTCGGGTTATTATCAGCAATTACATTAGTTTTATGTCTGCCAATTTTCTTCTTCTTTTATAATGATTTTATTTTTACTTATTGGGGTCTTCTTATAATGTGTCTTTATTTTGTCATTCATGAGCTTATCCATGGTTTAACTTTTTCGTTCTTTGCCAAGAATTCAAGAAATGTCAAATATGGCATTGTTTTAGAAAAAGGCGTCTTATATGCCATGTGCCAAGAATTACTAAATAAAAAAGCAGCTATTTTATCACTCTTAATGCCAACAATTATATTATCTTTTATTCCCTTTATCATCTCTATTTTCTTTTATAATAGTACCCTTTTAATATTGGGATTGGTCAACTTAATTGGGGCTATTGGCGATATCGTCGTCTTCTTATTCTTAATCAGATTACCGGATGTTCAATATATCGACTATGATAATACTATTGGCGTGTTTCTTGTTAGCAAAGAAGATTTAACCAAATATAAATGTTTCGGTTTAAAGTTTATCGAAAGTGGCAAACATAGTAATGATCTTATTAATAAAGAGATAAAACGATTATATATTTCGAAACCTTCCAAGTGGTTTATCGGAATTCTATTGGCAATAATTCTCATCAGTATTTTGTTAACCTATATACCATAAAATGCACCACATAGATGGTGTCTTTTTTCATTTTGGAAAAAATGCAACTGGGGGGGGGTGCAATACAATAGAGAAAATGGAAAATAGGAGCAGAGATTGACATGAAAAAAGGAATAGTAATAGCTTTAATATTAATGAGTATAGGATTTGCAGCTGTAGCAACTACTTTAACGATAACAGGAACAATAAAATATGGATACGATAGCAAAGACTTTGATGTATACTTTAGTGAAGCAATACTTGATGGCGTGGATCATAATGATTTTATTGATACAAATAAAAAGAGCATAACATTTACAACAAGAGATTTAAGTACGATAGGAGATCGAAGTATATTAGAATATCAAGTAATGAATAATAGTAAACAATATGATGCAAGTGTAACTATTAAGTGTGAAAGAGTCGATGGAGAAGGAAATACCGCTCAATCACAAGAAAGTGAATATACGACAATCATACCGAGTCCAGCAAGTTTAACAGTTAAAGCACAAGAGAGTCGGAAGGGAACAATAACCGTAGAACTAAAGAAAGTAAGTACAAAAGAACTAGAAGAAAAGTTTAAATGTAGTTTAACAGTAAATCCAAGTGAAAGAGATAAAGAGGGAGAAAAGTATATTGCTGATACTTCATGTAGTAGTGTAGCAAAACCAAATTTAGGAACAGGAAATAAATTAATACCAGTAACGATTAATGATAATGGAGAAATAACAAAAGTAAGTAAAGATAATGATCAATGGTATAACTATTGTGAAAAGAAATGGGCGAATGCAGTTATCTTAAAAGATGAAATAACACCACCAAATGATGACGAACAAATTGATATGGCAAATATAGAATCGATGTTTGTGTGGATACCAAAATATAAATATCGATTATGGAATGTAAATGTAACAAATCCATTATATACTGCACACTCTATAGAAATAGTTTTTGATACTAATAATACTGAGGATGTTGAAGGTGTATCATGTAAAACTCCAATGAATGAAGATAATACTCAAGGATTATCGGGAGACGTTCAAGCTTGCTCTAATGGCGAATATATGACGCATCCTGCATTTATAAGTTTTGATGTTAATGGCTTTTGGGTCGGCAAGTTTGAAACGGGATACAAAGATGCTAGTAGTGCAAAAGATGCCAATCAAGCTAATGGTGCATCAACTAATATAGTTGTTAAACCAGATATGTATTCATGGCGAGGAGCCACTATCAAAACTTTCTTTGATGCCGCAAAAGAATATAATACAAATTTAGATTCACATATGATGAAGAATACGGAATGGGGAGCAGTGGCTTACCTTTCACACTCAATATTTGGAATAAATAAAGAAGTTACGATAAACAACAATAGTCAATATAAAACGGGATATGCAGCACTGCCAAGTACAGATCAAAATAAATATCCAGGTGAAAGTGGAGATGACGATTCATATAATACAGCATGGAATACAGAAAACGGCTTTACGGCCAGTACGACGGGAAATATCACCGGTGTTTATGATATGTCAGGTGGTGCTTGGGATTACGTGGCAGCATATGTGGCTGATTCATCTTCAATTTCCCAAAGCGGATTTACTATAGAAAAAATTAACGAATTAGATGATAAGTATTTTGATGTCTATGATAAAGAAAGTACTATGAATGGATATAATAAAATGATTTTAGGAGATGCTACTGGAGAGATGGGACCATTTATAAATTATGAAGATGGCGACAACAAGCCGAGATTGCACAACAGTTGGTATGACGACTTCTCCAATTTTGCTGAAGCATCGTACCCTTGGATTCATCGAGGTGGCCATTTCAACGATGGAAATATAGCTGGACAGTTCGTTTTCAATAGGGGACGTGCTGTGGACACTGGAAGCGCTATTTTCCGTCTTGCGCTTGCTCCTCAATCGTAAATAATTCATAAGTTCTTCCAATTTTCATAATAATATGTTAGTGTATTATTAGTGAAAGGAAGTGATTTATTGAAAATTAAACTTATTGG
>CANQFG010000017.1 GCA_947598395.1 uncultured Bacilli bacterium
GGAATAAATAAAGAAGTAACCATAAATAACAATAATAAAAATAAGACTGGATATGCTGCATTATCAAGCACTGATCAGAGTAAATATCCTGGTGATTATGGTGATGGACCAGACTATAACACAGCATGGAACACACCAAATGGCTTTACTGCCAGTACCACGGGAAATATTACTGGTATTTACGACATGAATGGTGTGGCGTGGGAATATATGGCAGCATATGTTGACGAATTTTCAAAAGATGAAAGTGGATTTCAAGCTGATGACTTTGAAAAACTAAATTCTAAATTTATTGATATTTATGATAAGACAAGTACAACAAATTCATATGATAAAATGATCTTGGGAGATGCTACAGGGGAAATGGGACCATTTGAATATTATGCAGATTCCGATAGTACTCAAAGATTGCATAATAGTTGGTACGCCGATCATTTCTATTTTGCTACCGCGTCTGCTCCTTGGTTTGCTCGATGTGGAACTTACAGCCACGGAGTTGCAGCTGGTCAGTTTGCCCTTACTAGTGATACAGGTAGGGTCACTGGTGGTCGTGGCTTCCGCATTGTTCTATCCCCAACCAATTAAGTTACATCTACGTAACTTTTTTTGTTAATTAGTTGTCAAAGCTCATAGATATTAATTAGTAGTATTTGTCGAAACTATATTTTTTTAAATAATAATGCGTTATAACTTCTCTAGGTGATAAAAATGTTAAAAATTAATATGGAATATAGAAAAGGCATATTATTTGTTCGTTTGAAAGGCAATCTCAATGCTTTTACAGCTCCTAAATTTAAAGATTATACACTTCCGGTCATCAAAGATTATGGCATTAAGTACTTAGTTCTAAACTTAAATGATCTAGTTAGCATCGATAGTATTGGTGAAGAAGCTTTGAAAGAAGGCAATAAAATAATTAAAGCCAATAAAGGTAAAGTATTACTAGTTAATAATAATATTAATACGCAGGTTAAATTCGATAAAGTATCCAATGAATTAATGGCATTAGAATTATTAAAAATTTAGTGGACGAGCTTATATCAGAACATGCTTCTTTAATCTATAGTATAGCTAAGAAATTTTATAATGTAGATAAAGAAGATCTATATCAAGCTGGTTGTTTGGGACTAATTAAAGCATATAATAATTATAAGGATTCTAATGTTAAATTCGCTTCATATGCATATAAATATATATTTGGAGAAATGTATGAATTATCACTGCGATGTCGCGACATAAAACTTAGTAAAGAATGTTTACAATTATTAAAAAAGATCAATATAGCTAGTACCACTTTAGCCCAAAGTTTAAATCGATCCGTTACCTTACAAGATATAAGTGAATTTTTGGAAATTGATTTAGAAAAAATTGAATATGTAACGATGATAGCTATGGAAACTTTAAGTTTAGATGATGATTATCAAGAGATTAATGTCGGTGTTGCCGAAGATTATGATCAAAATTTAATGTTTGAAGAATATGCTAGTACTTTAGATCCTTTATCATCTGCTGTAATGAACTATCGCTTTAAAGAAGATTTAACACAAAGCGAAGTTGCTAAAGTATTGGGCATATCACAAGTAAAAGTATCGCGAATTGAAAAGAATAATAAAGAAAAAATGCTCGAATATATTTCTTAAAAATCTCCATAATAGAAATGGAGGTTTTTTATATGTCTTATCAAGAATTGGTAAATAAACTTACTCCTAAAGAAAATATTTATAAAAATGGGGTTATTGCCTTTTTATCAGGTGGTGTAATTGGGGCTATATCGGAAATACTGGGAAGGTGTTTTGGTCCGGAAATGATGCTCGTCATATGGATTGTGCTTGCGGGTATTCTAACGGGGCTAGGCGTCTTTGATAGTATCGTCGAACATTTTAAGATGGGAGTTATTATTCCCATAACGGGGTTTTCGCATTCGCTGACGTCGGCTTCTTTGGAATATAAAAAAGAGGGATTGGTTACGGGTATTGGTGCCAATTGCTTTAAATTAGCAGGAAGTGTCATCTTATATGGCATTATAAGTGCAACGATCTTAGCTGGTATTCGAGGTGTCTTATGCTTACTTTAAAATTTAAAAATGCCTATATTCAAGATTGGTTTAGCATTGCTGGTTTTGAAGAAAACAATGGACTTTTGACGGATGTCAATCTCTATTTAAAAGATTATTATTATGGTGAGAGTACGTTAGAAGATGCAGAAGTAAAGATGCAACGAACGGTTTTAAATAATTTGCGCAGTAAACATGATTTTGAAGTCGTCATAGGCGGAGATCTATCTAATCAATTGGGGATAATGAATATTTCCATGAAGGAATATCCGATTTCCTTTTTAGGTATCTATAATGCCTGTGCAACTTTTTGTGAAGGATTGTTACTTGGGGCCAATCTCTTGACTTCAGGCAATGCCCAAACGACTTGTGTTTTGACGAGTTCCCATAATTTGACGAGTGAACGGCAATTTCGTTTTCCCGTCGAATATGGAGCTATGAAGAAAAGTTATACGACTTCGACGACGACGGCGGCGGTTGGATGTATCTTAAGTAATGCCCCAACAAATATCAAAATAGTCAGTGCAACGATTGGTTCCGTTACCGATTATGGCATTAAGGATGTCTATAATATGGGAGCTGTCATGGCCCCGGCGGCTGCCAAGGTAATTCACGAACATTTAGTAAATGAACATAAAAAGATCGCCGATTATGACGTCATCTTAACGGGGGATTTGGGAACTCTAGGCGTTGAAATATTATGTGAATTATATAAAAAAGAATATAATGAAAATTTAAATAATTTAAGTGATGCGGGTTCTTTACTTTATAAAAGTAATCAAAATAAATATACGGGTGGCAGTGGGCCATCGGTCTTACCATTAGTCTTCTTTAATAAAATTTTAAAGAGTAAAAAAAATAAACGCATATTATTAGTAGCTACGGGAGCTTTGCATAATCCAACTTTAGTCAATCAAAAAAATGCCATACCATCAATCGCCCATGCGGTGGAAATCGAGGTGTTAAAATGATTTTTAAATCGTTTATCTTTACGGGTTTAATTTGCTTAATTGCCCAAATTATTAAAGATCATACATGTCTAACTAGTGGGCATATAACCTCTTTATTTGTCAGTATTGGGGCTTTCTTAGGATTCTTAGGTATCTATGATAAAATCATTGCTAAAGTCGGATATGGAGCCAATGTCGTCATCATGTCTTTTGGCAATACATTATATAAAGCCGCGATCGAAGAAGGAGTACTAAAAATGTTAGGCAGTGTTTCTGTTGGTATTGTCAGTGCCGTTATAATTGCCTTTATCGTAACTTTAGTTTTTAAAGTTAAAGACTAGAATACTTGTTAAATGAAATAATCTAATATATAATTAATGATAGGTGAAGCAATGAAAAAACATCCTTTTATGAGCTTTATAATTCTTATCATTACTATATTAGTATTCATTGTAAGTATCTCTTTTTTATGGCCTAATGAAGGGGAAAATATCTTTAATCACGATATCAATATCCTCGAAGATATCAATGGTCAAACTTTAGATGTAACATATTTTGAAAGAGCTAAAATAAATACAGATATTGCCTATGGTAATACTTATGTAAAAAAGATTAAAATAGTCAATAATAATGATGAAGATATTGTCTTTGCTATTAATTTAAAAGATCATGAGGTAAGTAATGAATTACTGGTTTATTCGATATTAGCTAGTGATGATGATGAGTCTTATCAAACTCTATTTGATGAACAAACTCTTGAAAATGAAAATATTGGTTATAATATCCAAATAAATAGTCATAAAACTTTATATCTTAAGATTTCTTTTAAAGCGATGAAAGAGGGCGAACTTACTAATTTAAAGGGTACTTTACAAGTAGCAAGTAATATCTCTAAAAAGGAATTATTTATTGCCAATATATCTAAATTACATCAGGAGATACTTAAAAAAGTCGATAGTATAAATGGTATAAATACAGCTGGTATTTATCTTTTATCTTTAAAAAATATCGATACTCTTTATGTGGGTTATGTAGTAATTGATGCTCAAGATATCAGTGATTTAAAATATATTTATACGTTATGGAATGATGCATATTTATTAAAAAATTTTAATTATTCGGAAAGAAAGCCAATAGTTAATAATCTTGAAGATAAGCAAAGGGATCTAACGAGCAATGAAGTATGTGCGTTATATACCCAAAAAGATTGCCATGATTTTAATGATTTAAAGTATATGGAACATGGCGGAGAGAAAAATTTTAAGATCGATGTCGAAGAAGTTTTAGAAGTAGCTATGAATGACTTTAATACTAAAAAACGTAATAGTGTCGTATACATATATGATATTAATGATGATTTAGGTATTACTAAAAATGATCTTCATGGTTATATCTTAGTCGATAATCGCAGTTCAAAAGCTAATTATTATCTTTATATTCATAATAGTCTTTTCATGATAACGGGTTATAATATAACGAAATATGGCGAGATCGATGTCGATAGCTCGACGATTCGAGTATATCGCGATTCGGCCTTTAATCTCTCGAGTGAATCATATAAACAAGTTTGTAATTTTACTAAATTGGGAGATTGTTACAAATTAAATGAGGAAAAAATAAATTAGTACATTCCTCATTTTGTGCCTGCTTTTCGGCGCTTTTTTAATGCAACTGGGGGGGGGTGCGATACATTGAAGATAGTAGAAAAATAGGAGCAAAATGAACATGAAGAAAGTAATTTTGGGAATATTATTAGGACTATCTTTAAGTACAATAAGTGTCGTAGCTTTGAATTTATGCAATGCCAAAGATATCGAATATAAAGCAAGTGATACAAGTTGGGACGTCGATACTGTGGAAGATGCCTTAAATGATTTATATCAAGGTAATGGAAATTTGGAATTATCTGAAGAAATTTCCGAATATTTGAAAAATACAATTTCAAAAACTTTTAATTTCACTGGTAAACCTGAAGAATTTGTCGTTCCCGTTTCTGCTACCTATAAAATCGAATTGTGGGGTTCTCGTGGAGGAGACTATAGTTATCAAAATAGAGTTTCTAACAAAGGTGGAAAAGGAGGCTATGTTTCGGGAATAATCAACTTAAAGAAAGGTGAGGTACTTGAAATTTATGTTGGAGGTCTTGCAAGTGGAACAAGTGGTGGCTATAATGGCGGAGGTAAAGCTGGTTCCTATGTTGGAAGCGAAGGCACCTATACGTATGCCGGTGGCGGAGGTGCAACCGATGTACGATATAAGGGCAATGCTTTAGAAAGCGCTAATGCTAATATTAATGCACGAATCATGGTAGCTGGTGGTGGCGGCGGAGCTGGGTGGTATACAAATGGTGGAGATGGAGGAAATATTACCATTACTTCTTTAACCTTATTTAGTCCAGCAGCATCTGTAAAAGGCGGAGGCGGCGGAGGTGGCTTTTTTGCTGGAGATCCTGGTGGTACAGATCAATCTGGTACTGGTGGAACATCATATGTATCTGGATGCAATGGATGTAAATCTGTTAAATCAGATTCTGATTCGACAATAATTGATAATCCAAACCATTACTCGGGAAAAATTTTTACAGATATTGTTATAACGCCAGGAATTAATGAAAGCGCTGGAAAAGCTGTTATAACTTATCTTGGAACACAAAATAATTAAGGACTAAAAAAAGCCTTTTTTATTTTGAAAAAAATGCAACTGGGGGGGGGTGCAATACAATAGAGAAAATGAAAAATAGGAGCAGAGATCGACATGAAAAAAAGAGGAATAATAATAGCATTAATCTTAATGAGTATAGGATTTGCAGCTGTAGCAACAACTTTAACTATAACAGGAACAATAAAATATGGATATGATAACGATGATTTTGATGTCATATTTAGTGAAGCAATCCTTGATGGCGTAGTAAAAGGTGAAGATTTAATTGAACCAACTGACAAGAAAAGTATAACCTTTGAAACAAAAGATCTAAGTACATTAGGTGATAAAAGTATCTTAGAATATCAAGTAATGAACAATAGTAAACAATATGATGCTACTGTAGCTATCAAATGTGAAAGAGTAGATGATGACGGAAATATATCTGACATTCAAACTAGTGAATATACAGAAATAAAACCGAGTCCTAAAACTTTAACAGTAAAAGCACAAGAAAGTCGAAAAGGGACAATAACAGTCGAACTAAAGAAAGTGAGTACAACGGAACTTGAAGAAAAGTTTAAGTGTAGTTTAACCGTAAATCCAAGTGAAAGAGAAGAAGAACCGGTTGAATATATTGCTGATACTTCATGTAAAAGTGTAGCAACACCAAATTTAGGTGATGGGACAAAATTAATCCCAGTAACTATTGATGAAAATGGAAATGTTACGAAAGTAAGTAAAGCCAATGAAGATTGGTATGATTACTGTACTAAAAAATGGGCTAATGCGGTTATCTTAAAAGAATCTCCATTAAAAACTTATGGAGAAAATGAACAAATAAGTATGGACGACATTGAAGCAATGTTTGTGTGGATACCAAAGTATAAATATCGTTTATGGAATGTAAATGTAACAGAGCCATTATATAATGCCCATTCCATAGAAATAGTTTTTGATAAAACAAATACTGAAGACGTAGAGGGTGTCTCATGTAAATCACCAATGAACGATGATAATACCCAAGGATTATCTGGAAATACTGGAAGTTGCAATAACGGAGAATATATGACGCACCCAGCATTTATCTCATTTGGCGTAGATGGCTTCTGGGTTGGTAAATTTGAAACGGGATATAAAGATGCTGACACTAGTACTCACGCAGAGCAATTTTTAAATGATGATCAAAAAAAAATAATTATCAAACCGAATGTTTACTCATGGCGAAGCAATACTGTAAAGAATATATTCAATGCATCAAAAAATTACGAAAGTACATTAAATTCACATATGATGAAGAATACAGAATGGGGAGCAGTAGCTTATCTAAGCCATTCAATATTTGGAATAAATAAAGAAATTACAATAAATAATAATAGTCAATATAAAACTGGCTATGCAGCACTGCCAACTACAGATCAAAGTAAATATCCTGGTGAAAATGGAGACGGATCAGAATACAATACTCTGTGGAATAAGGAAAGTGGATCTACAGCCAGTACAACAGGAAATATTACAGGAATATATGATATGAGTGGCGGGTCTTGGGAATACATGGCAGCTTATATTGAAAGCAACCTAGGTAGTAGTGGGTTTAATTATGAATCAGATGGAATGGACACTTTAAAAAAATATTTTGATGTATATAAGAGTGATAGTAATGATACTTCTTATAGTAATATGATACTAGGAGATGCCACGGGTGAAATGGGGCCATTTAGTTACTATGCTGATTCTAATAATATTAAAAATTGGCATAATAGTTGGTATGCCGATGTTTCTGGTTTTGCTGATTCATCTAATCCTTGGTTTCATCGTGGAGGAGCTTATAGTGGTGGATTTACTAGTGGTATATTCTTTTTTCATAGAAATAATGGTGCAAGTGCAGGTGGCCTTAGCTTCCGTATTGTTCTATCCCCAGCTAATTAAAAATAAATGTGACTTTAATAGAATCTGTGATACAATATGCAATAGGTGATTAGTCATGGATATTATTAAAGAATTAGAACAAAGAAATGCCGAACGAGATCAATGTATATTGGAAATTCAAAATCTTGAAAAAGAAAAAGCTGCTGAATTAGAAATTTTAAAAAAGCAATTAATGGATAAATATGCCAAAAAGATGATGAGTAAACATCAAGAATTACGCGAATATAATAGTTCTATCGATGCATATTGTAAGACAGTTCAAGCATACTCATGCTTTGACGATCTTCAACTTGGTAACGCTTTAGCTGATATTGTAAGTGCATTTGAAAGTGAAAGATATGTCTATCAAGATACGTATTGTACTACCAAAGAAAAAGCTATTAGGTCACGTTATAATTGGATAGAAAATGATATTAAGAAATATATAAAAATTCTTGTTTTAGAAAACGTAAAGCTCGATCATTATGCTGATAAAGATATCATAAATATCTCTGAACGCGAAGCTAGAGGTGAAATAATAATTTTAGATAGTGATGATGAAGTTAATAAAGAGACGATTTCTTTTTATAAAACGAGTACTTATGAACGCAAAATAAAGATGAGTGGTAATTTGGAAAGATATCCATATATTAAAGAATTTATGAATATGGTTATCGGTTATAAAATGGAACATCAAATACTCGATTTAAGCAATGAAGAAATGCATGAATTGGTTGTTGAATTTTTAGAGATGAAAGCACCAGATATTACCTTAAGACATCGAGAAAAACAATATCGTAAATTATTTATGAATTAAAAAAACTTATTTTTAGTAAACATGATGTAAAGACAATTAATGATTGTGAATATATATGCTATACTAAAAATAAGGAGAACATTATGAAAAGTGTAAAAATAGATGGAAAAAGAAAATTTATAGTTGATGAAATTGCCGAACCAGTTAAGGATGGAAAACGGGTAATTGTCGCAATTAAAAAGGCGGGTATTTGTGGTTCTGATTTGCATTATTTTGAATCGGGCGAACCCGTCGGTTTAGTAATGGGCCATGAATTTTGTGGCGAGGTAGTCGATCCGGGAAATCGCAGTGATTTGCACGTTGGTGATCGGGTAACGGCCTTGCCAATAAGTCCTTGTGGTCATTGCGAGGCTTGTCTTACGGGAAATCCGCAATTTTGCTTAGAGACATGGACGCATGCCACTGGTTTATCTCTCGATAATCCGGGAGCTTATAGCAAGGAGATTGCCGTTCGGAGTGATATGGTCTATAAGATTCCTGATGGCATGAAAGACGAAGAGGGAGCTATGGTTGAACCAACGGCGGTTGGCTTGCATGCCATTCATCTTGCCGATATTAAAGTTGGCGATAAAGTATTAGTTATCGGTGGCGGAATTATTGGCTTAGTATCGGCGATGTTTGCCTTAAAAGAAGGTGCTAGTTATGTCGCTGTTTCGGAGACTAATGCCGCGCGTGGTGAAAAAGCGGTCAAATTAGGTGTTGCCAATGAATGGTTTGATGCTCGCGATCCCGAATTTTTAAATAAAGTCATGACGAAGACGGAAGGTGGCTTTGATAAAGTCATCGAATGTTGTGGAAATTCTGCAGCGGTCAGTAGTTCTTTGTTGGCCGTTAAAACGGGAGGCGAAGTCATACTCGTCGGCGTATCTTTGGACCCAATAACAATTCCATTGACAATTGGCGTCATGCATGAATTGACCCTTAAAGGAGCCATTGCCTATACGAAAGAGGAATTTAAAACCTGTATTGATCTAATGGCCAATAAGCAAATCGATATGATGAAATTTGTCGATAAGACGGTAACATTAGAAGAAGTTCAAGCCGCCTTTGAAGAGTTGACCAGTGGCAATAGTGATTCGATAAAAATTCTAATTGATCCTAATAAATAATTGAAACTTTAAAATATGCAAATATAAAAAGAGAAAAGCATGGTAACTTTTCCCTTTTTTGATGTTTAAAAAATTGTTGTTTTATTTATCTTTCTTATCGATAATCTTTTCGGCTACTTTTTGCATATTATTTTGGCCAAAGGCATTTAAAACTTCGATCGGAATGGCAAAGATAATCGTATTCGATTGATCTGAAGATACATCATTTAAAGTCGCAAGCGTGCGCAAATGAAGAGCACCAGGTGTTTGACTCATAATTTTCGCAGCTTCGGCAAGGTTATTGGCAGATTCTTTTTCGCCCACCGATTTAGTAATGACCGCTTGTTTTTCCCGTTCGGCTTCGGCTACTTTGGCAATTACTCGTTGCATTTCCTCTGGCAATTTGACATCTTTTAATTCGACATTCTCGACTTTAATTCCCCATGGGTCCGTAGCTTCATCGATTATCTTACATATTTCGGAAGAAATCTTATCTCTTTCGGTTAGCAATTCGTCTAAAGAGACAGCTCCAACCGCATTTCGCATCGTCGTTTGGGCAAGTTGGGAAACGGCATATTGAAAATGTTCAACGGCAATGACGGCTTTAGCCGCATCAAATACCTTATAATAAATTACGGCATTGATGCGAATCGAAACATTATCTTTGGTAATCGCATCTTGTTCGGGAACATCGACCGCTTTCGTTCGAATATCCACTTTACTATAAGATTGAATAATTGGTAAAACTAATCGCCAACCCGGATTCATAATTCTTTTAAACTTTCCGAATTGGAAGAGAATACCCCTTTCAAATTCGTTTATTTGTCGAATAGAACATAGGATAAGACAAAGAATTAAAATCAACAAAATATAAATCATTTCGAATCTACTCCTTTCACTAATAATTTTATAATTATTAATATTAAAATACAACAAATAATTGACTTTTTTCGTCGGTTAAAGTACTATTTAATTATAGAGGAAGTGTTTTATATGAGTAAGAATAAAAAGAGTTTTTTTGTTGGTATTATCAGTTCAGCACTAATATTTTTAATGGGTATTTTATATATAACTATTCCATCATATTATGGTGTTGATAAAATGCATAATATCAATTCCAATGATTTGCTTTTAAGTGCTTTATTAGTCGTATCCGTAGTCAAATTTGGCGAATATGTCTTAGTTAAAAGGAATCCCAATGATGAGCCTATCTATATAACGATTATGTCTTCATTAATTGGCGTAGTTAATACGATGTTATTATTGGTTTTTCCCGAATCGATGGCTTTGGCAACTTCGCTTATTATCTTTGTAACAGCTTATGCGGCTATTAAACTATTTACGATTGATTATTATCACGATCATAACGATGCCTATTTTTATATCGAGACGATGTTCTTGATAATATTTGCCATTATTGGCATTACCATTGCCTTTAATTTATTCGATGATTCAGTATTACAAACGATTATGTTAGGTTTCTTCTTTATCTCATTGGGTATCTTAAATGCTTTGAATTATGGTTTAAAATGTATGTTAAAATCCAAACGATTCCTAAAAAAGATCAAATTAAAATAGGTGAATTATGAAAATTGTCAATGATTTTTCCGAATATGAACTACTTGATATGGCAAATGGGCAAAAACTCGAGCGTTGGAATGAAGTAATATTATCGCGGCCCGATCCTCAAATTATTTGGAATTATAAGACAAGACCTTCCTTATGGGATAGTGTAGATGCAAAATATCAACGAAGTAATACGGGTGGTGGCGAGTGGCATATTTTCAATAATAATATGCCGACGACGTGGCAAATAAATTATCGCGATATGACTTTTAACCTCAAACTTATGGGTTTTAAACATACGGGATTATTTCCCGAGCAAGCATATAATTGGAATATCCTTCGGGAAAAAATTGCTCATGCGAAAAGAGAAGTTTCCGTTTTGAATCTGTTTGCCTATACCGGTGGAGCAAGTATTGCGGCTTTATCCAAAGGAGCGAGTGTTGTCCATGTCGATTCATCCCGTGGTATGGTCGATTGGGCCAAAGAAAATGTTCGCTCATCTAACTTAGCCGATAAACCTATTAGATTTATCGTTGATGATGTCTTAAAATTTGTCGAAAGAGAAATTCGCCGAGGCCATAAATATGATATTATCATCATGGATCCGCCATCTTTTGGTCGCGGAAGCAATAAAGAAATATGGAATATTGAAACGGATCTATATAATTTAGTAAAACTTTGTACAGAATTATTAAGTGATGATCCTCTAATGTTTTTGATAAATTCGTATACGACGGGCCTTTCGATGAATGTCTTAGAAGATATTTTAAAACTTACGGTCAAAGCTAAATATAATGGATATATTACTAGCGATGAAGTAGGGTTACCCATGAAAGATAGTGATCTTGTATTGCCATGTGGCATCTTTGCTCGTTGGGAAAAAGAGCAATTTAAAGATTAAAAAAATTGATAAATGGTGCAACAAAAAATGTAGACATAAAAAGGTGATCTACATTTTTTTAATAGTCTCTGTATTGATTCTATGTATAAAGAAATAGCACTCAATCTAGCATAGATTAAGTGCTTAACCAAACTTAGGTAAGTACTCAACTCGGCAAAGTTAAGTCTTCCTTTTTTATTTTATGCAAGTTTCCTTGACAAATACATAATAATATAAAAACGGCCTTTTTACAAGTCGCTTTCCTTTTTTTCTCCCGCTTATTTTTTGCTCTAACATAAATTCAAAAGCATAAAATTCATTACTAATGTGATCAGTTAGTTCAGATTTCTAAAGAAGTGATATCAACATGTTCTAAAATATATTTAGTTGTCTTTTTCATTAAGGAAAAATTGGTTCCTCTCCATTTGATTTAAATATTTAAGGTATTTTATCTCTTACCAATTTGTTATATATTTGTTTAATAGTTTATCTCCTTATGCGAGGGTGTTTTCTAAATTGTCATAAATTTAATGCAAAAGTGTTTGAATAAAGAACAAACGTTTGATATAATTTTATTAGGAACATTTAATAGTTGGGTGCTGCCTCTATCTTTATAGACTGGAGGTGATGCTTGATGAATAAGAAAGATTTTTTAATCTTTGCTTTAATCGTTGTCATCCTTTTACTTATAGCATTACTTTTCGTAATTCTAAAATAAAAGTGCACCTAACTCAAACAGTTTGAATTAGGTGCTACACAAATTATTGGGTAACACTCAACACTGCAATATTGAATGTTCCTTTTTTATTTTATGCAAGTTTCCTTGACATATTCATGATAACATAAAAGCTTATCTTTATCAAGTTGTATTTTTAGCTTCAATTTTTACTCATAAATCTGTCGCAAAAATTACTCCAAAATTACTCCGAAATATACGAAATGAGAGTAAAAAATGTCAAAAAACGTAAAATTTACCATGGAAAAAGCCCTTTTTTTAAGGGCTTTCGTTAATCTAAATGGTGCAGGTAACAGGACTTGAACCTGCACGGAGTGCTCCACTAGATCCTAAGTCTAGCGCGTCTGCCAATTTCGCCATACCTGCAAAATAAATGGTGGATCTTGTAGGACTCGAACCTACGACCGCCCGGTTATGAGCCGGATGCTCTAACCAACTGAGCTAAAGATCCATTGCCTTATAAATATAACATACTTTTTTGGGTAGTGCAATAGCTTTTACTTGCAAAATTGAAGATAAAAGGCGATAATATTCTCAATATTTTGGCCTAAAAAAGCCCGGAATATTGGCGAAAAAGCGCAAAAATAATCCTATTTGCATAAAATTATGGAAAAAATTTGCATTTATTTTACTTTTGTGTTAAAATAGACGGCGTCTTTAGGGGGGATAGTATGAAAAAGAAATTTAGTTTCATAGCTATATTGATGATTATTGCAACAATGTTGTTTGCCGGTATTAATTCGGTTAATGCGGCAACTACTTTACCTGATTCTGTAGTATCTGATGGAATTAGAGAAGTAGAATATATTGAAAACTTTCCTGTTATTGTCAAAACAGCTGAAGGTGGAAAATATTATATTTACTGTATGAATATGTCTGCTACTTATGGTGGAGGCATTAAGTTCAGTAAGAAAGAGGCAGTTGATCCCGGATATTTATATATCTTAAATAACTTGCCAAATACGGGAGATAAAGATAAGGATTTCTATATTGCCCAAATAGCCGTATGGTATTACGATGATTATCTAACGCAAACGAACTTTAACTTAGTAAGTGACGTTAAAAAATATATCTTAGTTCATAAAGATACCGAAGAAGTTAGTAGAGAAATCTATAAACTATACGATGGAGCTAAAAAATATCAAGAAAAGAAAGCTAGACTTGAATTGAGTCAAGATAAAGTAACCTTCATTGAAAAAGATGGTTATTATGTATCAAGTGAAATTAAAGTCTATGCCGAAAATCTTAAGGGTAATGAAAATTATCGCTTGACGAATGCACCTATTGGTTCCCAAGTCGTCAAGAGTGAAAATGGTGTCATCGTTCGAATTCCGGTCAGTGGGGTACCTGCTGGTAAACAAGTAACGGTTACCATGGATGTCACCGGCGAATATGAAAAACAAACGCCATTCTATTATTTCTATAATGATAGTTATCAAAAGATGTTATTCCAAGATCCATTAGATGAAATAAAGGAAATTTCGACTTCAATTAAAATGACAGTTGCCAAAAGAGATAAATATACTATTGATATTAGCAAGACGGATATTACGCAAGCCAATGAAGTTGAAGGTGCTACTTTAGTTGTCAAAGATGAAAATGGTAAGACGATCGAAAGTTGGGTTTCAACGAAAGATCCACATCATATAACTTTGCAACCTGGTAAATATACTTTGACGGAAACGATTGCACCAGATGGTTATAAATTGAGTAAGACGACGATCTATTTCATGCTCGATGAAAGTGGATCACTATATGTTAAGAATGAAAAGGGTACTTATGTCGTCGTCGATCGCGTCGTTATGATTAACGAATTACTCGATGTCGTAAGCTTTGCCAAAAAGGATTCAAAAACTGAAAAATATGTCAGTGGGGCAACCTTAGTTATTAAGGATAGCCAAGGCAAGACGATCGATGAATTTACGACGACGGGTAGTGTCTATCAAACGACTTTAAAACCTGGTGAATATACTCTATCAGAAGTTAAAGCACCAGATGGTTATGTATTGAGCAAAGAAGTTATCTATTTCCAAATTATGGAGGATGGAACTTTACAAATTAAGGATAAATCAGGGGATTATCAAGATAGTGTAATAGTCACATATTACAATACACCAAAGAAGGAAGAAGTAGTCAATGTTCCAGCTACGGATGCCAATCAAACATTACTTATTATTGGCGGAATTGCACTATTAATTGGTGGTGTAGCTTGTGCTAAAAAGACTATCAAAGAATGCTAAGATAACCCTTAGTATTCTTTTCTGTTTTAGCGGATTATGCATGATCTTTTATACATATTTCGCTAGTATTAAGAACAATTTGTTTGATTATAAGAACCGTGGTTTAATGGAACAAATTGTAGAGGTATCCGAATCCTTAGAGGAAATAGATGACGATAACTTAGAGGGAGTGACGGAACCCGTTTCCGAAGAAAAAACTTCGAGTACTAAAAAGGGGACAGACTATAGCTATATTGGCTATCTCAATGTTCCCGACGTCAATATTAAACGGGGTTTTGTCGATATAAACTCGAAATATAACTCGATAAGCTATAATGTGACGGTTATAAAGGGATCGACTATGCCCGATGTCGAAAATGGCAACTTGATATTAGCTGCCCATCGGGGTAACAGCAGCGTATCTTTCTTTGATAAGTTATATAAACTTAAAGATGGTGCGGAGGCGTTAGTTACCTATAATGGTCATGTCTATACCTATAAGCTAGTTAACCGTTATAACGTACCTAAAAACGGAACGATAAAAATTTTACGGAATGGGGAGATAAATACTTTGACCCTCATTACCTGTACGAGAAATGATAAGAAAAGCCAAACGGTCTTTATCTTTGAATTAGATCATATTGATTAGGAGGAAATAATATGCCAGAATTATCTTTTATTGAAATTATGAGCAATGCTTTTAAGACGTTAATCAATTCTAAGACGATGGTCTTAATTGGTCTTGAAGCTCTTGTCTTATTAGTCTATTTAATATTTAACAAGAAAATAAATTCTAAAATGGTTAAAAATACCTGCTTAGGAGCTAGTTTAATAATCTTAATGTTCTATATTACCAATTATATTTCGACGATAAAAATCTTTATCGATAATGTTTCGACGAAGATCATCGGTATTGTCTACTTTCCAACAACTTTAGAATTTACCATTATTATGGGTCTTGCTTTTGGTATTATGGCTTTGACCTTTATCAAGAGTAGAAATAGAATTTTAAAATTAGTGAATAGTATTGTCCCAATATCATTATCCTTTATTCTCTTGACGATTATCGAATATATCAATACTTATAAGATTGATTTTGATGAATTTAGTGTATTCTCTAATCCCGCTTTGATGAGTTTATATGAATTGGCTATGGGTATCTTTGTCATTTGGATCTGTGGCTTAATCATCTATAAGATCGATATGTTAGTAATCGAAAAAGTAACGATTAAAAGTGATAAGATCGTCGAAGAACCAGTTATCGAACTTCCACGATTGAAAGAGGATATTATCGAACTTCCACGTTTAAAAACCGATATGATGAAATAAAAAATAGAAGATGCCATTTCTTCTATTTTTTTTGATCTTCATCGTTAATTAATACGGCATGAATAACCGTCCGATTGACGTGATTATTGCAAGTCGATAGGGTAAGTATTTTACTCGTGGGATTGACATCGACGTTGAAGTTATAGATACTGCGGTTTTTTAACATATCCAAGAACTTTTGATATTCGTCATCGCTTTCGAAGTCCGTCTTTAAATAATCATCGGTTTCGGGTATGCGATAGATGGAGAATATCTGCCAGCGCATATTTTTATCGGTAGTATTGAAGGTAATTATTTGATTTTGCTTATCTTTATACCAACTGCTATTGAGCATATATTTTAATGTACCAAACATGATACCCGCTTTGATATTATGGCCATAGATGATCGTATTTTTGCTTAAACTCACAGGATCATTGCGGTAATCCATGAATATCCAACCCATGCTATTTTTCTTCTTGTTAAAATCGCGATTCAAATAATAGGAATTGGTTTTCCCTTGGACGACCGGATAATCGATTTTCGTATCGTTGACCTTAAGCCATCCAACCGTGTCGCTATTTTTGGCTAGTAATTTGTCGAATACTTGTTCAAAATTCGTATAATAGACCGACTTATAAGTCGACTTTTTCTTCGTAGTCGTCGTTATGTCGGTTTCATCGATATATTCGATATCCGTTTCATTATCATCTAAAGTCTCATGGACTTCGGCATCAGTTAGAATTTCATTGATTTCATTAATCTGTTTGTCGATCTTTATTTGATCGCGATATTGGCGCCAATAATTGATGCCAATAAAGCTAAAACTGATGAGGACGATGATGAGAAAGATATATTTTAGGGTTATGAAATTTAACTCTTTAAAAAAATTTGATTCGCGATATTGCTTGGAATAATTAAGTTTAAATTTGATATTATTGAGTTCTAAATAATTATGATAGGCTTTCTTTAAATGATTGACGACTTTAAAGATAGCATCTAAATCATTGTTCTTTTCATCGATTTCAATGACGATATTTTGCTTTTGAAAGGTGACTAATTCTTTGATTATGACCGTCATTAATTCTTCGGAAAAGGAAACGATTTTAATGAGTTTTAAATTATTATTAAAGGCAATGAAGGTCTTAAAATCTTCGATATCGACTTCTTTAAAATTTGTTTTGATGACGAGAACTTTTTTATCATAGATATCCGAATAACTATTTAGAATATTATCCTTCATAAAATCGGATAAAAAATTATTTTGTTCTCGGGTAATGACGTGAATATTTTTATTCATATCTAAGCGTTCAATTAAGGCATTAGCTAAGGTATAACACTCGATTTCGCGGATGTAATTATTGTCAAGAATTTTAAAGAAGACATCTAATTCGATATTCTTATCGGGTTTAAAGATCAGTTTGGTAATATGGTCCCACGTATTGATTAAATCCATGACGAATTTGGCTATTTCCATATTATTGATTTGGACGATTGAGATATTATTTTTGATAATGACGACATTTAAGAAATTAGCTACTAATTCGCTATTGTGGAGGATATAATCGATCGAAAACTTTAATTCTTTGATATCGATGACATTCGTATTATTTAAACTTTTATAATCGACATCTTTGCGGATTTGCGAAATGATAATCGTATTTTTAGTTAATCTAAAAATAATGTTCGAATTCATATTATCAAATCCTCCTATTATTAATATAGCATACTTAGGGGATAATTACTATGCATTAAATTATCTAAAAAGTGAATTGACACCGTATTTTTAATGTGTTATTATAACTTTGAAATCAGTGATAAAGGATACGATTTTTAAATATTTTTCTTAAAGAGAGTCTAGGTTGGTGGAAATAGATAGAGAAATTTAAAAGTTACTACCTTTTAGAGAGTCCAATCAACTCCGGTTTTAACCGTTATATTTAATTGAGTTAATAAGAGGATGGTACCGTGCGTGAGCACTCCTTAGCCATGCTCTTTTTTTGTTTCAGGGGGGAATAAAGATGAAACATGTCGATATCGATGCTTATCGGGGAATAACGATGGAGGAATTTTTAAATAATTTTGTTGGCGTTATTCCCTTTGAACAAGTCGAACGCTTAAAGCGCGTTCGGGCAACACATCAAGATATTACGATGTTGGGAATTCCCTATATCGAACGCGTTCCATTTGGCATGGTGACGGAATGGGATATCATGACGGGGAATATCTTATTAGTAAGTGATTTTAAAAGTACGGAAAAACGGAAGCGATTGGCCCCTTATATTCGTCCTGAATTATTAAAGAAGCAAAAAATCAATAAAGAGAGAAGGAAAGTTTATGGTAAATTTTAAAGAAGATGAAAGATTAAATGTGTTGAATCATAGTTGTGCACATATGATGGCTCAAGCGGTCAAACATTTATGGCCAAATGCCAAATTTTGGGTTGGTCCAGTTGTCGAAACGGGATTTTACTATGATATCGATTTAGGAGATAAGGTTATCAACGATGAGGATATCGTCGCCATCGAACGGGAAATGAAAAAAATTGCCAAAGATGGCAAGAAGATTATTCGGCACGAAATTAGCAAAAAAGAAGCTTTAGAGATGTTTAAAGATGATCCCTATAAGATCGATTTAATTACGCGCATGGATGAGGATACGACGACTATTTCGATCTATAGCCAAGGGGATTTTACGGATCTTTGTCGGGGACCTCATGTCGATTCGGTCAAGGAATGTAAGAATTTTAAATTGCTAAAATTTAGTGGTGCTTATTGGAAGGGAGATGTTGCCAACAAGGTCTTGCAACGGATCTATGGCGTTTGTTTCCCAACGGAAGAAGAATTAACCGCCTATTTACAAGAGCTCGAGGATGCCAAAATTCGGGATCATCGTAAATTGGGCAAAGAATTGGGTATCTTTATGACGCATGATTTAATAGGTAAGGGCTTGCCGATGTATTTACCTAATGGCTATATCATATGGGAAGAATTGGAAAATTATATCAAGGGCAAGGAAAAGCGCCTCGGCTATCAACATGTCTTGACGCCACCTTTGGGCACATCCGATCTCTATCGGACGAGTGGACATCTCGAACATTATAAGGATAGCATGTTTCCGATGATGGAAGTCGAAGGCGAGGAGTTTTTTTTGCGGCCCATGAATTGTCCCCATCATATGATGATTTATGGCAATGAAATTCATTCCTATCGCGATTTACCGATCAGAATTGGCGAAATAGCTCGCGATTGTCGCTTTGAAGCCAGTGGCTCTTTAAAGGGTATTGAACGGGCGCGGACATTCTGCCAAAATGATGCTCATCTCTTTGTCACGAAGGAGCAAATCGAAAGCGAATTTAAATCCGTCGTCAATTTAATCTTGGAAGTCTATAAAGATTTAGGTATCACGAATTATCGCTTTGAGTTATCCCTAAGAGATCCTGATGATAAGGTCAAGTATTATCCCGATGACGAGATGTGGAATAGTGCCGAAAATATCTTGCGCGAAGTTTTAAATAATATCGGAATTAGCTATGAAGAAAAAGTTGGGGAAGCCGCTTTTTACGGACCAAAACTCGATGTTCAAGTCAAGCCCGCGGTTGGCAATGAATATACGTTGTCTACTTGTCAATTGGATTTTTGCTTGCCAATGCGCTTTAATTTGACTTATGTCGATTCGGATGGCACGAAGAAGACGCCTGTCGTTTTACACCGCGCCATCTTGGGCAGCATCGATCGCTTTATTGCCTATTATTTGGAAGAGCGCAAGGGAGCTTTACCTCTATGGTTAAGTCCAGTTCAAGTCGCTATTTTACCCGTAAGCAACGAACATCATAGTGTCTATGCCCATGAAGTAGCCGCTGCTTTAAAGGAATTAGATATCCGCGTCCTCCTCGACGATCGCGACGAAAAATTGGGATATCGCATGCGCGAATCACAAACGAAGAAGATTCCTATTAGCTTAGTCATCGGCAATAACGAAGTAGAAAATAAAACCGTTACCATGCGTCTATATGGCCACGAAGATAAAGAGACATTACCACTTGCGGAATTTATATCAAGCGTCAGTTCTAAAATTAAAAATCGCGATTTAGACTTATAAAATTAAAAGGGTCAATAACCTAGGTTATGGGCTCTTTTTTATTTAAAATGTTT
>CANQFG010000018.1 GCA_947598395.1 uncultured Bacilli bacterium
GAAGATAGTAGAAAAATAGGAGCAAAATGAACATGAAGAAAGTAATATTAGCTTTTATATTAGGACTATCTTTAAGTACAATAAGTGTTGTAGCTTTGAGTTTGTGTAATGCCAAAGATATTGAATTTAATGCTAGTGATGCAACATGGGATATTGATACTGTAAGTGATGCTTTAAATGATTTATATAGAAATAAGAACACTAGTGATTCATGTAATAATGTAGCTGAACCTAATTTGGGAGATGAAACAAAATTAATACCAGTCATAATCAGCGATGATGGAACAATAACAAAAGTAAGTAAAAATAACTCAGATTGGTATAACTATTGTGAGAAGAAATGGGCAAATGCAGTAATCTTAAATGATGGTGTGCCAGTACCAAGTGATAATCAAGAAATAGATATGAAAAATATAGAATCAATGTTTGTATGGGTACCTAAATATAAATATAAATTATGGAACGTCAATCCTAATTCCGAGGGATCCTTAGCTAAAGTTCATACGATAGAAATTATCTTTGATACAACTGATACTATAGATAAAGAAGGGGAATCATGTAAAACCCCCATGAATGAAGACAATTCTCAGGGCTTATCTGGTGATATTAAAAATTGTTCTAACGGCGAATATATGACGCATCCGGCCTTTATAAGTTTTGGAGTAGATGGCTTTTGGGTGGGCAAATTTGAAACAGGGCATAAAACAGCAACATCGACAGCACAAGCTCAAACAAATAGTAATAGTTCTGATTTAATCGTAATAAAACCGAGTGTTTTTTCTTGGCGGTATAATACAATAAAAAATATGTTTGAAGCAGCATATAATTATGAACGAGACTTAGATTCGCATATGATGAAGAATACGGAATGGGGAGCAGTTGCCTATTTATCTCACTCTAAATATGAAATAAATCGTGAAGTAAACGTTAATAATAACAGTTCATATAAAACTGGATATTCTGCCTTACCTTCTACAAATCAGCAAACCTTTCCAGGAATTATGGGTGATGATAATGCTTACAATCAACAATGGGATACAAATGTTGGCTATCTAGCCAGTACCACTGGGAATATATCTGGGGTTTATGATATGAGTGGTGGAGTGTCTGAATACGTAGCTGGTTATGTTGTTGGAAATTATAGTCACAGCGGTTTTAGTAAGTTAACTTTTGATGAAATATATACAGAAAAATATTATGATTCATATAAAAGTGGTAGTAGCGATACATCATATCAAAATATGATTTTAGGAGATGCTACTGGTGAAATTGGACCCTTTCAAAATTTTATAACTGGAAAAACGGATTCTAATTATTTTAATAATTGGTATGGAGATCATGCATACTTTGTTAATTCTACTTATTCTTGGTTTGGTCGCGGTGGATGTAATGTGCATGGAGTTGTTGCTGGGCAATTCAATTTTGGAAATCGTAGAGTTATAAATGATGATAAATCTGGTTCGCGTCTCGTCTTAGCTCCTAAAAATTAATAAAAGAACAATATTGTTTATATTTCGCCAAAATTCTTTTTCTAAAATGATATAATAATTATAACTTTTTAGGTAAGAATTTTTTTATTGATAAAATTTTGCAAAAATAAAGTTATGCTGTATAATACAAAAAGATTTTGTTCAAAGGGGCATATATATGAGCAATGGTAAATTATTCTTAGAGACAACACTTCCCGAAGTTTTGAGTGAAGAAGAATTAAATGAATGTTTTAAAAAAATGGCATCAGGCGATTTAACTATTCGCGAGTATATCATCAAACATAATATCCGTTATGTCTTGAACCAAGTAATGACCAATTTTGTGAATACGCCTTATGATATGGACGAATTAATTTCGGTAGGTATCTTGAGCCTCATCAAAAGTGTCGATACTTTCGATTTAAAGAGGGGACACTTTATTGCTTATTGTCGGATGTGTATTAGAAATGAAATACTGATGTTTTTACGTGCCAATCGTAAAAATACGCTGGTGGAATCTTTAGATCGGGAGATAGTCGATGACAATGGTGCTAAGATGAACTTAGAAAATTTGATTATTCCTACGCAAGTAGATCCTATTGAACGCTTATTAGTTGAATATGATTGGGAAAATGTAAAACAAATAATCCATGAAACCATCACCAATTTATCCGATCAAGACTGCCAAATTGTCAAACTTCTTTTTGGCTTTGAAGGATATCCTTGTACACAAGTGGAGATATCCAAGCGCCTTCATATGAGTCAATCGGGTCTTTCAAGGCGCGTTGCCAAGATTCTTCGCATTTTACAAATCCAATTAGAGGCTAAGGGCATCGATATGGTAGTACCAGCTACTTTGGAAAATCCAACCTTAATTTTAAAACCGCAAGGTAAATAAAAATTTATGGTTTACATTAAAAATAAAGTTTGTTATACTATATTTGACTTATTAAGTGGGCAGAAATTCCCACTTTTGTTATTGTTAAGGAGGTACTATGGAACAAGCAATTGAACGCATTCGGGAGTTAATAACCCCACCAATGACCGACATGAATATCCAAGTTGATTCGATAACATGGGAAAAAGAGGGCAAATACAACTATTTAAAGATCATCCTCGATCGGGCTTCAGGACTAGATATTGATACGATTGTCGAAGCAACTAATACCATTAATCCCATATTAGATGAATATGATTTAATTGATGAAGAATATATTTTAGATATATCGAGTAAGGAAAGAGGTTAGTATTATGAATGGAAAAGAATTTATCAAAGCATTAAAGAACATCATGGAAGAAAAAAATATCGATGAAGATACCGTCTATGATGCGATGGAACAAGGTTTAATTACGGCATATAAAAAGAATTATAATTCTAAAACTAATGTCAAAGTTTTAATCGATCGCAAGAGTGGAGAATTTAAAGTAATTCGGTATTATGTCGTCGTCGATGAATATATTGAAGGTGATGAGACGACTGATGAAGAGGGAAATGTCGTCTATTTAGAACCTTCGATCAATGAAGATGCGCAATTGCTATTAGAAGATGCCCAAAAGATTGTACCCGATATCAAGGTTGGCGAAACGATCGAAGAGGAAGTAACACCTAAAGATTTTGGTCGGGTTGCTGCTTCGACTTGTAAGCAAGTCGTTACCCAAAAGATTCGGGAAGCTGAACGTAATTCGATAATTGAAGAGTTCTCCGATAAACAAGATGAATTAATGGTTGGACTTCTCGCCATGGAAGATGCCAAAAATTACTATGTCGATTTGGGGCGGACGCGCGGTATTTTACCTAAGTCGGAAATGATTCCGGGAGAAACGGTTAAGATGGGATCGAGTATTAAAGTGTATATTTCCAAAGTTGAAGCCAATACTAAAGGTCCACTAGTTCTTTGTACACGCAAACATTATGGTTTTGTCAAACGCCTATTTGAATCGGAAATTCCCGAACTTCAAGATGGTACGATCGAACTCATGGGTGTGGCTAGAGAACCAGGCATTCGCAGTAAGGTTGCCGTTGCTTCGACTAATGACCGCGTCGATCCAATTGGAACATGTATCGGCGAAAGAGGTTCGCGGATTGCCAATATCTTAAAGGAATTAAATGGTGAAAAAATTGATTTAGTCCTCTATAGTGATGACAATGCCGAATATATTAAGAATGCCCTATCGCCAGCTAAAGATGTCATCGTCAGTATCATCGATGAAGAAAAGACGCGGGAGGCTTTGGCCATTGTCAATGACGATAACTTAAGTTTGGCTATCGGTAAAAAAGGTATGAATATTCGCCTTGCTAGCAAATTGACGAAATTTAAAATCAATGTCAAGACGATGAGCCAAATTCAAGAAGAGGGTAATCAATAATGAAAAAAATACCGATGCGGACTTGTGTCGTCACGAAGGAAAAATTACCCAAAAAGGAATTACTTCGGATCGTAAAGACGGATTCGGGTATTATCGTTGATGAAACGGGAAAAGTTAATGGCCATGGCTGTTATATCAAAAAGGAATTAGAAGTCGTCGAGATGGCTAAGAGTAAGCATATTCTCGATCGCATCTTGGAGATGACAATTCCCGATGAAGTCTATGAAGAAATTAAAACAAAAATAAATTAGGAAAGAAGAGGTGGTACTCATGATGAGTGTTCAAGATTATGCGGAAGATATGAACTTTACCGTTCAAGATGTCTTAAATAAATGTAAGGAATTGGGAATTAAAGTTAGTTCCAAAGATGATATGTTGGACGATAATGCCATTGTAGAATTGGATAATTGTATGAATCTTATCAATTCTGATTCCGAGCTTAATTTTGAAGAGATTGATGCAATCGATGATGTCGTCGAAGATTTGATGTTAGATGATAATTTAAAATCGATAAATAAGAATCATACAGTTTCTAAGGAAAAAGTTAAGAAAAATAAAGGTGATAATCAAAATAATGCCAATAAAGATTTCTTAAATAAAAAGAAACAAATGTATAAGAATAAAGAAAAATTGACATCTAATAAGACGGATAATATGGACGATGTCGTCATCTATCATGAAGGTATGAGTGTAGCTGATTTGGCGAGTGCCTTAGGTATTGAAGGCGTCGAATTAGTTAAAAAGTTAATTGGTTTGGGAATGATGCTTAGTTTGACCCAAAGTATCGATTATGAAACAGCGGAGATCATCGTCGATGATTATCATAAGACGTTAAAGCGCGAAGAGACGCAAGATATTTCGAACTTTGAAAATTATGAAATAATCGATGATGCAGATAGTTTAGTCGCAAGACCACCAGTTATAACGATTATGGGACATGTCGATCATGGCAAGACGACTTTGCTCGATTATATTCGCAATTCCCATATTGTCGATAAAGAATTTGGTGGAATTACCCAACATATAGGTGCTTATCAAATCGATTATAAGGGCAATAAATTGACATTTATCGATACGCCTGGTCATGCAGCTTTTACAGAAATGCGGGCCCGGGGTGCTAGTGTAACGGATATCGTCATCATTATCGTCAGTGCCGAAGATGGCGTTATGCCACAAACAAAAGAGGCTATCGATCATGCCAAAGCGGCTGATGTACCGATCGTCGTTGCCGTCAATAAGATCGATAAGCCCAATGCCAATCCCGATCGCGTTATGACGGAGATGGCCGAATGCAATATTACACCCGAAGAATGGGGTGGAAATGTGCCATTCGTTCGCATCAGTGCTAAGACTGGTGAGGGAGTTGATACCTTACTCGAAACCCTTCTTGCCATTGCCGAAGTCAGCGAATTAAAGGCCAATCCGAACCGCTATGCCGTCGGAACGGTCATCGAATCGCGAATCGACAAAGCTTTGGGTGGCGTTGCCAGCATCTTAATTCAAAATGGTACGCTTCGCTTGGGCGATCCAATTGTCGTCGGTACGACGCATGGTCGCATTCGGACATTGCGCAATGATCTAGGTCAAGATATCGTCGAAGCTTATCCTTCGATGCCCGTTGAAATAACCGGATTATCGGATAATCCGGCCGCTGGCGATAAGTTCATGGCTTTTGAATCGGAAAAAGAAGCCCGAGAAATCGCCGAGAAGCGTCTCATTCAAGCTAAGGAAAATAAGACTAAGAGACCTGTCTTGAGTTTAGATGAATTATTTGCCCAAATTCAATCGGGTGTCAAAGAGATCAATGTCGTCTTAAAATGCGACGTTCGCGGTTCGGAAGAGGCCGTTCGCAATTCGTTGGAAAAAATCGATGTCGAAGGCGTCAAAATCAAAGTCGTTCGCAGTGGTATTGGAACGATTACCGAAAGCGATATCGTCTTAGCGCAAGCTTCAAATGCTATTGTCATTGGCTTCAATGTCGTCCCAAGCAATAAGACGCGAGAAGTTGCCAAGGAATACAATGTCGAGTTACACCTCTATACCATCATCTATAAATTAGTCGAAGATATGGAACAAGCGATGCGCGGTATGCTCGATCCCGAATATGAAGAACAAGTCGAAGGTAGTGCCGAAGTGCGCAAGCTCTTCAAATTCTCGAAAATTGGTACTATTGCCGGCGTTATGGTTACGAGTGGGGTCATTAAAAATGGAGCTAGTGTCCGGGTTATTCGCGATGGCGTCATCATCTATGATGGCAAGATTGCCTCTGTTCAACGCGAAAAAGATGCGGTCAAAGAAGTCAAAAATGGCTTTGAATGTGGTATAACGATTGCCGGATATAATGATATAAAAGAGGGCGATGTCTTTGAAACTTACATCAATGTCGAGGTCAAAAGATGAGCGTTAAAACCAGTCGAATCGCCAGTGAAATCGCGCGCGAACTATCGAGTATCATGCTCTTAGAGGCCAAGGATGAAACCTTAAAACATGTGACAGTTACGGGTTGTGATGTGACGAGTGATTTGGGAATGGCCAAAGTTTACTATACCTATATGGGCGATGAAGATCTAAAGGATGTGCAAAAGAACTTAGAAGTTGCCGCCCCTTATCTGCGGACGGTCCTTGCCAATCGCATCGATATTCGCCATACTCCCGAATTGTTATTTTCCTTCGATGAATCCGTCGAATATGGTCAAAATATCGAACGCATTATCCATCGTCTCCATGAAGAAGAACAAGAAAAGGCTGAATAAGTCTTTTTTTTATTTTCGCATCTTGCCTTTTATCCTTATTTTAGTTACTATTTAAATAGTGGTAATTATGGAAAAAGTAAATAATATCTTTTGGGGCATGTTTTTATGTATCGTTATTATGACGATCATTTTCATCCTCAATATCTTTATGAATGCTAACGAGGACATACATCTTAAAGATGTCAATGATTATATGGGTAAAATTACGGCCATGCGCGAAGATATCGATAACTTAAAAGTCACCGATAATTGTCGGAATACCCTTTATGAAATCGCCGATACCATTAATGCAACCCATTTTTCCCAATCGCATATTAAGATAAAGGAATACATTGCAAAGTATCAAAGTGTCAAACCGCTCACAGAATTAGTTGCCTTGGCCCAAGATAATTGTTCCCTTAAAGATACGGATGCCATCTATGTCCTTGCCATGTCGTCCATGGTATTTCCCGAAGAAGTAAAGAATTCTTATAATATGCGTTATGAATTTCATATTAGAGATTGGCTATCGCGCAAGCAGCTTGTTAATAGTCATCAAGAAGTGGGCAGCTTTACGACTAAGAGTTTAGAACTTCGCGTTTTAAAGGAATTGATCGAGGTCTTATCATGAAATATATAGGTTATTTAAATCTAATCATTGGCTATCTTTTATTTGCCAATTACTTCTTTAATATCTATTCCGATCATTTACTCGTCTGTCTTCTTTTTTTGACGTTCTTTTATTTGGGATGCGCGATTATCTATATAAAACGCAATCGAGATGGCTATATTCCCAATCCCTATAGTGTATCTTATCTAATATATCTATCGCTGGCTTTTATCCTAAGTATTATCTTTCAAATGCAAAATCCGGAGACCATAAGCATCTTGTACTTTTCCTATCTCTTGGCCTTACCTCATCTTATGACGATTATCTATGGCCTAATTGGTTCCAAAAATTGGTCAAATAAAAATTAGATCCTATGTTTGATCTAATTTTTTATCGTTAGGCATTTTATGCCAATTGACGGCTAATAATAAAATTAAGGCGATGATTATCCCCAGATCGATATATTTATAGATGCCGACGACGATCTCGTAGAAGCTATTTAACATGGCCGTTATAATTAGTAATATGGGTAGTAATATGGCAACGGTTAGCTTATTCGTCATGCGCTTGATACAAAGGCCACTACTCAATAGAAACATAAATACATCGAAAATCCACATAAAGCAGATGATATTTTCGATATTTTCTAAGAAATGTAAGATCGATATTTTCTTTAAGATGACATATTCGGGATAGCGGTAGACGCGAACTAAAGATGGTCCGAGGATGCCAAAGGTCAAGAAGAATAATAAGCCCAAAGTGAGCGATGAGATGAGATATGTCTTGATGACGGAGATATTCTTATATTCCTCATGCTTGCTCAATAAGACGGGAACGGCCGAATAGAGGGCATACTCGCCAGCCGAAATTAATATATTGCTAAGAGGCGTATTCGTATACGAAAAGTTATCGAGACTGACGAGGGGAATTAACGCTAGATTAGATAAAATATATAATATGAGATTGAGTACTAACAGGATATTGCCCACGCGAAAGATGACGACATCGCGCTTGCTCAAGATATATATGAGTAACAAGATAAGGGGAATACCTACCATAATTTTGGGCATTTCCGTCAAATACATCGTCGAAATCATATTGATCAAATTATTGAGACCGATAATTATAAAAAACGCGGCAATGACGACATTTAAGATATTCTTCTTTAAGGAAAAATGCCGCATTAGATAAAGTATAATCGTTCCCAAAATGGTTCCGAGGATTATGCTAATATAGAAATATTCGTTGGCTTGAATGAGAATTTTGGAAATGCCAATACCGAGAAAAAGAGAACGCATATTAAAATAATTTAAAATATTGAAATCTTTCCTCATCGCAATAATTGTCCTTTCTTATTGATTCGTACTGTCACTTCAATCTCATAGTTATACGTCTTAAAATCGCGATCGACATTATGCTTTTTATTATATATTAAATTATCAAAACCGAGAATATCGGTATCATTTTTGATCAAATTATCTAAAAACGTGCGTTCTTGTTCTTTGATATTTTGGGCTAGAGCCTTTTCGATTTCCCCGATAACTTCTTCCTCATTGGTCTTAGCTGATGCCGAATATTCTTCGAGACTGACTTCGATCATGCTCTTTAATTTGATGACGTCATCTTCTAAACTGATCTTTGTCTTGGCGGAGTTCGTCGTCGTACTGAGTAATCCATCTTGAAAAGATATGGAGAAGGTACTGCCCGTTTTATTGCGTAGCATTTTTAAGATATTGATATCGGCGATATCGAGATAATAAGTGGGCTTTAAATTATGATAAGCTACGACTTTGGTAATCTTTTTATCTTTGGTGATGACGGGGATGGCCATATCTTGATTTTCATTATAGAGGTTTTTACTCGTTTCATAAAAATTGCCGACTTTGTTGCGTTCCAAGATATTTAAAATCGTCTCGCCAAAATTTTCTTTTTCATATAGATCGGTCGATTCCGTCATGGCGACATAGAAGTTATTGTTGACATTGGGATTGCGCATAAAATATTCGATGACTTCTTTGATATTGACGCGACTAGTGATAATTATGGCATTTAAGTGGGCATAATAAAGGGTTTGATTGGTTCCCATCATGATATTACTTAGGGCATCTTGAATCGTCTTCCCTTGACCATCATAAACTTCGATCATATCCTCATCTTTTAAGATTTCGGCTTGAATGAGATAGACGCCATCATAGTCGATGAGGAGGGATGAGGCAATGCCAATTTCCTGTAGATCGTGGTAATTATAGCAACCGGTAGTTACAAAGAGACAGATAAATATGATAGCTAATTTTTTCATGCTTCCCCCTTAAAATGATTATGACTCAAGATTTTACTCCGGCGCGTATTTTTCATCTTAAATAACGTCTCCTTTATATAGGTTGGATCAAAGGGCGTAATCGGATAGAAGTAAGGTTTTCCGAATACCTCATAATTAGCTAGATTGGCAAATAGCAAGATGAGGCCAATTCCGATGCCATAAAGGCCATAGAAGGCACATATGAAGATGAATATGAAGCGCCAATACCGTATGGCATTGATGATTTCCAAGTCCGTAAATATCAAACTGGCGATAAATGTCGTGGCGACGACGATGATCATGATGGGTGAGACGATTCCTGCTGCGACAGCCGCATCACCTAGGACTAATGCCCCTAAAATGGAGATGGCCGAACCATAACTGGAGGGAAAACGCGTATCGCTTTCTCGCAAGATCTCACAGATAATTAATGTTATTAAGCACTCGACGATGGCCGGAAAGGGAACGGTACTGCGCTGACTTTGAAAATTTAAGAGGAGATTGGTCGGTATCGTCTCCTGATTAAAAGTAGTGACGGCCACATAGAAGGCCGGCGTCATAATCGATAGAAAAAAGCAGAATATGCGAAGGGCCTTTAAAAAATTGATATTGATACTCTTGGTATAATCATCGGCAACGGGATTGATAAAATCGACTAAAAAAGAGGGGACGATGAGGGCATAAGGCGATGTATCGAGTAGGATTACGACTTTGCCTTCCAATAAAGCTTTGGAGATGACATCTGGCCGCTCGGTCATCTTTAAGGCCGGAAAGACATTCTTGCTTTCATTTACGAGAAATTGCTTTAATTCGCCGATATCATTGATGCCATCGATGCTGATATTTTTGAGTTTTTTGATAACTTTATCGACGAGATCAGTTTCGGCAATCGTCTCGATATAGAGAGTCGATATCAGCGTCTTCGAATATTTGCCAATATAGGAATTGACATTCTTTAAATGATGGGATTTGATGCGCCGCTTTATCAGACCTAAATTGATTTGATAATTTTCCGTAAGCGAATCTTTGGGACCGAAGATCGTCGGTTCAGTGGTCGGCTTCTCGATGGCCCGCGTCACATTTACCTTAGTCTCAATCGCGATCGCTTGGGAACCATTTAAGATAATCGTAAAACCCGTCTCTAAATATAATTTCAAATCTTTATAGGAAGTGATATCTTTGACATTGGGACTAGGAATAAGTCTTTTAATATCTTTGGGAATATGATGAATCGTTGTAAATTTTAAGATATAATCATTTATCTTATTTTGATCGGCCAATGTTTCAAAATAGATAATGACGATGTTTTTTAAATTTTTAATAACTAAATCCGTAATATTTTGATAATCACTTTTAATAAGTGCTAAATAGTTCATGATTTCACCCGTAATAGTTTAACCGTTAATAAGGCTTTTTATTCGCCCTTTTCTTAACGTAAATCTTATTTACAAAAAAATAATTATCCTTTATAATTTAGGTAGGTGAATAAGATGAAAAAATTATTACAAAATCGTATTATCCAAATTGGATTGATGGCCTTTGGCGTCATTGCGGCTAGTATTTTATTTTATTTTTGTATCGATCGTTTACCAGCCTTTTTTTCCTTTATCAATCGCATTGTCAAGATCTTGATGCCGTTAATTTTTGGCCTCGTTTTAGCCTATATCATGCATCCCATTGTCAATCTCTTTGAAAGGAAAGTATTTCCAAAATTAGAGAATGCCACAGTTCGTCGTAATTTGAGTATCTTTTGTACGATCGTCGTCATCGTGGCGGTCTTGGCTACTTTAATCAGCGTCATCATTCCCCAACTACTCATGAGTATTCAATCCCTTATTATCAATATTCCGACATATGTCAAGGATTTAGAGAATATCATCATGCATTGGTTGAGCGATAATTCGGAATTAGAAGAATCGGTCTTAAATAACTATGATGCCATTACGGGCTATATCGTGAATGCCCTAAATAATGTCGTCTTGCCGATGGCCGATAATGCTATCAATAGTTTGAGTAGTGGCATATTCGGCTTTATCAATTTCATCGTTAACTTCGTCATTGGCACGGTCTTTGCCGTCTATATTCTAGCTAATACCTCGCTCTTTGCGGCACAAATACGTAAATTCTTATATTCGCTATTTAACGTCGATAATGTCAATCGCTTTATTCGTGAAGTCAAGCATATCAATCATGTCTTTGGCCATTTTATGATCGGCAAGATATGCGATTCGTCAATTGTGGCGATGATGACATTTCTCTTCTTGTTAATCTTCCGGTTTCCGTATCCCTTACTCATTGCCGTCATCATCGGTTGTACGGATTTAATTCCCTATTTTGGGCCATATATTGGAACGATACCGAGTGCCCTTTTGATCTGTCTCGTCAGTCCTATGAAGGCGATAACCTTTATCTTATTTATCATTATCTTACAACAAATTGATGGCAATTTAATTACGCCAAAGATTCAAAAACAAGCGACGGGATTGCCAAGCTTTTGGGTCTTATTTGCCATTACCTTATTTGGCGGTCTATTTGGTTTGATTGGCCTCTTAATCGGCGTACCATGTTTTACGATTATCTATGAATTAGTAAGTGAATTTATCGCTTCGCGCCTCGAAGAAAAGCATTTGCCAACGGATACCGAATACTATACGAAGATCGAAGGCTTAGAGGAAAAACGGGTCAAATCCAAGTTAAAAGAAGGTTAGGGACCTTTTTTCTTTATTTAAGAGAAATGTTAGGTGAATCATGAAGAGTATCTTTGATTATAAACAAAGTGATTTAGAGGAAATACTTGTAAGTTGGGGTGCTAAAAAGTTTAATGCGCGGCAAATATTTGAATGGCTCTATAAAAAGCGCGTCTTTAACTTTGCCGACATGAGTAATTTAAGCCATGCCCTACAAGAGAAGTTAGCACAGGAATTTAGTACGGAGTTACTTACTTTAAAGAATGTACAAAGAAGTGAACTTACGAATAAATATCTCTTTTTATTGAGCGATGGCAATATGATCGAAGCGGTCTTGATGCGCCATGATTATGGCAATTCGGTCTGTGTATCGAGTCAAGTCGGATGCAATATGGGCTGTTCCTTTTGTGAAAGTGGGCGCTTGAAAAAGGTGCGCGACTTGGAAGCGGGCGAGATGGTCCGGCAGATCATCATGATCGAAAATGACATTGCCGATCGCATCGATAGTGTCGTCATCATGGGTATCGGCGAACCCTTTGACAATTACGATAACGTCATGAACTTTATTCGCATCATCAATAATCCGTATGGCTTGGAGATTGGCGCTCGCCATATAACGGTTTCGACGAGTGGCATCGTTCCGAAGATCGACCTTTACGCCGATGAAGATTTACAGACGAATTTGGCAATTAGTTTACATGCGCCCAACGACGAATTGCGCAGCAAAATTATGAAGGTCAATCGGGCCTATAATATCGCCGAATTAATTGCGGCAATTAAGCGATATATTGCAAAAACTAATAGACGAGTAACCATAGAATATGTTATGCTTAATAATGTAAATGATAGTATTAAAGAGGCAGTAGAATTGGCCAATTTATTAAAGGGATTAAATGTGTATGTAAATTTGATACCCTATAATGAAACTAGTCATATAGCCTATAAGAAGAGCAGCAAGAAGAATATCGATGCCTTCTATGATAAATTGCGCGAATTAAATATCAATGTGACGATTCGACGCGAATTTGGAGGCAATATCGCGGCTGCTTGTGGACAGCTAAGGGCAAATGAGGTGGAGAAATGAAATCATTTTATATAACGGATTCCGGTCGGGTGCGAAGTCACAATGAGGACTCCGTGACGATCGTCAAGAATAGTGCCGGCGAGCATTTGATGATTGTCGCCGATGGCATGGGCGGTCATCGGGCGGGGGAAGTGGCCTCGTCGATGGTCGTTACCCAAATCGGTAGTCGCTTCCAAGCTCTATCGACGATTGGAACGAAATTAGATGCCGTGAACTGGCTTAAGGAAAACGTCAGCGAAATCAATACGAATATCATCAAGTATTCCGAAGAACATCCGGAGGCGATGGGCCTTGGAACGACCTGTGTCATGGCCTTGTTGACAAAGGACTTCTTGATGTTTGCCAATATTGGCGATTCCAGTGGCTTTGTCTTTAAAAATAATAAATTACATAAGATTACGAAAGATCATACGCTCGTCAATCTCCTCGTCGAAACGGGAGATTTATCCGAAAGTGAAGCGGCTAATCATCCGAAGAAAAACGTGTTGATGAAGGCCTTGGGAGCTACGGATAAATGCGAACTCGATATCTTTGATGTCGTCGATAAGGATATTCAAGCAATTATGCTATCGAGTGATGGCCTTACGAATATGCTCACGAAGGAGCAAATTGAAAGAGTATTAAATGAAGAGGGATTGACTGTCGAAGAAAAACTTATCAAGCTCATCAAGAAGTGCAACGTTCGGGGAGGACAAGATAATATATCAATCGCCTACTTAGTTAAAGAAAGTGGTGAAAAATAATGGTAATGAAAGGGCAAAAAATCAATGATCGTTACCAAATTATCAAGACGATTGGCGAAGGGGGTATGGCCAATGTCTATCTTGCTTATGATACGATTTTAGACCGCAATGTTGCCGTTAAAGTCTTGCGGGGCGACTTGGCAACCGATGAAAAATTTGTCAGACGCTTTCAAAGAGAAGCCTTGAGTGCCTCGTCTTTATCCCATCCCAATATCGTCGAAGTCTATGATGTCGGCGAAGATAACGGCTCATATTATATCGTCATGGAATATATCGAAGGCAAGCACTTAAAGCAACTTTTAAAGAAACGGGGCAGTTTGACGTTGACGGAAGTCGTCGACATCATGTTACAGGTAACCGATGGCATGTCGGCAGCTCATGATTCCTATATCATCCATCGCGATATCAAGCCCCAAAATATCATGATTTTGGAAAATGGCCTCATCAAGATCACGGACTTTGGCATCGCCATGGCCTTAAATTCGACACAACTTACCCAAACCAACAGCGTCATGGGCAGTGTCCACTACTTGCCACCGGAACAAGCGAGTGGCAAGGGAGCTACGATTCAAAGCGATGTCTATTCGATGGGAATCTTGATGTATGAACTCTTGACGGGGGAACTGCCATTCCGCGGCGATAATGCCGTCGAAATTGCCCTCAAGCATATCAAAGAGCCATTTCCTAGCATTCGGGAAAAGCTTCCCAGCATTCCCCAATCGATCGAAAATATCATCATGCGGGCGACGGCCAAAAATGTCAAAAATCGTTATGCCGATGCCAAGGAGATGCACGATGATTTGAAGACGGCCCTTTCGGATTCGCGCGTCGGCGAACCAAAATATGTCTTCAAATATCCGGAAGATGACAATGAACGCGATCGGAAAAAGGTCGAATCGATGAAAGTCGTCAATAAACCAGTTACCAAAGAAAAGAATAAAAAAGAAGATGATGATGAAATAAAAACACGTAAGATTACGGAAAAAGATTTAAAACGCAAGGAAAATAAAATCCTTTTAGTATTGGCAGCCATCTTTGCCGGCTTAGTTGTCATTGTCACGACGCTTGTCTTCTTGATTCCCAAGTTGACGGCCGTCAAAGAAATTACGATCCCTGATGTCTCTAATTTAAGCGTCGTCGATGCCGAGCGAACTTTAAAGGATTTGAATTTGCGCGTTTCCAGTGAGACCAAGGAGATATCTTCGGGAACGATTACTTCGGGCAATGTCGTCAAGACGAGTCCCCAAATTGGCCGCAGCGTCAAAGAAGGAACCGAAATAACGCTTTATGTCTCAACGGGCGAAAATGGCTATATCGTCGAAGAAAACCTTAAAGGTCAAAATTATCGCGAGGTAAAAGGCGTTTTGGAAAAGATGTATGATTTATATGTCTTAGTCAAGGAAGAGGAAGCCGATGGAGACTTTAATGCCGATGAGATTATTCGCACGGAACCGGAAGCGGGTACACATTTGACTAAAGGCGATACGATAACGTTATTTATTCCCGATATGAATACGGAATATCCGGATTTTACGACTAATGATTATACGTTAAAACAAATCGAAGAATGGTGTGAAAAGTACGGCGTCGAATTCTTGGAACCGATCTATACGGAGACGGATGAATATCCGGCTGGAACGATATATGACCAAAGTCAAAAGAAGGGAACGACGGTCGTCAAAGGACAAACTTTGCGCATCTATATTGCCGAAGAGACGAGTGATACGACGACTGATGACGATGTTCCTGTTGGAGATTTTGACGAATAATGAATGGTCAAATAGTCAAAATAATTAGCAATTTATATACGGTTAAAAGTGAACATGGCCTCTACGAATGTCGGGCGCGCGGGAAGTTTAAGAATCTTCGCCTTACGCCCCTCGTTGGCGATGAAGTCGTCTTTAGTCCTACGGATTTATGTATTAATGAAATTAAACCGCGCAAAAATGAACTAAGAAGGCCCATGATTGCCAATGTCGATGCCTGTATTATCGTTACGAGTTTAAAGCGGCCCGATTTTGCCAGTAACTTATTGGATAAGATGCTTACGAGTGTCATGCTCAAAGATATCGAGCCTCTTATCGTCTTTACTAAGTACGATTTACTCAGTACGAAAGAAAAGGATATGTATGATAAGATTATCAAATACTATAACGATATCGGAATAAAGGCATATCTCAATACCGAACCCAATCGCGTCTTAAAGACTTTGCGCGGCAAAAATGTCGTATTATGTGGTCAAACGGGAGTGGGGAAATCGACATTTATGAATCAACTCGATTCCCATTTAAATTTAAAGACCCATGATATCAGCCTTGCCTTAGGTCGTGGCGTCCATACGACGCGGCATGTCGAATTATTTACGATAAACGATGTCAATATTGCGGACACTCCAGGCTTTTCGGCCTTTGATATCGACTCTGACGATGTAAAAAATATCCGCTTTACATTCCCGGAATTTCGAAATGAATGCTGTGAATTTCGCGATTGTACGCATATTCATGAACGAGGTTGTCAAGTATTAAAGGATTTAGATGCGGGTAAGATCTTGCCCAGTCGTTATGAAAGTTATAAAAAAATGGTGAATTATGAAAGTAGCAGTTTCCTTTTTAAAAACTAATAGGCCCTTAAAAGAAGCTTTGGAGATGATCTTAAAAAGCGATGCCAATTTTATCCATATCGATCTCATGGATGGCACGTTTGTTCCCCATACCTCGTGGGATATCGAGACGATCAAAGATATCTTTAATCAAGACTTTAAACCCTTAGATGTCCATCTTATGGTAACGGATCCCGAAAAATATTTGGAAGCCTTATCCCATCTCAATACGCAGTATGTCACTATACATTATGAAATAGATAAAGATCTTGCTGCCCTAATTCATAAGATTCACGACTTGGGTATGCAAGCGGGGATAGCTATCAATCCCGAAACTCCGGTTCAAAGTTTGAGTGCCTATCTATCGCGTCTCGATTATGTCTTAGTAATGGGCGTCAATCCCGGTCAAGGTGGCCAAAAAATGTTGGTTGAGACGACTAAAAAACTTCGTGAACTAAGACAAATTCGCGAAGAGTACCAATACCATTATTGCCTTAGCTTTGATGGGGGCGTCAATAAGGATACGCGGCCATTACTTAGTGATGCCGATTTATTAGTTGCTGGCTCCTATATTGCGATGTCCGATGATTATCAAAAGCAAATTGATTCTTTACGTTGAAAAGAATCTTTTTTTATGATATTATAACCTGCAGGTGATTTTTGTGGAAAACGTAAAAACTGGTCGTTCATTAAACAGTTTAGCCTTCTATATCGATGAAAAACTATATCCCGAAATGGTTGTAACGATTAATACGCTCGTCAAAAATAAAGTCGAAGATCCCTTAATCGTCGCCGGTCTAATTTCCTTACTCGAAGCGGGATATGAAATCGATGTCAAGACGATCTATCTTTCATGTGATTATTTATCGGGAATATATCGCGAATATTTGGAAAATGCCATTCGGGAACAAGATGGCTATAATCGCTTAAATAAAGAGAAGAAAGAGATCTATAATGTCGCCTTAGAATGTGGGGCTAAAGCTACGCATGAAGGCGAACTAGATAAAGCTAAGGATTATTATATATGGGGTTATTTTAATACCGGTCTTCCCGTATTTCGCTTTTATTTAGCGCGAACTTTCCAATTACAAGGATTAGATGAAGAAGCTAAAAATGAATATTTAGAATATACTAAGATTGGTTCAAGTAAATTACTCGAAACTTATATTTCACTTTCTTCAATAGAAAATAATCGCGAAAATCATAGTTTAGTGACGATTAATTATTATAAGGAATATATTAAAACTTTAAAGACGCTTACTTTAACGCAAAAATAAAAAGTGCTTCGGCACTTCTTTATTTGGTCAATTTGGCAAATATGACATCGGAATCGATAAGTCCTTGTTTGGGTTCATAGCAGGGAATCATATGTAAATGATAATGCTTGACGAGTTGATAGCAGCCATAATTATTGACTAGGCGATAGCCATCGGGATGCAAAGCTTCATCAAAACGCGGTTTTAAATCCTTAACAATTTTATTAATATGTTTGACGGTTTCATCATCTAATTCGGTAAAATCGACAATATGCCTTTTAGGCACGATCAATACATGACCATTGGTATCCGGATTAGCATCCATAAATACTTTGACACAATCATCTTCATAGATCGTCTTACTAGGTATCGTATTATTAATAATTTTACAAAATACACAATCATTCATCTATCTCATCACCTAAATAAATTATAGCATATATCTTTAAAGAAAAGCGTTTAAAAATGAACTTTTTATAAATAGGCGCATACACTAAAGTAGGAGTGATTAGATGGCTTATTATAAAGAGATAGTGACAAAAGCAGTTATTGGTAAAGGTAAAAAGACGACTAAGGAAAATCAGGTAATAAAGACTAATGAAGATGTCAATAATGTCTTAGGTTGTTGGGTTATTAATCATTCATTTAGTGGTATCATAAATAATGGAACAATTTTAGTCAATGGTTCATATGATGTCAATGTTTGGTATTCCTATGATAATAATACGAAGACCAACGTCATGATTCATAAATTTAACTATAGCGATGTCATGAATGTTCGAATAAAGGAAAATGCCAAACTTACGAATAATTCGGAAATAATTGTCCGATCCCTTTCCCAACCTAGTGTAACTGATGTATCAAATAATGGCAATGAGATAACTTTATCAATCGAAAAACAAATGGGTGTTGAAGTCGTAGGCGATACTAAGGTGCGCGTATCCGTTTCCGATGACTATGATGATTATGAAGAGATTGTCGATGAAGAACCTATAGAAGTAAATGATAATTATTTAGCATAGCAATATGCTATTTTTTATGTCAACCAAAAATAGTTGACATATATATTTAAAACTGATAATATTATATAAAGAAAAAGGAGGCAGAAGAGATGGCTGTTAAATTGAGATTAAAGAGAATGGGAGCTAAACAAAAACCTTTCTATCGAATTGTTGCTGCTGATTCAAGAAGTCCAAGAGATGGACGCTTTATTGAATTAATTGGTACATATGATCCCGTTAAAAAAGAAGATAATATTAAAGTAAATGAAGAAGTTGCTCTTAAATGGTTAAATAATGGAGCACAACCTACAGATACAGTAAAAAATATTTTATCTAAGACAGGTATTTGGGCTAAATATAAATCTACTAAAAAAGAAGGTAAATAATTATGCATACAGAATTAATTACCTTTACGGAAAATTTAATAAAATCTTTAGTTAAAGAACCAGATTTGGTTAGAGTTCAAGAATTCTTAGGTGATGATGATATTATTCAACTTGAAATAATCGTTCAAGAAAGTGATATGGGAGCTGTAATTGGTCATGGTGGAAAAATGGCTACGGCAATTAGAACATTGATTCAAGCAGCTGCTTATAATATGAATATCAAAAGAGTAAGAATTAATATCGATTCATTTTAGCTAATTAAGACACTTCGGTGTCTTTTTTTCGTTTTGAAAAAAATGCAACTGGGGGGGGTGCAATACAATAGAGAAAATGGAAAATAGGAGCAGAGATCGACATGAAAAAAGGAATAATAGTAGCATT
>CANQFG010000019.1 GCA_947598395.1 uncultured Bacilli bacterium
TGGAGTGATTGTGGAAGATATCTACAACTTTCACTCATAACGATTTGATATATAAAATATCAATCACTAATATTATTCTATCATAAACTAGCCTATATGTCTCAAAAAAAATTATAATTAATGTTATAATATTTATTGTAATTAGAAATTAAAGTGGTGATATAAATGAAAAAAGATTTATTTGATGAGAATGAATCAAATAATAAAGTTATAGACAATCTTATCCCAAACAATATAGATTTTAGTTTATATAATCAATTTGTAAAAGTTACATTAAAAAATAATTGTGAAATTAGTGGAGTGTTTAATGAAATACATGAAATGGATAATGAAATAGTTGTTAATGGGGTGACTATTAATTATGATGAAATTAAAGAAATTATTTCATATTATTCTCCAATTGAAAGACACCTAATGTTAACTTTATCAAAAGAAGATATTGAGTTTATGAGAAAAATCGGAATAAATACATTAACTTCTTATATTTCTGAAATTTATGAAGAAATACATAATTATTTACAAACCTATTATTTAAATGAAAATATTATAAACCATTGCGAAAATATATTAAATAAACTTTCTAAATCAGATTTAATAAATGAGAAATTATATACTTATGTTTCAGTTATATATGAAGATGATATTGTTGCTAAAACTACTGGTAAGCCTTCATTTTATTATAAAACTACTATAAAAGAAATATCTGTGGGAGATAAAGTATTAGTTAATAGAAATGATAAAGAGACTGTAGGATTAATCGTAGAAGTTAAACATAAAGAGAAAAATAAAGTTCCATATCCACTAAATAAAACAAAAGATATAATTAAAATTCTTAATAATTATGGAGATAAAATAGAAGTTTATCAATCAAATGGTAATAAATATGTTGAAATGATTTTTTTAGGTAAATATAAATATATTGGTGGAGAATATTCTATAGATTTAACGATTGGAAATATTTATAATAGAGTTGGGTCGGAAAAAGAATTTAGAATTGTTGATGATTCAGGTGAAGATTACCTATATTCACCTAAAAGTTTTATAAAATTATAAGCTTAAAAAAACCTCGCCGAGCAATTGCCCAACGAAGGGGGCTAATCATTAACATAGCTAATGCGAAGGATTTATCTTTTGGAGCGATTATAAGATATCTAACTTTCACTCATAAAGATTTGATATATAAAATATCAATCACCAACGATATGTTAACACAAAATTCTCTTGATGTCTCTAAAAATTTGAGATTATATGGTAAAATATTTGTATAATTTGATGTTAGGAGTGATTTGATGAGTAAAACTAAAGTAGAACAAAAAGCAATTACAAAAATTCGCGATATAATAGATGAAATCGAAATGTTTACTTATCATTTTAACGAAATGGATAAAGATATTTCATGGGATGGAAATATTAATATGTATCATGGAGATGTTGATAAGAAAGAAAATTTTGATTCTTCCATAGATGTCCAAATAAAAGGAAGAACTACACCAAATAAAAATTTAAATAACAAGCACAGATTTTCTTTAGACAAAACAGATTTAGAAAATTATTTAAAAAAGGATGGTACAATTTTATTGTTATGTTTATTTAAAGAGGATGGTAGTGAATATAAAACATATTATGCAAAACTATTACCATATAATATTAGACAAATGTTAAAACAATATTCATCTTCAAAAATTAAAATTGATATGAAAAAAATTATATCTTCATCTCATTTTGAAAATATATGTAGAAATTTTAATATTGATAGAGATATGCAAAAAGGTATTAAAAAAAATATATTTAATGAAGACAATTTGTTATCTCCAAATGGTAAAATTGCTAAATTTTATTTGTGGGATAAGGACCCTAAAAACTTCAATCCACAAAAACTTGTTGGAACTTGGAAATATATTTATACTCTTGATGAAAATGGATATGCAATAAATGTAAGTTATGGTGAACTTACTAATTTAATAGAAAACTTAAATGTCAAAATTTTTGATAAAGATCAGGAGTATGTATATGATGATGTTAAATTGGAAACTTTAGTAGATTGCAAAAAAGTTATATTTGGAAAAGCATTTAGTCTTAATTTAACTAAAAAAATTTTTAATATTAATATTTGTGGAACATTATCTGAAAGAATAAAACAATTAAGATTCATTAGTAAGATGTTTAAAAATAGATTATTTTTAATTAATGAAGTAGAATTTAAAATCGATTCAAATAAGGAAGAAGAGGAAAAATTTAACAATCTTCTAAATAAATACATAGATCTTGATAATTTTTTTCATGAACACAAGATTTTAAAAGATGTTAATTTGGATAACTGGCAAGATAATGATTTTAATAAGCTTTTCTTTTGGATTACTGCAATCGAGAATAAAAAAGCAATTACATTAAATAGTAATATTAGTTTAGTAGGCTCTGTAAATATTAAAAATATACGACTTTCTATTTTTGCAAAAATAAATAAAGATAAAAAATTTGAGATAGAAAGTTTGTGGAATAATAATATTTATAATAAATATCATTTTAAATATGATTCTAATATGGAAGAAATAAAAACAGATAATTTTTATTTAGTTTTAAATTCAGAAGCATATCAATCTGATGATATAAATATCGAAGAAATGAAAAAAGCGTTTGATAATAAAGAGATTACTAATGGAGAATTTGTTTTAATGAATTTACAAGTTTTAGAAGTTTTAAAAGCTTATGATATCACTAAAAATAAGTGCTTATTAGAATATGCAAAATATTTAGCAAATTTATTAATGGAACATGATTGTAAAAATCCTATATATTATATAAATTATTGTCAAATTTTAAAAAGATTGAATAGTTTAACTGATGAAAATGTAGAAAAACTTATAAATATTAGAGATAAAAATAATGCACTTGAAATAAAATTAGGGTGTAATTTGTTATTAGACAATAAAAATGATATTAAGATATTAGTAAATAAAATGGATAAAGACATTCTAAATATTTTAAAAAAATATCCTATATCAATTTATCTATAAAATATAAAGGAAGTGATGATATGCCTACTATAAAAAGTAAAAGAATATATGCTATTAATAATAAAAAAATAATGAGTAAATGGGATTATGAGGAAAATAATAAAAATGGGATAAATCCAAATTTTATTACTCAAGGTTCTCATATTAAAGCATTTTTTAAATGTCCTGATTGTGGTCATAAATGGTTTGGCGAAGTTAGATATGCTAATAGATATAACGGCTGTGAAAAATGTATGAAAAAAGCAAGATCAATAAACAATACAACGGCAAAATTAAAAAAGGGCTTACCATTATTTAAAACAAATCCAAAATTAAAAAATGAATGGGATTTTGAATTAAATGAAAAAGATGGAATAAATCCTGATTTAGTTATGGCTGGAACTAATAAAGAAGCTCATTGGATATGTCCACTCGGACATAAATATACCTCGTACATTATAAGTCGAGCAAAAAAACATACCGGATGTACATATTGTTCTGGACAAGCTATTCTTGTTGGTTTCAATGATTTAGCTACGACTAGACCGGATTTATTGAAAGAATGGGATTATGAAAAAAATAACAAATTAGGAGTAACGCCTGAAAATGTTATGAGAGGTAGTCATAAAAATGTTTTTTGGATTTGCCCTTTAGGGCACAAATACTCTAAAGAAATTAAATTAAGAGATTCAGGACAAGGGTGTACTATATGTGCCAAAGAATCTCAAACCTCTTTTCCAGAACAAGCAATATATTTTTACATTTTGAAAGTATTTAAAGATGCACAAAATAGATATGGAAAGCCAGAAATAGATATTTTTATCCCATCATTAAAGTTGGGCATTGAATATGATGGATTATATGCTCATAGAAATAAAAAAAGTGCAGAAATTAAAAAAAATAAAATATTAAATTCACATGGTATAACTTTAATTAGAGTAAAAGAAGTTATGAAAGAACGAAAAGATAAAGAAAACATAATTTTTTGCAAAACAAATAGTAATAATTTTTTTTTAAATGAAGTAATAATAAAAATAGAGAAAATAATAAATGATAAATATAATTTAGATATTAAATTTCATCCAAATATAGAAAAGGATAGATTAAAAATTGAGGAACAATATCTTATAACAAAAAAAGAAAAGAGTATACTTGCATTTTATCCAGAAATAGCTAAAGAATGGGATTACAATAAAAACGGTTTAATAAAACCAGAATTTGTTTCTTATGGTTCTTCAAAAAAATACTATTGGCTATGTCCTAAAGGACACAGCTATGAATGTTCTCCTAAAGATAGAGTTAATGGTAGAGGTTGTCAAATATGTAGTGGTATTCGTTTTGTAAAAGGCGTAAACGATTTAAAAACAAAATTTCCTGCCATAACTAAATACTGGGATTATGAAAAAAATGAAATGATTCCTGAAAATATAAAATTTTCAAATGATAGTATCTTTTGGTGGAAGTGTGATAAAGGACATTCTTACCAAGCACAAATAAAAACAATGTTAAAATACAACGGGTGTCCAGGATGCAGTAATAAAAAATTAAATATACTTATAAAAGGCATAAATGATTTAGCTACTACAAATCCAAACTTAATTGAAGAATGGGATTTTGACAATAATGAATATACACCAGATTGTTATACTTCAAAAAGTAATCAGCAAGTTTATTGGAAATGTAAAACGTGTGGTTTTCATTGGAAAAGTTACATCAATCAAAGGTCATGTTGCCCTAATTGTAAAAAAAATAGTAAATTAATAAATATATATGATATTGATAATTATAAACTAGTTGCATCCACTAATGGCATTTCAGAGTTAGCAAAAAAATTTAATATTGATTTAAACAAACAACGTGGAAATATTAGTCAAATATGTCATAGAAAGCAAAATACTTTGTTTGGAAAATTTATTTTAAGATACAATATTGATGATGAATTTAAAAATTTATCAATCATTGATAGAAAAAAAGCAATAGATATTTTTCTCAAAAATAAAAGATGATAAAAAGCATTAATGCACTATATCATCTTTTTTAGGATAGAAAAATTGATTAACATTGTGTATATTATTTTTCTATTTATTATACTAATATTATTGACATATACTTTATAAAATAATAAAATATATTGCACATATCTTGAAGAATTCTTCAAATAAGTGTATGATTATTATAGATATAATAGGAGGTGGTGATATGAAGAATACTTTAACGATTTTTGATGTAGCTAATTTTTTTCTTAAAATTGTTGATAGGGATTCAGGAAGTACAATAACTCCTTTGAAACTGCAAAAAATATTATATTATGCACAAGGTTATCACTTAGCATATTATGATAATGAATTATTTTCAGAAGATTTTCAAGCTTGGGCACATGGACCAGCTAATGAAGAGATTTATGAAAAGTACAAAGAATATGGTTTCAATTCTATACCAAGTCCCTCTGAAGAAATTCCTGATATAGAAGATTCAACATGTGACTTTTTAAATGACATTTGGCAAACCTTTGGAATTTATGATGGTAAATATTTAGAAGAACAAACTCACAAAGAAAAACCATGGATTGATGCAAGAAAAGGCTACGCGCCAGGTGAAATATGTCACGAAATTATCTCAAAAGAAAGTATGAAAGAATTTTTTAAAACAGTAATTTATGAAGCATAATTTTGGTCAAAAGAATAGTTTTGATTATAAACTAATTCGTGAAAATAATGATGATAAAACAGGAATTTTAAAGTTTTCGCAATGTGATGAAAAATATCCACTTTATGATTTGCAAAAAGAAGAATTAAAAGAGTTTATATCTTTTGCAAAAAAATTTGAAAGTTTGCCTTGGAGAAGTATAAAAACTTATAAAGGTTTTAAATTTGAAAATATACCTGAAATTTCAGCACCAAGTAATATAGAAAAAGATATGACTTTAAGTTCTTTAAGAGCATCAGAAAAATTTAGAATAATTGGTTATAGGCAAGAAGAATATTTTTATATAGTTTGGTTCGATAGAAATCATTTAACTTATAAAGGATAATTTAAAAAGATGATAAAAAGCATTAATGCACTATATCATCTTTTTCTTTTGCATAATCTTTTGAGTTACTGATTTTATTTGATTTAGTAATTATATCAAAATTGCCTTTATCTAAAGCACCATGCTCATATAATTCTTTAGCAAATTCTTCATATCTTTTATCTTTTTTAACAAAAATTTTATCCATTAGGAATTGAACTAATCGATAAATCATTTCTTTAAAATGTTCAAGTGTTGATTTTCTTCTTTTAATTCTTGAATTTTATTTTCTTTTTCCTTGATATTTTCATTTAATTTACCAATTTCGTGATTAAGTGATTCGTTATTTTTTGTTAATAATTTTAATCTTTGCCGATTACTAATTAACTCATTACTAATTTCATTTAAGGTAACTGATAACTCTTGAATATTTTGATATTCAGCAATAGTTTTGTCTAATAAATCTATAAAAACAATTGCTTTATCACGATTTTTAACATCTATAACTAATTGATTTTTAATAAGTCCTTTGGCTTTTAAACTTTCAAGAATTTCTTTGATTTCAAAAATATTATTAGATAATTTTTTCTGTTTTTTCTTTAGCACTTTTAAATTGTTCTGGTGTATTTCAATAGATTTTTTTATCATTTGGTAGTTTTCCATTTCAGTTATATGATAATCACGATTTCTACCTTTTAATTTAGTTTTTAATTGGTAATTTACTTGATATTCTTTATTAAAAAATTCTATACAACGCACTCTCATTTTATCTTGAATTTTTGTTAATGAAGTTTAAGCATTTTATAAAATATGTTGATGATATTGTATATAAACAATTCTTTAATTTTATGTTTTTCGTTGGTACAAGGCCGGGAGAAGCTTTAGCATTAAAATTTAGTGATATTCAAGGTAATTATGTACGGATAAATAAATCACGATCCAATCATAAAAATAGAGAGATTGGCACGACAAAAAATTTTTCTTCTAATCGTCTTGTACAAATCGATAAAGTACTTGTTCGTGATTTAAATGATTTACATGATTATTATATTAAGAAGTATGGTTTTGACTATGATTTTATTGTCTTTGGTGGTATGAAACCTTTATCACCAACTACTATTAATAGACATAAAATTGATGCTTGTAAAAAAGCCAATATACGACCAATTACATTGCATCAATTTCGGCACAGTCATGCAACTTTATTAATATCTAAAAATATAATGATTAATGAGGTTTCAAGGCGCTTGGGACATAGTAAAACTTCAACTACGTTAGATATTTATACTCATACTGATTTAACACAAGAAAAAAGAGCGATAAATACGCTCAATTCTCTTCGATATAATTTTTTTGAAACACTCGTATATAATTTTAAAAATCTTATATCGTCTATATTAAAGCGATAAATCGCCTTAATAACTTAATGGAGCAAGTGAGGGTAGTCGAAACCCCGTCTCAACCTTGGCAAGGTTGCATTCTAGCCGTTGAACCACACCTGCATGTATCAATATAATAGCAAATAATTATAATTAAATCAAGAAGAAATTTTTTCCTATAAATATCCATATTATTATGCTATAATTTTATACAGTAGGAGGTTAAAATATGACGAAGAAAAAGAAACATTTTATAACTACATTAAAGAACGTCGATTATCGAAAACTATGGCGTAAATTTAAAAATAATGCTAAAAATTTTGTCAAATATAATCGTCAATTTTTATCCTATACGATATTAACGCTTATCAGTTGTACTCTAGTCCGCATATTCACTTTAGGTGGATTAGGTGATTGGCGTGGTATATTTTTTGATTTTTCTGTAATTATCATCCTTGGCAGTTTTGCCTACCTATTAAAACCTCGTCGGCAATTTGCCTATTTTCTAACGATAATGATAATTTTTACCATAATGAATATCATCAATGGAATATATTATGATTTTTTCTCGAGTTTTGTCTCCTTTGGTCTATTAGCTACGGCTGGTCAAACAGGAGAAGTTACGGATGCCGTCTTTGAAAAATTAAAAATCGTTCACTTTATTTATCTATTGGCACCATTTATCTTTGTCTTTATCAATCGGTATCTCAAGAAAAAAGACTATTTTGATACGGTTGAAAAGATCGAAGAGGGCAAACGCCTTTTGGCCAATGTCTTAATCGTCGGGGGAATATGCCTTTCCATCAATATTACCATGTTGACGGGATCGGATGTATCGCGGTTTTCCAAACAATGGAATCGGGAATATATAGTCGAACGCTTTGGCATAATTATCTATCAAGGAAACGATTTATTTCAAACCTTGAGAAGCTATTTTACGACGCTCTTTGGCTATGAAGAAGCGGCTAAAAATTTTAAAGAATACTTCGAAGCACATCCCTATAAAGCTAGCAATAATGAATATACTAAAAAATTTGAAGGGTATAATGTCGTCGTCATTCATATGGAAAGTATCATGAATTTCCTCATCGATTTAAAGATCAATAATAAAGAAGTAACGCCTAATTTAAATAAACTTGTCAAAGAATCGATGTATTTTGATAATTTCTATGCTCAAGTTAGTTCGGGGACATCTTCGGATACGGAATTTACCTTTAATACGAGCTTAATGCCCGCCCAAATAGGAACGGTTTTCGTCAATTACTACAATCGCTCGTATGTCACTTTGGAAAAGTTATTGGCCGAAAAGGGTTATTATACCTTTAGTATGCATGGCAATCGGGCTAGTATGTGGAACCGCAATAAGATGCATATGTCCTTAGGTTATATGGATTTCTACAGCGAAGAATACTATGATATCGATGAAATCGTCGGGTTAGGTCTATCCGATCACTCCTTCTTTAAGCAATCGGAACAAATAATCAAGCGCATCGATAAGGAAATGATCGAAGAAGACAAGACTTATAAAAATTATATGGGAACGCTTATAACCTTGAGCAATCATATCCCTTTTGATGATGAATCGTATCTTTTGGGAGAAGACTCCTTTGATGTAACGTATCATACGGGTAAATATGACTTAGAAGGCAATGAAATCATCTATGATTATATCGATGGGACAATTATGGGAAATTATATCAAGTCCGTACATTATGCCGATGCATGCTTGGGTGAATTCTTAGATTATGTGCGCAAGAGTCCCGAATATGATAAGACTTTATTTGTCCTCTATGGCGATCATGCTGCCCAAATATCGAAAGCCGATTTTGATGAATTTATCAATTATGACTTTTTAACGGGCGAACAAAAATTGGAAACGGATCCAACTTATGTCGACTATGATTATTTCACTCATGAATTATTTAAAAATACGCCGCTAATATTATGGACTAAAGATAAAAATCTCAAAGGTACAGTTAGTTACCCGATGGGGATGATCGATGTCTTGCCGACAATTGGCAATATGTTGGGTATTAAAAATGAATATGCCTTGGGTAATGATATCTTTGAAGTCAAGAATAACAATATCGTCGTCTTCCCTAATGGCAATTTCTTGACCGATAAACTATATTATTATAATTCTAAAGATATCAGTCGGATTTTTGGTAAAGATACTATTGAAGCCAATTATATCGAAGAGCGGAAGAAATATGCGGAAGATATCTTGAGTTTATCGAATGATATTATCGTCTATGATTTGATCGATCGGGTGAATAAAGAGGAGGAAAATGGGAATGAAGAAAAGTAAGGAAAAAAAGGGTATGCCAGATTGGGTGCGAATTACCTTATTTACTATTGTCATAATCGGGGTCATTGCCGGTTTGGGCTTTGCCAGTTTTAAAGTATTAGTGCCCAAAAAGGAAGCAACGGATAATGCTCCACAAAAGAATGTCGTAAGTATCGAAGGCTATGGAATTCATTATGACGAGACCGATAGTAACTTATATAAAGAAGAATATGAGAAATTAAAGGCCAATTTGACTAGTTCGGAAATTAATTATGACGAATATGCCGAAAGTGTGGCCAAGATGTTTATCATCGACCTCTATACGATAAAGAATAAGAGCAATAAATATGATGTTGGAGGCGTCGATTTTGTCTATCCTGATGGCGTTCAAAATTATCGGACTAATGTTACGGATACGATCTATAAATATGTCGAAGATAATTCCCAAGGCAAGCGAAAGCAAAGTCTACCCGTCGTCGAGAGCATCGAAGTCAAGAGCAGTAAAAAAAGTGACTTTACGATTGGCGAGACCAAATACGAGGCCACTAAATTTGATCTGACGTGGACCTATGCCGAAGATTTAGGCTATGACTCATCGGGTGAAGTAATCGTCATCAAAAAAGATCAATATATGTATGTTGTAGAGAAGAATTAAGGTGTATTAATTCTTTTTCTTTTATTAGGAGGAGATTAAAAGAATGGAAAATATCGAAAGAATTGCTGCTAAATTAAATATTAAAGATATCGAACCTATGGGACCATATAAGGCCAAAGTAAAGCCGATATATGGCTTTGATAAGAGTCATATTATCTTGATAACGGCGACGAATCCCAGCAAATATGGCGAGGGAAAAACTACTGTGGCGATAGGTTTAAATGATGCCTTAAATAAATTAAAAAAGAAATCATTAGCTGTCTTGCGGGAGCCTTCGATGGGGCCTGTCTTTGGCGTCAAAGGAGGAGCTACGGGTGGGGGCAAGGCCTCGATGGTGCCGGAATCTGATATCAATCTTCATTTTACGGGGGATTTTCATGCGATTACGAGTGCCAATAATTTAATATGTGCCGTCATCGATAATGAGATCTATCATGGAAATCACTTGGATATAAAGCGCGTAACTTTTCGAAGAACTATCGATATGAATGATCGCGCCTTGCGGAATATCGTAATAAATAAGGAAACTGACTTTGAACGGATCGAGCATTTTGACATTACGGCGGCCAGTGAAGTCATGGCTGTCTTTTGTCTTGCCTGCGATGAAGCCGATTTATATCGACGCTTGGATAAGATCATCGTTGGCTATAACTCTAAAGATATGCCCATTATGGTTCGCGATTTGGGAATAACCGATGCTGTATATGGCCTATTGCTTGCAGCCTTTAAACCCAATCTCGTACAAAGTTTGGAAGGAAATCCCATCCTTGTTCATGGTGGACCATTTGCCAACATTGCCCATGGAGTTAGCAGTGTTGCTTCCCTTGAAACGGCAAGTCATTATGCCGACTATGTCGTTACGGAGGCCGGCTTTGGGGCGGATGCGGGGGCCTTTAAATTTATGGATATCATCGCACGAAAACATAATTTAGCTATTACCATTGTCCTAGTTACGACGATTCGGGCCCTAAAACAACATGGGGCTGACGATTTAGAAAAGGGCATCGCCAATTTAAAATCGCATGTTGAAAACTTGCGCCTTATGAACGATGAAATCATCGTAACGTTAAATAGATTTGCCGATGATACCGAAAACGATATTTCCTTTGTTGCCAACTACTGTGCGCATCTTGGGGTTACTTTCTCAATTAATACGGTCTATCGAGATGGCTCTTCTGGAGCTCTCGATCTCGCAAGAAAAGTTATGGCCTTTAAAGCAGCTCCCGTTCGGCAAATATATGCACTCACTTCTCCCTTAGAGGAAAAAATTCGCACCTTTGCACAAGTCATTGCCCATGCCAAAGATGTCGATATCCCCCGTGACCTCAAAGAAAAGATAGCTTCTTTAGATAAATATGCCTATCCCTTATGTATTGCCAAGACGCAGTATAGTATTGCTCATGACCCCAAACTCCTCGGCGATCCCCACGATTACATCATGCCTATTCGCGATGTCGAAGTAGCCAATGGAGCCGAATTTATTAAAGTCTATATGGGCAATATTCTTACGATGCCCGGTTTATCGGAAAATCCCAGTGTCAAAGAGATTAAAATCGATAATGATAATATCATTCTTCCCCGTTAAAAACAAAAAAAGGGTTTTCGGCCCTTATTTTTTAATCTTCATCTAAATGTGTGAATAAAATTCCAATATTAATTAGTCCAGTTAATCCGACTAACGAATAAATAATCCGTGATATTATTGACTCTACACCAAAAATTGATTCGACGAGGTTAATATCTAATAAACCAATGAATCCCCAGTTAATAGCACCAATAATAGTGATAACTAGACAAATTTTTTGTAATGTATTCATAACTCATCCTCATTTCTATTTTTATTTTGGAATTATTAGTCAAAATTATACATAATATTTTATCAGAAGAGAGGAATGTATGAAAAAAGTATTTTTATTGTTATTATGTACGTTTTTATTAGTAGGTTGTTCTAGTAAAAGTGATAACTTAAAGAGTTTCAAAGATTATAATAGTAAAAAAGGTACATATCAATTAAAAGGAACGATGAGTCTTATCAGCAATGAAGATGAATTTATCTATGATATCGATGTTGCCGTTAAAGATAATAAATATTATAAAGTAATGCTTACTAATACGATAAATAATCATGTTCAAGTCATCTTAAAGAATGATGATGGCGTCTATGTCGTAACGCCTAATTTAAATAAGAGTTTTAAGTTTCAAAGTGAGTGGCCAAGCAATTCCAGTCAAGCTTATCTAATCGAATCCCTAATCAAGGATATCAACAATGATGCCGATTCCAAAATAACGGAAACGAAAGATGGTTTTACGATCGAAGCAAAGGTAAATTATCCCAATAATGCCAAACTCGATAGTGAAGTCATTACGACGGATAAGAACTATAATATTAAAAAAGTGGAAGTATTAAATATCGATGGCAATGCTATTTTAACGGTCAATGTCAAAGATTTAAACTATAATCCATCCCTTAAAGATACGACATTTAATTTAAATGAACTAATAACGATTGAAAAGGAAAAGAAAGAATCGACAAAAGAGACATGTCTAAGTACTTGTAAAGAAAATGATACGGCCTGTGCTGCATCTTGTGAAACCGAAAATACGAGTACGACCTTAGATGAAATAATCTATCCTTTATATGTTCCAACTGATACCTATCTTTCGAGTAAAGATACGGTAAGTACGGATAATGGCAATCGGGTAATACTAACTTTTGCCGGAACGGATCCCTTTATCTTAGTCGAAGAAGTAGCCGTTAAAACGGATGAGATGGAAATCGTTCCCGTAAGTGGTGAACCATTATTATTGGGTTCAACGGTTGGCGCTCTAACGAGCAATGCCCTTTATTGGACGAGCAATGGCATCGATTATTATTTGACGAGTAATACCCTAGATAGCAGTGAGATGATGACGATTGCCGAAAGTATTACAAATAGCTCATCTTTAGTTGCATCTACCAAATAGTTGGGATATAATATACACCTGTAAAGAGGTGTAGTTATGGAAAGTAAAATTAATTGTCTAAATGTCTTATTGTCAGCTTTTGAATCGAGAAATGAAGTGCTGCACGAAGAAATCGAAAAAAATGAACAAACAATTCGCGAGATGAAGGAAGAATTAACAAATCTTTTAAATCCAGCGGAAACGGAAAATAGTAATGAAAGTGGTATAAAAATGGTTGATTAAGCCATTTTTTTCTTGTTTTAAAGGGGAGCCGTGCTATAATACATTTAGGTGGTTTTAATTATGAAAATAAAGAAAAAGAGTACGAAACAATTTGTTGCTAAACCAATTAATAATAAACATAATGTCAATGAAGATTATAAGAGGGTCATAAGTTTTATCATTGTCCTATTGATAATTGGCCTCTTACTTACTGGAGTATTTTTCTTAAATGGCAAATATGTCTCTAAAGATATGTTCCAAAATACGACGACGACAACGACGACGGCTAAATTCGATCCCAATACGATAACGGTTAGTACGATGTTTAAGATAAGCGATAAAAATTATTACGTCTTGTTATATGATGCCTCAGATGACTTAAGTTCTTTCCTCTATGAACAATTGGCTTTAAATTATGAAAATGATAATATCCCATTATATACGATTCATTTAGATGAACAGATGAATGCCAAGTATTATAATAAGGATAAAGATACGGTAAAGAAACCGACTAAAGTTTCCGAAGTAAGTGTCAATGGTCCAACAATATATGTGTTTAAAAAGGGCAAAATAACGGAATGCTTGACGACGAAAGATGATATCGTTGCCAAACTTACCGAAGTTAAAGAAAGTAAATAAGTATCAATGGCTAGTTTAATATGAACTAGCTATTTTTTATGCTTATAAAATAAAGTAACAATAAATTTATGTCAATAATAGTGTCTATAGAAATATATATTAGAGTAATTATGATATACTTATATTAGGGTGTGATGATATGAAGAAAATCCGTAAGATCTTTAACATAAAAAAGAAGAAAGATAAACGACAAGAGAAAAGTGTCTTTAATGCCTGGGAAGTCGTCGTCATTGCCCTTAGTGTCGCGATTTTTAGTGGAACGGTTGTCGGAATTACGATGTATCGTTTTAATGGGGCTTTTCATGCGACTAAAGAGATAAATGATATTTTAGATACCTATAAAAAAATTGAAGATGAATATTATGAAGATGTCAATTTAGGGGAACTTGCCGATGCGGCTGTTGCGGGCATGCTCAATTACTTAGATGAAAAGTATTCCCAATATTTAGATGCCGATAGTACGACGAGTTTACAAGATCGGTTGAGTGGCAAATATCAAGGTATTGGCATCGGTATTATGCGCAAGGATGATGTCATAGAAATAACGAATGTCTATGACGATACGCCAGCTTCTCAAGCGGGAATTCAAGTGGGGGATGTCATCTTAAAAGTCAACGATTATGAAGTTACTTTGAATACGCCGGTGAGTGATCTTTCGGAGATGATTAAAAATATGGAAAGTGAAGTCATTTTAACCCTCAAAAGAGGCGATGAGACTTTGACTAAGACGATTGCCATCGATACGTTGGAAGTACCTCTTGACTATGAAATATATACGGAAAATGACAAGAAAATTGGCTATATAAGCATCGAGACTTTCTCGGATACGGCGGCGAGCCAAGTCGAAAAAATTATCAATAAATTCGATGAACAGGGAATTGCGGGACTTATCTTAGATGTTCGCTTTAATACGGGAGGCTATTTAAATGCTGCCCGAGATATTGCCAGTCTCTTCTTAAAAAAGGGCAAAATAATTTATTCCTTGGAATCGAAAAATAGCAAGACGATCGTCAAAGATAAGACGAATATGGAGAAAAGTTATCCAATAGCTGTTTTGGTCAATCAGGGAACGGCCTCGGCCAGTGAAGTATTAGCTGCTGCTTTAAAGGAAAGTTATGGCGCTACTTTGATTGGGGAACCGACTTATGGCAAGGGCAAAGTCCAACAAACGAGTACATTAAGTGATGATACGATGATTAAATATACGACGGCTAAGTGGTTTACCCCTTCGGGCGATTCCGTCGATGGAGTGGGAATTGCTCCGGGTATCTATGTCGAATTAAGCGAGGAATATTATAAAAATCCCGTCGAAAAAAACGATAATCAATTGACATATGCGCGTGAATTTTTAGCCAAATAACCTTTTTCGACATATTGTGACAACTCTTTACATTACTCGACAAAAGATTTACTATGATTTTGTAAAACTTTATACTATAATGTATTTAGCAGTTAAAAATTATTAGAAAAAAGGAGATATTATGGCAATACGTGTATTAATGGTTGATGAAGATATCAATCAAATAAATGCAGTAAAGCAGTATTTCAGTAAGTCTAGTAGTGTAAAAATTGTCAAAGCAGTAACTAATGCTAAGGAAGCTATCGCCGCTTTAAATGAGGAATTTGATTGTTTAGTTGTCGATATGCTCTTGAGTGGAATGGATAGTCTCTTGATTTTATCTAAGATGCAAGAGATGCAATTAGATAAGTTGATCGTTGCCACCAGTGAATTTATTTCCCCGGATATGATGAATAATTTGAGCAGTTATAAACCCAATTATTTCATCAAGAAGCCTTATACGGCTGAAATTTTAGATAAAGTTTTAAAGACGATTACCAAGGATAATATCGAACCACCTATTTTGGCCGATAAAGAACTCAAAGTTGCAATTACGGATATTTTGCATTCTTTGGGTATTCCTTCTCATATTAAAGGGTATTCCTATATCCGCGATGGCATTGCCATGATGTATAAAGATGAATCCTTGGTCGGTTCGATTACTAAGGAATTGTATCCGAGCATCGCCAGCATGTATAAGACGACTTCATCGCGCGTCGAACGAGCTATTCGCCATGCCATTGAAGTTTCGTGGATGCGCGGAGACTATAACTTGATGGAAGAACTATTTGGCAATTCCGTCGATTATGATCGCGCCAAACCAACTAATTCGGAATTTATCGTCACTGTGGCCGATCGTTTAAAATTACAAAATAAATATGTTTAATATTTTATGAATAATATAAATAAATAATCCTCATATAATTAATAGGAGGATTTTTATATGAATAAAAGTTTTAACTACGAAGTAAATAAGATTTTAAAAAATGCGGAAACAGAAATGCTTGAATTGCGGCATCCCTATGTCGGTACCGAACACTTATTGCTCAGTTTATTAAAAGATAAAAATATTGGTCTAATTTGTAAGAAATATGCTTTGACATATGAAAATTTTCGCATGGAACTAATTAATATTGTCGGTTCTTCATCTAAAAAAAGTGAAGTAATTCTCTATACGCCGTTACTTAAAATGGTCATCGATTCGGCCTTGCATAAAGCTATCGATGATAATCAAGAGTTAAGTGCTAGATACTTGATGGAAGCATTAATTACGAGTGATGATGGTATCGCTTTAAGAATCTTGATGGGAATGAATATCGATTTAGAAGCTCTTTATAAGGATCTTTCGATGAAGGTTGCCTCTTCGTTAATGGAAATTGGCGTGGATTTGAGTACGAAGGATAATAATATGCTCATTGGTCGGGAAAAGGAGATCAATAGTTTGATCGAGATTCTCTTGCGTAAAAATAAGAATAATCCCATCTTAATCGGCGAATGTGGAGTGGGCAAAAGTGCGATCGTCTATGAACTTGCGCGGCGCATTAAGGAGGGCAAGGTTCCCAAAAAACTTCTCGACAAAAAGATCATTGGCGTCGATATGGCGAGTATGTTATCCAATACTAAATATCGCGGTGAATTTGAAACGCGTTTAAATACGATTATCAAGGAAGTTATGGAAAACAAGAATATTATTTTATTTATCGACGAGATTCATACGATCGTCAAAACGGGTGGTGGCGATGGCAGTATCGATGCGGCCAATATCTTAAAGCCATATTTGGCCTATGACGATATAAAAGTGATCGGAGCTACGACTATTAATGAATATGAAAAATATATTGTCAAGGATAAAGCGCTGATGCGGCGGTTTGAAAAAGTGATCGTTACGGAGCCGACTTTGGAAGAGACGGAGAATATCTTAAAGGGCGTCAAACAGATCTATGAAGATCATCATGGGGTCAATATTACGATGGAAAATATTCATGATATCGTCGAATGTACGAATAAATATATCTATACCAATCATAATCCCGATAAATCTTTGGATATCTTGGATTATGTGAGCAGTCGTGTAGTATTAAAGGAGCGCGAACAGGAAAAAAGTGCCCAAGATTATTTAAGGGAACACCACTATCGCGAAGCTTTAAAAGCTCGGCAAAAAGAGCATAAGAATAAGTTAAAGATTACTAAAGAAGATATCTTAAGCGTCATTGAAAGTGTTACTAATATAAAAATTTATGATAAAAATTCCTATAAAAAAGTTATTTCCGTATTGGATGAACGCGTAATTGGCCAAAATTTGGAACCATTAAAACAAATATTAAAAAAGAAGTTAGTGAATGACAAAGTTATCGGCATCCTCTTTAAGGGCGAAGAGCATACGGGCAAGAGTTTTACGGCCAAGGTCATTGCCGAAGCTTTGGGCTATAATTACCTCGAACTCAATATGCAAGAATATGCCAGTTCGACTTCCATTAATCGCCTGATGGGCAGTGATCCAGGGTATGTTGGCTATGAAGATGAGAGTATTTTCGATAAGATTAAATATAATCCGTATTCGTTATTGGTCTTAAAAAATATCGACGCCGCTTCTTCGCGCATTCGGGCCTTATTTAAGAGTATTATCGAACAAGGATATATCAAGGATAATAAGGGCGAGATTATCAATTTTAATAATGCCATTATCATCATGACGAGCGATGTTGCCGATCGTCAAATTGGATATAATGCACGAAAGGATAACGAAATCGAGGAAAATGTCGTCAAATTTGAACGTATTTCTAAAAAAGATGTCAAAAAATATCTCGAAAGTTTAAAATTAGATAAAACGGCGATTGCCAAATTGCCCGAATATTTAAATTTTAAAGAGATCAATCAAGCTCTCGAAGAGAGCCGCTATGCCGAAATAAACAAGACGTTATAGCTGTTTAATAAATGCCAACTCGGGGTGATGAGAAGATTAAAGGATGACTTTTGGCCATAAATTTAGTACAATAAATTTAGAATAAGAGGTGGTCCTTGTGGAAAATGGTAATGATTGGAATGGACAAGGGGGTGTTGATAATTCGAATAATTTGCCAAATTCTAACTCTTTACCCAATAATGCCACTGGCGAAATAAATAATAATCCCAATCCGATTCCGACAATGGGCCCAAATGGTCCGGCGAATACCTATGATAATACGGATGCCTATTTGGAAAGCCAAGCCCCAAATGTCGTCGCTTCGGCTAAAATAATTTCGGAAAATATCCCCAAAAAGGCGAAAAATCCCATGATTCTCGTCGTCTTTCTCCTAATTTTATTGGCGATGGTCGTCGCCTTTGCCTGCTTAGTCGTCATTCCGGCCTATTTGGAACGAACGGATCCGACCGTCGTCGATGAGCGTCCAACGGCTCCCCAAACGGGAAAAAATAATTATCCGATCAGCAGCATTAGCATCAATAATGGCCTCGTCTTGACGACAATTGGCGATTATGTAATCAACAAGGATTTTACATTGACTTTAAAGAATAATGGCGTCAATAACGATGTCATCGTCAATGGGCACGTCATTACTTCGACGTTATCGGTTCTTCCCAATGTCGGTTTAGTAAGCGATGTCATGCTCTTTGTCACCCAAGAAAATACGCTTAGAACGACGAAGTTCTTTGCCGTGACAACTAGTGGCGAAAAGATATATGAATTTAGCAATATCGACGAGGGTTTTGCCCTATTACCCGATAGTTCCAGTGTCGTCTACAATAATGTCTCGATCGTCTTGTTGACCTCGCGAATTTTTGGAAGCAATTTAATCCTTTCGAATAGCTTTGGTACGACCCAAGGTTATAATATCTGTGATTCCGCTGCTTTATTAGAGCAAAATGTCGATGGAAGATTGCCCGTTATGGCCAATTACTCGATCATGTATGAGGGAAATCATCAATTT
>CANQFG010000020.1 GCA_947598395.1 uncultured Bacilli bacterium
ACTATCTTCAATGTATCGCACCCCCCCCAATTGCAGCAAAAAAGCGCCAAAATTCCGGCGCAAAATGAATATTTTTGATATCTTTTGTCTTTTTTTGTCAGCTCTATTTCCTTTTATTTTTTATCCTCTATAATATTACCCTCAGGAGGACCACTGAGTTTGTAGTTGCCATTATTTTCAGGGGGTTGCTGGTTGACCAGTTTAATCTTAAAGAAAGTATTGGAGGTGATAGTAATGAAGGATATAATTATCACTTTTTTACTTATCATTATTACTATATTAGTTCTCTACGTTGTAGGTCTTATATACCTTTTTACCTATATCAATAGGCGATTTAATCGACTTAAAACCTCCTATATCATTATATTAAATTTACTCTTAGTTAGCAAGTCCTTATTGACTTATAAAAGTAATCTTGGCAAATCCATCGCCAGAATTTCCAATCATGACATCGATTCCATCATGGTCTGGCATTTTAATTAAATCTCCTTTGACATTTGTCCAATTATACCCCATGCCATCAATCATAACTGTATTAGAAAACGAATACCCGGAATAATGAACTGATTGACCGCTATGAGTAATATTATCATCAGTAGAACCTTTCGCTACAGCATCACATCCTTCATGTCCGGAAATAAATGATGAACCACCACCTCCGGAACCACCATTGCAATAAGCTCGTCCTGATCCGCCTCCGCCATAATAACCATTTCCTCCTAAGCCCGTTATTCCAGCACTTGAAGTTCCAGCAATTCCAAATTGGCCTGAAGAACCAATAGTTGGATACTCATTGCCATAACCATATAGGCCTCCACTTTTTTGGGTTCCACCTTGGGCTTCGCGAATCATTTTTGTTCCCATTGTTCCCGATGCACCTGGATAACCATCTAATCCACCACCAGCTCCACCCGTTGCTGGATCATATCCATGACCACATTCATTATAATAAAATCCACCTCCTCCAGCTCCAGCTACAATAATTCGTGAAACAAGGCTTTCGTCTAAGCGAATATCGGTAGAATCTCCACGCGTACCAACATGAACAAGTAATTTTTGTTTTTCTTTAAGTTTTATTTCTCCAGCAACATAACCACCTAAACCACCATAATTATTTAATCCTTGTGCTCCCCATAATTCTATTTTATATGTTCCAGTTATAGGAACAACATATTCTTGCAAGTTTTCATTATAAATATATATAGTCGGCCTTTTTAAAATATCTAATACTACTTCTGGTAAAGTGCACATATCTTCTTGATATAAGTCATTTAAGGCATCTTCCACCGTATCGACATCCCATGTTGTATCACTTGCTTTATATTCAATGTCTTTAGCATTACACAAAGACAAAGCTGCAACACCTATAGCACTTAAAGATAGTCCTAATATAAAAGCTAATATTACTTTCTTCATGTTCATTTTGCTCCTATTTTTCTACTATCTTCAATGTATCGCACCCCCCCCCAGTTGCAGTAAAAAAACGCCGATACTCCGGCGCAAAATGAATTATTTCGATATCTTTTGTCTTATTTTGTCAGGTCTATTTCCTTTTATTTTTTATCCTCTATAATATTACCCTCAGAAAGATCACTAAGTTTCTAGTTGCCATTATTTTAAAGAGCTTGCTGATTGAGTTTAATTTGTAATAAAAGTGCTGGAGGTGACTAACTATTGAAAGTTCTACTACAAATACCTTAAGAACTATGATGAAAATTTCTGAAATGGTTCCATACTTAAAAGAAAAAAATATTAAATTTAAAAAAATGACTGATACGGAAGCAGAAAATTATTTGAGATATAACAATAATTATTATAATGTGACAGCATATAAACATAATTTTGAAAGATACCTCATTAATGGAAAATTTGTTGATAAATTTATAGATCTGGATTTTGCATATTTAAAAGATTTATCTATTATTGATTATAGAACTAGATTAATTTTATTTAAAATGATTATTGATATTGAACATTATTTAAAAATGAGAATTTTAAATTTAATAGAAGATATTTATAAAGAAGATGGCTATAGAATAGTTAATATGTATTTAGAAAAAGATTTTAATGATGAAAAATTTAATAAGAAAGTACATAATGGTATATTAAAAAAAGTTGGAAGTGAATATTATCATAAAGTATTCTCCAATTATAACATTGATAAAAACACAAAATTAGAAAATATACCAGTTTGGGAATTTTTAGAAATAATAACCTTTGGTGATTTAGTTAATTTTTATGAGTTTTTCGCTAAAGAATATGAATTGAGAAATGAAATTAAAAACATCTTTATTTTAAAAGAAATTGTAAAATTAAGAAATGCAGTTGCTCATAATTCATGCGTTCTATGTGATCTTGATAAAAAAGATAATAATTTTACTCCTGATTTTAAAATAATTCATTATTTAAATGATTGTGGGATAGGAAAAGAAACAAGAGATAACAAATTAAGTAATTCAAGAATAAGACAAATAACTTATACACTTTATATGTTTAATAAAATTGTGACTAGCTCAGGCATTAAATTAAATGTCACTATTGATATAAATAATCTGTTTTATAAGCGAATACTTTTACACAGAGAATACTATAATAATAATGAACTATTAAAATCAATATATAGCTATTTTGATAAGATTATAAAAAAATATTATAGTATAAATATTGAAGAAAATAGTTTGACATAATCATTATTATTTGTTAATATGATTATGCAAGGAAAAAGTATTTACACTTTTGCATGGGCACTGTCTTAACTGATGGAGCCCTATTTTTCTGTAATAAAATTAGTTTTAATTAATTTTATTAAATAAAGAAAAAACCACCTTTTTAAGATAGTCTAAGAAATTAGGCGACTTAATTAACTAAAGTCCTCCTACATTCATTATAGATAATTTATTCTTGCTCGGCAAGTTTTTTTCCTAAATAAGTTATAACAACTTTTCCATTACCATCATTAACACCGGGTGTCATGACAATATCCGAGAATACCTTACCAGAATAATGATTTGGGGTATTAGTCAAAGCCGAATCATCAATAGAGGTTACGGACTGGCATCCATCACAACCGGATACATAAGAGGAACCACCATAACCTGGTTCATCATATCCACCAGACAAGCCACCAAAAAATCCACCTCCGGCTCCGGAGCCGCGACTTCCATTAGAACCGCGATATAATGATGTCGATAAATTAGTTGTAAGTCCGCCATCTCCACCATCACCTCTCCATCCAGCCGCTCCACCTCCACCGGCAATCATAATTCGCGAATTTATGCCTTCTTTAGAATCAATAACATACTCATCTTCTGAATTTTCCCAAATGCGCAAATCAGTAGCTCCTCCACCTCCTGGATAAGCGTAGTAACCCGTATTACTAGTATAAGAATCTCCGTTAGTTCCTCCATTATAACCACCTAATTGATTGGCGACGCCTTGGCCGCCAATATATAAATATAAAATAGTTGAAGATGATAAATAAATATTACCCGAAACATAACCACCTTTTCCACCAATAAAGCTACGAGGGCTATTACTGGCATTTCCACCAAAATTATAATTACCTCCTTGCGCTCCCCATAACTCAATTTTATATGTCCCTGTACAAGCTATATAATACTTTTGATATGAGCCCGTATAATTAAATGCCATAGGAAAATTTTGAATATTTAAACAAGAGTTACTTTCTTCAAAATTTTTTTCATATAAATCATTTAAGGCATCTTCAACAGTATCGACATCCCATGTTGTATCTTTAGAATTATATTCGATATCCTTAGCATTACACAAACTTATGGCTACCACACTTATTGTGCTTATAGATAGTCCTAATAATATTCCCAAAATTACTTTTCTCATGTTCATTTTGCTCCTATTTTTTTTACTATCTTCAATGTATCGCACCCCCCCCAGTTGCATTATAAAAGCACCGATATCTCGGTGCAAAATTGCATATTAATTTTCAAATTGGGAATTATAAAGTTTGGCATAGACACCATTTTTCTTTAATAATTCTTCGTGGTTGCCAACTTCGCAGACATCGCCATCTTGCATGACCAAAATCATGTCAGCATTGACAATTGTCGAAAGACGATGGGCGATAATAAAGGAAGTTCTTCCCTTCATCAATTTATCCATAGCTTCTTGAATAAGTAACTCGGTACGCGTATCGACTGATGATGTCGCTTCATCTAAAATAAGAATTTTCGAATTAGCTAAAATAGCTCGGGCAATTGTCAATAATTGCTTTTGACCTTGACTGATATTCGTCATCTCTTCGTCGATAACCATGTTATAGCCATCGGGCAAAGTCCGAATGAAGTGATCGATATTGGCAATCTTAGCCGCTTCAATAACTTCTTCTTTCGTAGCATCGAGTTTGCCATAACGAAGATTATCGAAAATCGTTCCACTATAGAGCCATGCATCTTGTAAAACCATACCAAAGGTCTTGCGCAAATCCTTGATATTATAATCGTCGATGTTATACCCATCGATCAATATTTGGCCATCATCGAGATTATAAAAATGCATTAACAATTTGACAATCGTCGTCTTGCCAGCTCCCGTTGGACCGACAATTGCCACTTTTTGGCCCTTCTTAACTTTGATCGAAAAATCTTTAATGACTGGATGATCGGGATCATAGCCAAAGCGAACATGGCGAAATTCAACATTGCCTTCAACTTGGGAAATATCGAGTTTTGAAGTGCCAAAGACTTCCTCCTCTTCTTCGAGGAAATCAAAGATCCGTTCAGCAGCAGCAACCATAGCTTGAATTTGATTCATAACTTGGGCTATTTGGGAAATCGGTTGAGTAAAATTCTTGGTATAGGCAATAAACGATTGAATATTGCCGACCGTTATGCGACCCTTCATGGCATAATATCCACCCAAAATGGCAATGACGACATAACCTAAATTGGAGATGAATTGCATGATCGGATGCATGAGTCCGGCCAAAAATTGACTCTTCCAACTGGCTTCATAGAGAACTTGATTATTTTTTTCAAAATTATTTAACATACTCTCTTCGGCATTAAAAGCTTTGACGACATTATGACCGCCCAACATCTCTTCGACATCGCCATTGACATGGGCCAAATAATCTTGTTGCCGAGCAAAATACTTTTGACTATGGCGAACGACGAACATCATAAATAATGAACTTAAAGGGATCATCAAAAGGGCGACGATCGTCATCGTAACATTGATACTAAGCATCATAACTAAAACGCCAATGACAGTCGTTATCGAAGTAATCAATTGGGTCAAAGCTTGATTAAAGCTCATTTGCAAAGTATCGACATCGTTCGTTATGATACTCAATACTTCACCATTAGTTTTCGAATCAAAATATTTAAAAGGAAGCTTATGAAGTTTATTGCTCAAACGCGTCCGTAGTTTATAAGTATACTTTTGGGTAATTGTGGCCATGATGAAACTTTGGATATAATTGCAAATAGCACTGATGATATAGAGAATCAAACAGGTCAAGAGAATGCGATGAACTTTGCCAAAATTGATTCCCCCAGCATTATTCAATTTGCTGACAATACCCGTAAATATCTCTTGAGTCGCATTGCCCAAAATTTTGGGACCAATAATGCTAAATATGGTCGATAACATGGCAAAGATAAAGACGATAAAGATAACTTTTTTATAACCCTCTAATGATTTGAATATTTTTTTGACCGTGCCCTTAAAATCGCGAGCTCGATCTTGGCTAGCCATGGCCATGGGACCACGACGCATGGGACGAGGATTTCTTCGTTCTTTCATATGAGTTCCTCCTCTTTTAATTGCGATAAGGCAATCTCTTTATAAAGTGGACACTTGCGATATAACTCTTTATGCGAACCCATGCCCACAATTTTGCCGTCGTCGATGACGATAATGGCATCGGCATTCATGACCGTAGCTACTCGTTGGGCAACGATTATCTTCGTAGCATTCTTACAATAACGAGCTAAATGCCGACGAACTTCGCGGTCCGTTTTATAGTCAAGCGCCGAGAAGGAATCGTCGAAGAGCAAGATATCGGGTTCTTTGGCAATGGCACGAGCAATGGCAAGACGTTGTCGTTGACCACCGGAGACATTATCGCCACCTTGGGAGATAGGTGCCAAATATTCATCTTCTTTGTTCAAGATAAATTCTTCAGCACAGGCCACTTTCGCAGCTTCCCGCATTTTTTCATCGCTAATATCGGGATTGGCAAATTTAATATTTGAGGCAATCGTGCCACTAAAGAGCAAGCCCTTTTGCGGAACCACGCCGATAGCGGAACGCAACTCCTTGAAACTCAAATCCTTGATATTGACGCCCCCGACAAGGATTTCCCCTTTAGTAACATCGAAGAAGCGCGGAATTAAATTGATAATGGTCGATTTCCCCGAACCCGTAGCGCCAATAATGGCAATCGTTTGACCGGGTTTGGCCACAAAACTGATGTCCTTTAAGACTTCATCTTCGCCATCGGGATATTGAAAGGTAACATCGCGAAATTCGACGAGTCCTCTCTTTTTCGGATCCATACTTAGGCAATTTTTCTTCTCTTTAATCGCGATATCCTTATTTAAAACTTCGGCTACCCGCTTGATGGCGACAATAGCCCGTGGCGCCATAATCGACATCATGCTGAGCATCAAGAAGGACATGATGACTTGCATCGTATAGGTAATAAGCGCCGTCAAAGTTCCCACTTGCATCGTACCCATATCGACATTGCGAGCTCCAACCCAATAAATCAAGACGATGATGCCATTCATGATGAGGTTCATCATTGGTCCCATCAAAGCCATGAGACGTTGGGTAAATAAATTGACGCACATCAAATCCTTATTGGCCTTATCAAAGCGCCGTCTTTCATGTTCTTCATTGGCAAAAGCCCGAATAACCGGCAAACCATTCAAGATTTCCCGAACGACTAAATTGATGCGATCGATCAACTTTTGAACAATTTGAAATTTAGGCATGGCAATAACCATCAATGTGATGACCAAGATGAGGATAGCCCCAACTCCAATGCCGATAACCCATACCATATTGATATGAACGACTTTGACTAAAGCTCCAATTCCAATAATTGGCGCATACAAAATCATCCGCATGAGCATGGTAAACATCATTTGAATTTGTTGCACATCATTCGTACTGCGTGTAATTAATGAAGAGGTTGAAAATTCATTGAATTCCTTATTGGAATAATTCATAATTTTATGAACGATACAGCTGCGCAAATCCCGGGCAAAGGACGATGCTACAACGCCGGAAACAAAAGTCGAAAGGATAATAATGGCCATGATCAAAAGCGACAATAGCACCATCTTTATTCCTGTATTCGTCAAATATTTCATTTGCATATTTTCAAGATCGATATTCATCGCTTGATATTCGGCAATAACGGCATTAATCGCATATTGCTTCATCAAATCCGGATCGATATCTTGCATTTTATCTTGATATTCCGCCATTTTACCACTGGCATTTGTCGTAAGCAGATAACTCAACTCTTCCGTCGTCATCTTGCTCAAATCCATTTGACTACTTAACCCCATATATATAACTTCGGGAAGTATCATCTGTTCTTCAACTTTTTTGGGATCGACATCATCCTTTAATATATAGATACTCTCATCTTTTAAAATCGGATATTTAGATAAATATTCTTCATAATCTGGTGAATCCGAACTTATATATTGATAAAAAGCTAAAATATCATCATTAGTAAGAATAGCCAATTTATTTAAAACATTAGCTCGAACAACTTTATAATAAGCCGTATCGACACCTTGTTGTTGAATGCCGACATTGATAATATTCGAAGTATATTCGGGCAAGGCCAAATCACAATTGGCTTGAATAAAGAGCAAGCCCACGATGACGATAATGGCCAAACTATATTTTTTTAAAATAGTAAGTATTTGGTACATAATATTCCTCCTTTACTATTTGTATTTAACACGGATATAATTATACCACGCATTATTTATCCTCACAAGAAAAAAGATAACCTCAAAAGTTATCGCGAACAGCAATATCTTGACAGATGCATTCTCGATAATTGGCAACTTTATATAACGGCAAAAGATGGCTGCGTGCTCCCATACGACTGGCAACATAGGAACTAAGCGATACTCCGCGCATAAAGGACGTACTGATCATGCGATCATCGATAGTTTCACTTTCCAAATACGTCCTAATTACTTGGGCAAAGAAGGCAGCATTCGCCCCATTGCTTTCGATATCACTTTCGGGAATTTCGATTTCCTTTTTATAGTATTCATCCTTGGTAATCATGTCGACACCCTTACTTCCCCGCATAATAATCAGAATATCGGGACGCAATAAATCGTAAAGATCTTGGGCATCGATGGCGAATTTTTTCTTCAATACTTTATATACCCGTTCACTAAAATTAATTATTTTAAAGCGATCGGCCAAGATATTGTTAAATTCGTCTAGTCCAATATATAACATATTTCCCAAATAGCCAATGTCGATAAAGGCCGGATTATCGACATTATTTAAGACTTCTAAAGTTTCGGGTTGCAAGTCATCGACGATGAGATAATCATCGGGTTTGATATGAGCAATAACCTCTTGTGGATCAAATTTTAAACCATGATAATTTAATGAGCGATGGCAGTACGGACATTCGCTCGTCGCCTGTCCATTGGCAATGAAAAACATCTTCGTCCGCGAAGCAATGACTTTGACATTCGTCGTATCGACTCCAATTTGGGATAAGGACTTCTTGGATAAATCCCCTTGCGTATCATTGCCCGTTACTCCCAAAAAAGCCGTATCATAATAGGGTGCCAAATTAGCTAAGATATTGGCATTGCTCTTGCCGCCACTGACGCCGACCAAGAGATCATCTTGAAAGTAATAATCCAAATATAAATCGCCAAAACTAATTAATCGCATTTCCATTTTTCCTTTCATCTCACAGGTATAAATTCATGGACTTTAAAAGCTCCAAACGTCAAAACATGAGCGACTTTTCCCTATTGCTCTTTCTTTAAGCGTTTAATAATCGCATAATTTGAAAAATCTAATTTCTTCATAAAGGCAAGAAAATCTTCATAAGTGAGATCTTCAATATCCTGAATTGTATCGGGTTTTAGATAATTAAAAGTCATGATATTCTCGAGAAAACATTCGAGGCATTCACTAGCATCATCTTCGCGCATCATCATATTTAAAAGATTCTTTTTCTTCCATAAAGCAAAATCTTCTTCGGAAATGTACCATTTATTTAAAGTATCAAAAATCAATTTTTGAAAGGCTTCATGTTTCGAGGTATCGCATTCCAAACAGAGAATTAAATAATCATCAAAATAATCGATAGAACTGCCAATATTGTATACACTTATATGCCTTTTTAACAATTTAGTATAGGCGGCACTCGTCTCCGAAAACAAATTTCGAACAAAACAATTGATATAAAAAGATAGTTTAACGCGTTCTTTTGGAACTATTTCATGTAAAGGTATTTTGAAGACAATGCGGATAAAATCACTGACTTTAATATCTTCATAGCACCACTCGCGTCTTACGACCTCTCTTGGTTCCTCGCACTTCGGAAGTATTACTTCTCTTTTTTCTTTATGGATACTATCATATATTTCTATAATGATCTCTTTAATTTTTTTAAAGGAAATATTACCTGATATGGCAATAGTTTGATTGTCGAGGCGATAAAAAGCATCATAATAATCCTTTAAAGTTGGATAATCCATTTGGGAAATATAATCTTCTTCGCCCGTATTCGATTTTGTTTGAAAAGTGTGATAAACACATTCGCGCGTTATAATATTCAGCGTTCTAGCTTTATCATCCTTATTTTTACGGATTTCATCAATAATCGGTCCCTTGGCGTTATCGATATCTTCTTGCGTAAACATTGGCGTATTCACAATCCTAATCAACTTAGTCAAATTATCGGTAAAATCATGAACGGTATCGATATAAAATGATGTCGTCAATAATGAGGTACCACCATTAAATCTTACCGAATCATCATTGAAATTTTGGTAGGCATTGCCATATATACTATGTTCAATCAAGATATGCTCGAGAAAATGGGCAACGCCATCGGAAACTCGCTTCTTTTTTCCATCAATAGTATATTCGTTATTGATACCACCACAATTGATGATTATTTCGGCATACATTTCTTTGATACTGGCATCATGATAATAGATTAACTGCACCTTATTGGGTAATGTACATTGATGATAGCTCATTATTCTTCACCTTCTAAATAATATATGGTATCGAGTTTAATTCTTTTAACAAATTCTTGAAATTTATCAATATCTAATCTTTGATAATCATGAACGATATCATTTAAAGATTTAAATCCTAACATTTTATCAATATGATAATTTAATTTATAAAATTGACTACTTTTATCTCTTATCAAATCATATTTTAAGCCCTTTAAATGTTTTAAGCGCGTTTCTTCTAAGAAGTCGCGATCTTGTAATTTGGCAAATACTTCATCAATAGCCTTGCGAATTTCCTCTTTCTTTTCCTTTTGCAAATAGATTTCGATATAGAAAGCTCCATAACTATTACTACCACTACTATGACACGAATAAATGAGATTTTTATCAGTACGCAAAAGATTAAAGAGCAAATTAGTTGGGTGTTTACTCATGACATCGCGAAAAAATTGGAAATAAGGAAGATCCCGTCGATGCATATCTTCAACTTTATAACCCAAATAGAGAACCGATTGCTTATATGTTGTTTGCTCGGATCTTTGACAGACTTCTTTCTTGACTTTACCATAACAATAAGTCTTATAGTCGAGTTTAAACTCTTTAAAGGAATATGGATAATATTTTTTAAATAAATTCCATATCTCTTCTTCTAATACATTGCCATAAACATGAATTAGGGCCCGATTATTCAAAACGATCTTCGTATATAGATCATATAGCTCATAACTATTTACTTTTTTTAATTTATCGATATTGGGAATAGCATCGGTTTTATAGATATCGTCTTCATCATAGACATCGAGGAATTGATAATAACCATAATTATATAGGGAATCATTTAGATGTTTGAGGCGTTCGAGTAAATATTTTTGTTCGCGAATAAAACATTTATTATTAAATTCATTATCTATAACATTGGGGTTATAGATACAATCGATAAAAAATTTAAAGGCATCCTCTAAGTCGAAAGATGATAGTACTTTCGGATTGGGAACGATGATGGTAAAATTGATGATTCCTTGATGATATGTATGACTGATATTGACACGATATTGAACGATCATATTTTGTAGTAAAGCTTTATTAAATACTTCCGTCGTCGGATAAGCCTTGACGCCATTATTGACCATTTGCTCTAATAATTGATATTGATATTTTTTATCATTATCATATTCAAAGAAAAATTTAAAATCAAAACAGATAACTTTGATCTTTTTATTGACAATAATATGGGGTTTATCGGATAACATGCGCATATGACCACTTACTTCCTTAAGCGTATTATAGCACAAAAAAGCCACAATAACTGTGACTTTAATCTTTATTCTTCTTTAAGATCTTCAGCATTTGGCAAGTATATTCCAACCCGATAATATATATCACCGGTCGTTTTCGTATCGACTTCATTATCGCCTACACGAATAGCATTGGTATCGACATCGATCTTGCCACCAAAGGCGAGCATATAAAGGCGTTCAGGAATATTGGTAAATGTCTCGCTAACGTGGTCACCAAGTGGTGTCGTTATATGGCGAATATGATTGGCATAAGTTATCAAGAAGGACTCATAGGTGCCATCTTCTTTACGAATAAGAGCCTCATCATTATCGGAGAAATCAAATTCAAAGGTGACATCATAATAGGTAACACCCTTTTCAACATGATTGACCTTTTTATAATATTTCAAATTTTTAACTTGTGGATAATTTTTCAATATCTCAAAGGTAAACGTATAATCTTCGGTATCATAGACTTCCCCATTAGCTAATTCGACATCTTGAACGGTTAAAGTTTGAAGGCCATATTGACTATATGATGGCAACTTAGCCGTATAGGTATCGCCATTTTTAGTAAGATCATATTTCGTACCATTAATCGTGGCCTTAACTAAATCATGTGGATTATTTTTAGTAGCCTTAAAGGAAATATACATATCTCTTCCCTTATAGAAATATTCCTTTTTGACGGATAACTTATCGGTTAAATTATAATTGCTCAAATTGACAATCGTCTTAAATTCGGAAGCATAGATAACTGTCGTACTCAAATTTTTACCACTTACTAGTTTACCATCTTCGACGACAACTTGGAATTCATTATCACCTTCATGAAGGGCATCGGTATCATAGTCGGCATCTCCGGTTACGCCGAAGACGAAACTGCGACCTTCGGCCGGAACTTTCTTATCGGCAAATGTACAAGTTCCATGACCCAATTTAGAAATCTTACAGCTATAATCATCGCCTAAAGATAGGTACGCATTGACAAGATTTCCCTCGCTATCCTTTTTAAGGACGCCATCTTCATCGGTCAACGTATATTTAATCGTCAACGAATTATCAAAATTAGTTGTAACTTCATTGGCTTTTAATTCGACATGGCTTTTTAAGACTTCAATCTTTAAAGTCTTATTGAGCGTAACAACTTCATTATCACTCAAGATCAAGCTCGTAACCGTTATTTCCTTTAAGCCAAATTCATCATAGCCTGGTATTTCTTCGGAAATATATTCATCGCCCTCTAAACTGACATTGTATTCCTTACCATCGATGTTAACTTTGGCAATTTCGACATAGGAATTTGGCAAACTAGCTTGGAAGGCAAGGCGCATCGTTTCCTTCTTATAGAAGTATTCGCGAGCTTCCGTATTATCTTTAGAAATCGCATGTAAATCATCGACGACGATCTTCGAGGAATCAATTGGCATAAATTTACCTTCATATAGAATTTCCTCAGTCAAAGTATTTAGATCCTCACCATTATTTAAAGTATCGGTATCTAAGTCGAGATCAGCTTTGATCAATAAGTCGGATTCAACACCCCGTGGAATATTATGGAAAGTAACTGTTATCGTTCCCTTGGCATCAGTGATCTTAACCTTTTCTTCGCCAATTACCGCATAGACATTCTTTAAGGCACCATTTTCATAATCTAAAGCGCCATCGGCATCGTTGATTTCAAAAGTAAATGTTGCCGTCTTTCGCATATAGTCTTCTTTAAAGCTGAAATTTTCGACCGTTGGCTTGCTCTTGATGACATCGATCTTCGCATCGACATCGACGATATCAATTTCTTCGCCATCTTCGAGAATGACTTCCTCGACGACGACCTTCTTAATTCCCGCTTCACCAAAACCGACAATTGGTTCGGTCGTCTTATAGACGCCATTTTCATCTTTAATGAGGTCATAGGTATGACCGGAAATAGTGGCATACCGAATATCAAAGGTGACATTTTCGGGTTGTTCGGTTTTAAAGGTGACATAGAAGCGTTCATTTTTGGCAAAATAGACATCTTCTAGCCATTCATTATTCCAAACTTTCAAATCGATAACTTTGAGTTCTTTGGCATCGATAGGTTTAAAGTCGCGCGTGAATATGACGGCCGTTTGGCGATTGGCTTCGCCCGTAATATCATTTAATTCATTGGTATCCAAATCATATGTCGCATAGACCTTGACATCTAATTCTTGGTCTTTAGCAAGATCGCTGACCGTTACTTCCAACTTATCATGGTTATTGATAATCGGATAAGTATTTTCGCCAACTTGGAGATAGGCATCGACTAAATTGCCTTCCGCATCGCGAACTAACGCATTTTCGGCATCGAGAATATTAAAGGTAAATGTCGCTTGCGAATCATCATAGTCTTCTTTGACAATATAATTTTCGACATGGGGTGTCATTTTTAAGACATCGAGTTTATCATGCGATTCGGCAGCAACTTCTGCTTCCCCATAGATGATCTTGCTAACGGCAATTTCTTCAATTCCGGATGTATCTTTGACGCGATATTCGACTTCATAAGAGCCATCCTTTAACGTAACATCATATTCTTGACCATTGATGATGACTTTAGTTACAGCTCTATTCGTATTATCCGTAATTTCATAATAGAGTTTATGTCCGACACTGCGATATGGATACATATTGGTCTTCGTCGTATTTAACTTAATGCTTGCTACGATGGCAATGTGGACATCTTTATTGGCTAATTCGACATTTTCATGAACTAAAGTATCCAAAATATCATAATTGGCTACTACTTTGACTTGATAATCGCCCTCTTCTAAATCGGCAAATTCAAACGAATAGGTATTACCTTCCGTTATCGTAATTTCTTTTTTGATATCTTCACTATCGTTATGTAAGACGACATACATCTTCGTTATCGTATCTTGATTCGTGACATTAAATGAACCCTTAATCGTATCGCCTTCAGCATTGACTTCATAATTTTCGACTTCAGGGCGATCCTTAAAGATCCAAATATCTTCTTCAGTACTAACCTCTTTACCATCTTCGAGAATAACGGAAGTAATCTCTATATCTTGTTTGCTATGACTGGCAACTTTGACTTGAACTCGATAATGGCCATTTACTTTGCTAACCGCATATTTCGTTCCTTGAATTACGACTTCTTTAATATCCTTATTTAAATAATTCATACTCGTAAATTGTAACGTTGCAATGAGATTTTCATCATCAAAAGCTACTAACTCAACATCTTTAATAGCTAATTCATAATCGACGAAAGCCGTTACTTTAGCATCTTTGATCGTTTGCGTATAGTCATTCTTAGCACCCGTTTTTTCATTTAGGGCATTCGTATCTAAATCAGCATCGATATCGACGATAATGTGATAATCGCCATTCTTGGCAATCCCCAAATCATATTCATTTTTACCTATTGTCAAAGCCATTTCACTGACTTTGTTGCCGGCCATATCCGTAATGGCAATCGTTCCCCTTTTAATGGCACCATCTGGATCATCAAAGGCAATATTTAATTTCGTTTGTTCTTCTTCATTAGTATAGGTAAACTCTTTTAAGGTTGGCTTATCCTTTAAAACATCGACGACGACGGAGTCCTTTAACTCTAAAGCTTGCTTCGTCATATCGACCTTCGTCAAAGTTATGGTTTCAAGGCCACAATTTTTGCCAACTTGATAACTAACCTTATAGATATTATCTTTCGTCTTTTGAACAGCATATTTTTCTTCGCCTAGCCAAAGCGCCGTAATGGTATCTTTAATATTCGTTTCAATCGTATAAAGAATCTCAATGGTCTCGCCCTTTTGTGGATAGTAATCTGATACTTCACTCTTGACGATCTTCAAATATTCTTGTTCTTCTTCCGCTTTCTTCGTCGTCGTAGTCGTTTTATCTTGTTTCTTTTCCGTCGTTTTTTGCGTAGTCGTCTTAGTAGACGTTGGTTCCGTCGTCGGCGTCGTCACAGCTGAGGCCTCATTATTTTTGATCTTGAGGTCATAACTTATCTCTTTTTTCGCATCCATGATGCTCAATACTAAGGCAATTACAGCCATAATTCCGGCAATGACTGATAATTTCGTATTGACCAATTTAACATTTTTTATTTGTAGACTATTCTTGCCAACATTGATAACGATCATTGCAATGACGAGAATCCCAACTACAGCTATTAAAATGCCAATAATGATCTTTTTAGGTTGCATAACCTTTTTTTCCGATAATAGAATTTCTACTTCTCTATCATCTAATTTAACTTTTCCATCTTCTGATTTAATATTCGTCAATTTAACAACTGTCTTATCAGTATCGATATCTTTTTTTACTTTAAAAGTAATCTTAACCATATCTTTAGTTACCGAATCTAAATCATTTTTAATCGTAACTTTATTATCCTTTATCGTTACATCATTGACAATATTAGCATTAGCACTCGTATTTTCAAAACTATCCTTCGTAAGTACTTCCAATACTTTATTATCATATTTTAATTCCGCTTCATAATTATACGCATTATTATTCTTATCATCTAAATCGATAATAACCGTAACTTCTTCTCCCGCTTGAGCCTTATATTTTTCATTTAGAGCATCAACAGGAATACATGGTCCCATAATGACCATAATCCACACTAATAAATAACTAACAAACTTCTTCATACAACTTACTCCTAAACTTTTTAATGTTTCTATTCCATTATATCTTAAATTATTAAAAAAAACACTATAAAATGAAAAAAAGAAGAAAAATTAATCTCTTCTTCTCAATTTTTATTTTTAATCTTCATCTTTTTTACGAGAATTTATAATTCGTTTCTTTTGATTACGCAATTCATCAGCTCGCATGACATAGATATAACCAACACGTTCCGTTATAATATAGAATACTGCTTCTTGTCCTGGTCTTTCTTCATGATATAGAATTGGTTTTCCTAAATTATCGCGAATATCGACTAAATCTTCAAATGATTTTATTATCTCTATTCGTAGGGACCTTGTCTTCATCATATCTTCAACGCGTTCCGTAATAACGGTCTCACAAATATAACGATCATATTCTCTTAAGATCTTATCTAACTTTTTATTATAAAGCGTTTGATCATCGCGATGTCTTATAATCCATATGACGATGGCAATAATTGTTGCTACATCGATCATCGCAAGGGCAATCGCAATGGCAAATAAGGTTGGATTATTGATAACGGCTGTCCGATATTGTAATACTTCATCGACACTATTAGATAAGTCGTAATCCATTTCAATATCAACCGTCCGCGATGTCAATGGAATCTTCAATGATACTACTGCTTTATCGGATATCTTCTTATCGAATTCGGCATGTTTTCCAGCAACATCGACATATAAACTTACAACTAAAGTAGCTTCCGCATTAAGATTATAATCACTGATAAATTGTTTAGCTAAATCATTATATTTATCATAACTAATCTTTAATCTTTCACTTACTTTAAAGGTATTATTACTTAAATCGGTAAATTGTTTCTTATCGACTAGAGTTTCATCTTTTTCATAAATATTACGTCCATCAGTATTATTGATCATAACTGCTGCTTTGACATAATATGAATACTCTAATCCAATATTTTCATCACTTTTAAAGGCATAATCAAAGGTGGCGTCGACATAGTCAATTAAGGTAGAGATATATTGTTTATCTTTAGGTAGATAATCGACATCATAATAATCATTATCGACTAAATATACTTTATAATCCAATCGACTATTTTCATCATAATGTAATGTATATGTACCTTTAAAAGTTAAAGATAAACATGCTATTAAAAATATAACTAGTAAAAATATTAAACCAATTATGACTGCTAATGGAATACACTTTTCACGGTCACTACCCTTTAGCAATGGCAACTCTATTTTTTCTTTTTCCATATCTTCAACACCTCATTATTTTTTAAAATAATTCATTTAGTAAGACTGATGGCCAAGCAATTAAAATAACTCTTGCTTTGACGATACCGACTATATTATCTTCTAGTACGATCCAGTTATCAGGAGCATTATTGGCATCGCCTTTAGTTCGATATGCTTGCTCCCCATCCATCTTATAAACGGAATCAATGCGGTGAACAATAATTCGTCCATTTTTTTCAAAGACAATTATGTCTCCCGCCTCTAATTTATCGACATCTTGATTATACTTCTTATAGATTACGGCATCTCCTTTATTTACCGTACCAGTCATCGATTCACTGCCGATGGCAATCATGGCATAGGTAAATTCCCGAGATACTAGCATAACAACTATGGCAAATACGATAGCTGTTACGGTGGTAACGAACCGATCGAGTTTTTTATTTTTTCGAGCAGGTTCGAGTTTTCTTCGTTCCAATGTATTTCGCATAACCATATAGACCATATATGGAAATAATAGCAAAACTACCGCCTCGATAAAGATATTAATCTTTGGCACAATTGGAATAAAATATATATACAAATCAACAATCAAACGATATACCAAACATGGTACATAGCCCGATTTCTTTGATACATATATCAAAAATATATTTTTGGCAATACTTTGCACTAATACTAAGGCAAAGAATTCATAGAATTGATTAAAACTTGTCAAATCATAAGTTTTAGTCGCTATCGATAGATCTATTAATACGTAAGCTAAGAGCATTACAAAATTAATTAAGAAATATCGCTTTTTATTCCGATCATCGATATCAGCCATGATATATCTAAGTAGCTCTTCGACGATGACGATCGCGAATGTGATCATCCAGGTCGATGTCGCTATATATCGCCGAAATATGACACTATAGTTAGCACTAAAGCCAGTCATAAAACCGACTGCATAAAATAACCCTATCAAAGCGACACTCATGCCGCTTATAATAGTTGTTATATCTTTTACTAATCTTTTATCTGGCCTCCGATACTTAAATACTAAGACGTTAGCACAAATAAAGAATATTAATATTATTAAGATATTAGTTATATTAATAGTGTCTACGATAAAGACATTGTATGCCAATATCAAGACCATGAATATTTCCAATAACAATTGGAACACAAATTTCATCATTTACCATTCACCGTTCCAATCATTTTTGTTAGGTATTATTCAGTTGCTTCTTGGGCGTCGGCTTGAATAGTACATTCAAATGTAACT
>CANQFG010000021.1 GCA_947598395.1 uncultured Bacilli bacterium
CTTAAGAAGAATAGAATAGGTGGTTATCTGTGAAATGTCCGAATTGTAACCGAGAAGTATTTATAACTTCGAAAAATTGCCCATATTGTCGCTTTGAATTACAGCCAACTAATGATATAAATACGCCAAAGATGGCAATAATAAAAGATGAAAATCCCGAAAAGTTAAAGCCTGACCAATTAAAGATCGATGCTAAAAGGGAAAAAGTTAAAGATCACTCTTCCGATAAATTCTTCATTGGCATCATCGTTGTGGGAGTGTTAGTTTTAGCTTTGCTAATCATCAATCGTACGTTTGATAAAGACCATAAGGTAGTGGCAACCGAATCGTCGACGACGGAAAATACGACATCCAAGAAAGCCACGTTTAATATTGGTGAGAGATCGACTTATGATTATCCCTTAAGTGTTGGCGGGACGACCCTGGCCACCCTTTACGATAGCGAAGCCGACGTCTATACGGATGTCGACGTTACGGCCGTGCGGTTTATCGAAGCTCCGGAAGCGATGACGATTGCCCAAAATCAGGGCGCTACCTTACATGATGGATTTGAATGGCAGGGTTTTGTGTATGAGATTAAACTCAATGATCTCGAATACTTAAAAGACCATGCAGTTTCTCCAATATTGAATGCCAAACTCTATAAATGGGGTGGCAATGACTACTTTATCTATGAGGGACATCATTATTTTATCGATGTCAAGACGGTCTATAATAGCATCAAGATTAAAAATAAAGAGACGGCTGCCATTACGGTATATTATGAAGTTCCAATTGGTGAAACGGAATATTCGATATGTCTCGGGAATGAACTACATACATTAGGATGTTTTTCAAAATTTGTTACATAAATTTATTTACTAAAAAAAAATATTATGATATTATTGTTAATAGAATAGGAGTGTGGCCGAGTGAAAAATAAGCTAGGTAAAAAAGGATTTACTCTCGTCGAATTAATAGTTGTAATTGTTTTATTAGCTATTGTTGGAACAATTGTCATCTATAATATGACTGGTGTATCAAAAAATTCTCGTGAGACTGATTATGCGAGATTTGTCGCTGCGGTAAAATCAGCAGCAGCTGCGTATGCGGATTTAAATCCCGATACGTTTGATGATCTATATGTCGATAAGGCATATATCTATATTGAAGTAGGAGACTTAATCCATGCGGGATTATTGAGTGAAGATTTAAAGAATCCCTATACGGAGGAAGTAATCGGACAACAGGAGTTAGTCAAAGCTAACTTGGATAGCAATTCGGGAGCTGTAACATTCGAATATCCCGTCGAAAATCAAGAGGATGAGACGTTCTTAGTTGCTCTATCGGATTATGTCGTTTGGGGTGAACCATATGACTGTATGACTGGAGCTGGTTCTTATAATTTAGCTCTATCCGAAGAAGATGGGTCTCTTGTAATGCTCGACAATCAAGAGACGCGCGAAAAATATAATTTCGAGTGTTCGATGCCAAGTGATTTCAATCCCCAAGTAGCTGGCAATTATGACGTTACGTATTCATGGGTAACGAGTAGTGGAACAAGGAAGTCGACGACGCGGACATTGCGTGTTTTAGCCAAAGTTCGTCCATCATTTAAGACGAATTATGAATACTATGAAGGCGATTGGTTTACGCCAACATATCATGAAGATACGAAGAAATGGGATTTCTTGACTTATACGCCATATGTCGAAGGAGCCGATTTGGAGACGACGACATTTAAAATAACAAAACAAGCAAATGATCCCCTTGGCAATGAAAAATGTGTCAGTGGCGATGAGAAGTTAAGTTTAGATAATTGTCCATATATCAATAAATATCTCGAATATCCCGCTGATGATGGCGATAAGACCTATCGCATTGAAACGGTCGTCAAGGGCCATTATGATGCAAATTATTCTTATGTTGCCGAAGGCGAAATGAATATTAAATCGAAATTGATTATTCCTAAATCATTTATCGAAGGTACATCGGATGTCTGGAGTACTAATAAGGAATTCTCGATATCGGATACTTATTCACCAGTTGGCGTCGTCCAATATGAATACCGTCTTTCCAATGATGATAAGGGCCTCGACAATAGTTTACCTGTCGAACAAAATAATGTCTTCGATCGCAAAGTAGGCGTTACCTTAAAAGATGTTCAAATTCTTGGCAATGGCGAATGTACATTCAATAAATTAGAATATAAATATATCTATTTCCGGGCAATCAATGAAGATGGCTATGTCGGTGATTGGACATTGGCCAATGATGCCTATCTAACGAATCAATTAGATCAATTAATTCAAAGTAATAGCAATAACTGTTCGAGCTGTGGTACATGTTGTTTGACGACTTCAGCTGGCGAATGCTACTACTGCGATAAGACCAAATACTTAGTTTGGGGTGGCTTGAAGTTCAATATCCTCGAAAAGGAAAAGGACGGCTCGATTGTCGGTGCTTATGAAAGCGTTAGCCAAAACCGGGTTACGCCGACGGATTTGACGCCAGGACATTGGGAAATTCAAACTTGTGATGGCTTATTCTCCGCCAATTATACATATTCATCGCCAGTCTTGATGCGCATCGTCAACGAAGCACAAGAATTCTTGAAGCGCTTGCCAAATAACTATACTAATTATCTCGTCTTTAATACGTGGTCAGCTGGTCCAACGGCATATGTCGGAAACGTCAGCGAAGCCGAATTCAATAAATATAAAGCGGCATTATATGATACAAAGCCATTCTGGACGACGACGACATTCTCTCAAGGATTCACCGTTTATGTAACGACGCCATATAATCATGGCAACTATACGACAAAATATAATACGTATTTCTATGCTGCCGAAAATGGTGCTATTTCGACGCGGTATGCCGGAACTAGTGCCTATGTTAAACCAATCTTAAAATTCAAAACCTTATATGTTTGTAGTGGTGATGGATCAAAAGATCATCCATATGTTGTAGCTTCTTAGGAGGTTTCCCATGCAAAAGGATAAAAAAGGTCGAGTATTAAATAAAAAACAAAAGATGATAGCAATAATCGCGCTCGTTATCGTGGTTATTGCTCTTCTTATTGCCTTAACGCTTGTCCTCATCAAAAATGATATCGTCCAACCGCCAACGAGTGAAAAGATCAATAAGAATTTTAGCTTTCTCGTCGAAAAGGAGAGTACGGAGATTCAAAATGATGATATTTTTTCCGGACAAGCAGCTATCAATGAAGACTATTTAAATATCTATAAAAGTGATAATTATACTATCGATAATCCATATGTTATCGTCAATCCCTTTGTCATAAGTCCCCAAACGGCCCTCATAATGTTTAAGACAAAGAATAGTGAAGAAGTTACTTTGACTTTAAAGGGCAAACATGACGATGACTTAGTTACCAAATTTGAAAGTTCCAAAGATCATTACTTGCCTGTCTATGGTCTCTATGGCGATTATGAAAATGAAGTCACAATCGAGACGGAATCGGGAGCTAAGAAGACTTTAAAGATTCAAGTCAATGAGCATGCCGATACGGGAGCAGTAACGGTCCTAGAGAATAAAGTTAAAAATACCAATGGCGAATTTTACTTTGCTACGTCATCTTTGGGTATGGCTTCTATTGCCTATGATAACTATGGCGAAGTTCGGTGGTGGCTCAATATCGGCTATTCCAAGGGCATGACGATGCTTCAAAATGGCCATATACTCCTTTCGAGTGCCAATGAAGGACCGGATGTTACCTCGACGAGTGGGGTCGTCGAAGTCGATATGTTGGGCTATGTCTATAAGGAATATGAAATCGAAGGCGGATATCACCACGATGCCTATGAGCAACCCGATGGCAATCTCTTAATCTTGACGAGCAAGTTAAACAGCGAGTCCTTTGCCGATCAAGTAATCTTGCTAAATCGCAAGACCGGTAAAGTCGATAAGCAATGGGATTTACGCGATACGGTCGTCAAAGTAGACCCTAATTTACTCGAAGAGGGCATGTTTACTTGGGGCTGGATAAATAGTATCTATTATGATACCAAAACTAGTTCTTTAATCCTATCTTTGCGCAATCAAAATTCCGTCATGGCCATCGACTATGAAACGGGTAATATCAAATGGATTTTAGGCGAAAGTAAATATTGGTCCGATGCCTTCAATGAATACTTAATCAAAGGTGTCGGCGATAATTTCATCTATCCCGCTGGCCAACATTCCGTCTATATAACCGATGAAGGTTATCTATCGATATTCAATAATGGCTATAATGCCAATCATGAACAAGCCGTTAGCTGTGCTAGTATCAAAGATAATTCTTCTTATGCGATGTTATATAATATCGATTATGCTAAAAAAGAAGCCCAAGTCGTATGGCAATATGGTGGCAATAAATATTTCTCCTATGCCTTATCGAGCTTTACTTATGCTTTAAATAATCATCGCATCTTTAATTCGGGTTGGCATTTTACCGATGATGTCGATTTTAATAATCCCGATTGTACTCAATTTAGCAATGACTTATATGATAGTTATATACTTGACTTCGATAAGGATGATAATATCGTCGTCAGTTTACATATCTACGAAGCTAAATTTGAAGTAGTCAAAGCTCCAATATATAATTTGGAAGCCGTAAGTGTTGCCAAGACCATGGTCGATAAAGTTAAGAATTATGCTCCCGAAAAGGGCGAATATTTGACGACTTTTGCTCCTGAAGAATTTGAAACTCTTACGGAAAGTGAAGCTTTAAAATATAAAGCTAATGAAGATTGTTTTATCTCATTTGTAGTATATAATAATCGCTTTAAATTATTTGGTGCCATACCTGATGAAATGGATTTCCGCGTAACATTTATTTCGACATCGGGTAAAGCTTATCGTTATACGATGAAAAAAGCGGGCGAAGAGATCAAAGATTTTATTAATATTTCCGGTATGCCAAGTGGACGTTATTATGTCTATGTCAATATGGGTGATGCCGTATATAATACAACTGAGTATATCGATATTCCTTAAGGGATATCGTATGCTCTTTTATTTTTAAGGGATGATTTTATATGAAAAAAATGGCGCTTTTTCTCCTAATGATGTCTATGGGAATCATGCTTGTCAAAGCTGATGGACTTAATATTGAATATGCCTTGATGGATGGCAAGTATCACCTCAATTTGACGACTAATGAGGGAAAAAATTTAACGTATGATGAGGCCTTAAATAAGGGATTAATCGAAGAAACTATCGAACTTTATATCGATAATCGAAGTGTCTATTTTATCAAAGGTTTAGAAGTAAGCAAAGAGGAATATCAAGAAAAATATGCCAATAATGAAGCCGATAAATTGGCCAGTTCTTATGGTGAGTATGGTCTTCGCGTTCATAATGCTGAAGAGATTATCAATGCAATTAAAAATATCTATGATAATCGGTTAAGTAATGAATACCATTTAGTATATTCAACTCTCGAAAGAGAACGAATTAATTTTGAAACGATCAATACTTTCTTAAAGGAAAATTATATGTCGGATATCGAGCAAAATGCCTATCGTTATGTCGAATATGGCATCCGTCAACCCATTAAATATTTACCGATATATAATTCATCAGAAGTAGTAATCAATGGTGGTATTTCCAAGATAAGTGAATCCGAAGAAAAAATCGTCAATCAATTCTTAGATACATTCGATAACCAAATGCAAGGTAAGAGTGATTATGAAAAGATTGTAGCTATCTATAATTATTTAAAGAAAACAGTTCAATATGAGACGGATGATGGCTATATAAATTTTCAAGATGGCTTATTGAGTCCATATGATACTTTGATTAAACGTAAAGGGGTTTGTATTGGCTTGGCAACGACATTTCAATTTCTAGCGGAACGTTACCAAATTGAATCTTATATCATCGATCGCGTTGCTGATGTCGATGAAAAGACGAATACTTATAGTACTATTCATACATACAATATCGTTAAATTAAATGATTTATGGTATATAATTGATATCAATAGTAATGAAGATAATTTTCTAATCTCTTCGACTAGCGGAAAGTATGATGCCAAAGATTTAAAATATTTAAATATCGAACTTGCCAATAAAGATTATCTCGAAGAACATCCAAATTTATCATTAGAAGATAATTTAAATTACCAAGTATTAGACTCTAAAGTAAAAGAATTAAATAATATCAAAGTTAATAATGAAGTAGTACAAAAGGAAGATGCTAAAACGATGAATAATAATAATGATTTAATTGCCTATATAGTTTTAGTCTTAATCCTCTTTTCAATATTTATGGTCGTCCTTTGGTTTACAAAGAAAAAATAGTTGTGGGGCTTTTAAAGCCCTTTTTAAGTGTCAACAATAGAAATAAATATTCTAATTTATTATTTACTAACCACGAAAATAGCTATATAATTAGAATGTAATATTCTAAATGATATAATTCAAGCATAATTGGTTAGAATAAATAATAAAAGGAGAATTCTTTCTATGAATAAAAAAGGAATAATGGTAGCATTAGTACTAATGAGTATCGGTTTTGCAGCGGTAGCAACAACTTTAACGATAACAGGAACAATTAATTATGGATACGATACCAAAGATTTTAATGTATACTTTAGTGAAGCAATACTTGATGGCGTAGTCAATAATGATTTAATTGAAAAAACTGAAAAGAAAAGTATAACATTTGAAACAAAAGATCTAAGTACAATAGGTGATAGAAGTATACTAGAATATCAAGTAATGAATAATAGTAAACAATATGATGCTACTGTAGCTATCAAATGTGAAAGAGTAGACGGTGAAGGAAATGTATCTGACAATCAAACTAGCGATTATACAGAAATAATTCCAAGCCCAGAAAGTTTAACAGTAAAGGCCCAAGAGAGTCGAAAAGGGACAGTAACAGTAGAGCTAAAGAACGTAAGTACTGAAGAAAAAGAAGAAAAATTTAAATGTAGTCTAACCGTAAATCCAGGTGAAAGAGAAAAAGAACCAAGTACATATATTGCGGATAATTACTGTGATAGTGTAGCAAAGCCAAATTTAGGAACAAATGATGAGCTTATACCAGTAACGATTAGTGATAGTGGAGAAATAACAAAAGTAAGTGAAGATAATGAAAGTTGGTATGATTATTGTGATAAAAAATGGGCTAATGCGGTTATCTTAAAAGATGATGTTTCGACAAGTTATGTAGAAAATCAAAAAATTGAAATGAACGATATTGAATCGATGTTTGTGTGGATACCAAAATATAAATATCGATTGTGGAATGTAAATGTAACAGAACCATTATATAATGCTCATTCCATAGAAATAATTTTTGATACAACAAATACTGAAGATGTTGAAGGAGTCTCATGTGCAACACCAGGAGTAAGTGGAGATACAGGTAGTTGCGATAATGGGGAATATATGACGCATCCGGCATTCACTTCGTTTGAAGTAGATGGTTTTTGGGTAGGCAAATTTGAAACGGGATATAATGGAACAACAAGTAATTATAATGTTGATGATTCAAATAACCTAATCATAAAACCGAATGTTGCTTCGTGGAGAAATATAAATGTTAAGAATATATTTAATGTATCCAAAAAATATAAAGAAAACCTACAATCACATATGATGAAGAATACGGAATGGGGAGCAGTTGCTTATCTATCACACTCAATATTTGGAATTAATAAAGAAATAACTATTAATAACAATAATCAATATAAGACTGGCTATGCAGCCTTGCCAACTACTGATCAAAGTGATTTTCCTGGTGTATCAGGTGATGGCAATGGATTTAATACCACATGGAACACGGAAAATGGTTTTACCGCTAGTACCACGGGAAATATCACGGGAGTTTATGATATGAGTGGTGGTGCGTGGGAGTATGTAGCTGCCTATGTTCAAGGTTCGTCAAATGATGCTAGTACTTTTACTAAAGACGAATTAGGACAATTAGGCGAAAAATTTTTCGATGTCTATGATAAAGAAAGTACAGTAAAAGGATATACTAAAATGATTCTCGGTGATGCAACCGGCGAAATGGGACCGTTTGATGAGTATAAAGATGGGGACAATAATCCGAGATATCACAATCGTTGGTACGCCGACTATTCCCATTTCGCTGACGCGTCGTACCCGTGGTTCCGTCGAGGCGGCTGTTTCAGTGACGGAGTTATAGCCGGACAGTTCGGCTTCCCTAGGGACACTGGTGCTGTCGATCGAGGCGATGGCTTCCGCCTTATCCTAGCTCCATCAAATCAAACGCAATAATGCGTTTTTTCTATGCAAATTGCTTATAAAAAAGGCATTTTTAGTAAAAGTGGTTACAAAAAGGTGTAACTTTATACTAAAAGTGGGTGCAAAAAAGTGAATAATATGCTATCGTTTAAGTATATAAGGAACAAAAACTATGAAACGGAAAATATATGATAGCTTAATTGAATGGAAAAATACGAAAAATTATAAACCATTAGTAATATTAGGTGTAAGACAATGTGGTAAAACATATATAATCGATGAATTTTGTAAAAATGAATTTAAAAATTATAAAAAAATTAATTTGTTATATGATGTCGATGTCGTTAAATTATATAAATCAAATGATTCATCAGAGAAAAAATATAATGATTTAAAAGTTCTGTTAAATTTTGATTTTGATAAAGACGACAGTGTATTATTTATCGATGAGATTCAAGAAAGTGAAGAATTAATTTCGGAATTAAAATTTTTTAATGAAAAGCATAGTAATGTTCGCTTAATCTGCGCTGGTTCACTACTAGGTGTCAAACTAGCTCGCTTAAATAAACCTTTTCCTGTAGGTAAAGTAACGAGATTATATATGTATCCTATGGATTTTGAAGAATTTTTAATTGCCTTTGATCAAGAATTACTTATAAATAGAATTAAGGAATGCTTTAATAAAAACGAATCAATGGGTGTTCTTCATCAACAAGCAATTAATTATTATCGAAAATATTTATTATCAGGAGGAATGCCAGAAAGTGTTAAAGCCTTAATCGAGTGTGGAGACGATTATTATAATTATGATTTATCTAAATTAAATGATATTATAGAAGACTATAAAAATGATATGAATAATCATGTTGCCAGTGCTTCCGAGGCTTTAAAAATTCGAAACATATATAATTCTTTATCATCACAATTGCAAAATGCTTCAAAGAAATTTCAATATTCCGCAATTGATTCAGCGGCTAAGTCGAGGGAATATGCGCTCCCATTAAATTGGTTAGTCGAAAGCAATATGGTGCAAATATGTAAATGCGTTAAATTACCAGAAAAGCCATTATTGGGATTTGTCGATAATGATGTTTTTAAAGTATATTATTCTGATGTTGGTATATTTAATAGATTAGTAAATAATGATATCAAGACAATTATTTTTGATGATATGAATATATATAAAGTTATTATTACCGAAAACTATGTAGCTAATCAATTAAGAGCTAGCGGTATTGATCTATTATATTGGAAAGGATCAAGAGCTTCTAAAGTTGATTTCTTAATTACAACACAAGATGATGGTGTAATTCCTATTGAGGTTAAAGCTGAAGAAAATACTCAATCAAAAAGTTTAAAAGTTTATAATGATCTATATCATCCTAAATATATGATTAGAATAAGTTTAAAAAATGGTATTAAATCAATTCCCTTATATGCTATATTTTGTATAAAAGATATTGTTTAAATAATAATCAAATATGTGGGCTTTTAAAGCCCTTTTTAAGTGTCAACAATAGAAATAAATATTCTAATTTATTATTTACTAAGCAAGAAAATAGCTATATAATTAGAATGTAATATTCTAAAGGATATAATTCAAGCATAATTGGTTAGAATAAATAATAAAAGGAGACTTCTTTCTATGAATAAAAAAGGAATAATGGTAGCATTAGTACTAATGAGTATCGGATTTGCAGCGGTAGCAACAACTTTAACGATAACAGGAACCATCAATTATGGATATGATACCAAAGATTTTAATGTCATATTTAGTGAAGCAATCCTTGATGGCGTAGTTAAAAATGAATTAATTGATACAGGCGATAAGAAAAGTATAACATTTGAAACAAATGATTTAAGTACAATAGGAGATAGAAGTATCCTAGAATATCAAGTAATGAATAATAGCAAGCAATATGATGCAACTGTAGCTATCAAATGTGAAAGAGTAGACGGTGAAGGAAATGTATCTGACAATCAAACTAGCGATTATACAGAAATAATTCCAAGCCCAGAAAGTTTAACAGTAAAGGCCCAAGAGAGTCGAAAAGGGACAGTAACAGTAGAGTTAAAGAAAGTAAGTACTGAAGAAAAAGAAGAAAAATTTAAGTGTAGTCTAACCGTAAATCCAGGTGAAAGAGAAAAAGAACCTGCTGAATATATTGCGGATAATTATTGTGATAGTGTAGCAAAGCCAAATTTAGGAACAAATGATAAGCTTATACCAGTAACGATAAGTGATGATGGAACAATAACAAAAGTAAGTGAAGATAATGAAAGTTGGTATGATTACTGTAAAAAGAAATGGGCGAACGCAGTTATTTTAAAAGATGGTAAAGCAGCACCAGAAAATGATCCTATAGCTATGGATGATATTGAATCGATGTTTGTGTGGATACCAAAGTATAAATATCGGTTATGGAACGTTGATGCTGAAAATCCATTATATAATGCCCATTCAATAGAAATAATTTTTGATAAAATAAATACTGAAAATGTTGAAGGTGTATCATGTGAAACTCCAATGAATGAAGATAATACCCAAGGTTTATCGGGAAACATTCAAGAATGCTCTAATGGAGAATATATGACGCATCCAGCATTTATTTCGCTTGGAGTTGATGGCTTCTGGGTTGGCAAATTTGAAACAGGATATAAAGATGCAAATAATGCTAATGCTGCCAATCAAGCTAATGGTGAATCGACTAATATAGTTGTTAAACCAGATGTGTATTCGTGGCGTGGAGCGACTATTAAAACTTTCTTTACTGTCGCAAAAGACTATAATACAGATTTAAACTCACATATGATGAAAAACACTGAGTGGGGAGCAGTTGCATATCTATCACATTCCATCTTTGGAATAAATAAAGAAGTAACTATTAATAATAATGACCAATATAAAACGGGATATGCCGCACTACCAAGTACTGATCAAAGTAAATTTCCTGGTGAAGTAGGCGATGGAAAGGAATCTAATACAGCGTGGAATGAGGCAAATGGAGTTAATGCCAGTACGACAGGAAATATTACAGGTGTCTATGATATGTCTGGAGGAGTGCACGAATATATGGCAGCTTATGTACCAGGAATCTCAGAAGATGGCAGTGGATTCCAAGACGATGAATTAGAAAAAGATTCCAAAATTATAGACGTTTATGATAAATCAAGTGCAGTAAACTCTTATAATAAAATGATCTTAGGAGATGCCACGGGAGAGATGGGGCCAATCAATTACTATGCGGATGCTGATACTACAAATAGATTTCACAACAGTTGGTATGCCGACGTTTCCCATTTCGCTGGTGTGACGTTTCCTTGGTTCGGGCGAGGTGGCAATTGTACTTACGGAGTTTTAGCTGGTCAGTTCACCTTTACTAGGCATGCTGGTACAGCCGATAAAGACAGTGGATTTCGCCTTGTTCTTGCTCCATCAAATCAAACGCAATAATGCGTTTTTTCTATGCAAATTGCTTATAAAAAAGGCTTTTTTAGTAAAAGTGGGTGCAAAAAAGGTGAATAGTAGCTATCGTTTAAGTATATAAGGAACAAAAACTATGAAAAGGAAAATATATGATAGTTTAATTGAACTTGGTTTCCGCCTTGCTTTAGCACCAGTAAATTAAAAAATCCCTTGCTAAGCAAGAGTAAATTTAATATAATGAATGTAGGAGGACTTAAGTCAGTTAAGTCGCCTATATTGTATAGACTACCTTAAAAGGTAGTTTTTTACTATATTAGCCCTACAACGTAGAGTACTAATATAGTAATAATGATAAGCAAAAAAGTGATAATTATATCCTTCATTACTATCACCTCCACTAATTTCATTAAGATTTAAACTGGTCAACCAGCAACCCCCTGAAAATAATGGCAACTACAAACTCAGTGGTCCTCCTGAGGGTAATATTATAGAGGATAAAAAATAAAAAGAAATAGAACTGACAAAATAAGACAAAAGATATCAAAAACATTCATTTTGCGCCAAGATTTCGGCGTTAATAATGCGTTTTTTTTACAAAATAAAAAAGTTCATGTGAACTTTAAATATCTAATGGCGGAGCAGGAGAGATTTGAACTCTCGCGCCGGTTACCCGACCTACACCCTTAGCAGGGGCGCCTCTTCGACCTCTTGAGTACTACTCCAAGCCCGATAAATAAATTATACCTAAACCCTAACTTAAAGTCAATCCAAAATAAAAGAAGTTAACTAATAACTTCATCGGTTGTTTCGGTATCATTAACGGCTTCGATATCGTGAAAATAATTCTTTAAAATACTTTCGCGATCTTCATCGGTAAAGGGGGAACCACTAGCTTTTTGATGCCCACCACCCGAATATACTTGAGCAAATGTCGCTACTGAGACATCGTCTCGCTCCGTTCGATAAGATATGGACTTCGAAGCATCAAAGATAATGATAAGATCTAATTCTGGGTATTTCTTCGACAAATAATTCCCTAAAGCTGATTTATTGGCCTCGGCAAATACGACACCACAGAGATAACCCTTTATGCGATATCTCTTCATTAAAGTTTCCCGTTTTTCGATATATCTCTTTATCTCTTCTTCGCGGAGGCGGATGTAACGTTTTTCAAAGGTCGATAATTCAAAATGGTCTTTGTCCTTTTTTAATCTTCGCGTAATTAATTTTATAAAGTCTAATTTGCCAATAAATGATTGATAAGAGGCAATACCGAGGGGAATAAAATTCGTATGTGTAAATGTATCTATTTGACGAACAATTTCGACATATTCCGCTATATTGGGTTTATTTAAGATGGGATATTTTTCCCGTAAATAACGATAAAATACTTCGGTAGCGCACGTAAGGCGTTCATCGATTGTGACTTTAACGGTTACATAGTCATATTCGTTGGCAAATAAATGCGTTGCATGATGATCGAATACTAGGAAATGATAATCATGACTATTGATTAAAGCATAGATATTGGGCGTCAGTGATAGATCACAGACATAGATATTTTCATAAATACTTAAATCCGTTTGAAATAATTCTTGAAAATAAGCTTCAATTTCACTTATTTCTAGGCATTTATATTCAAATTTTCGTCCCGTTAAATTGAGTAAAATAATGGGAGAAATCCCATCGGTATCCGTATGGGTAATGAGTAGATCTTTCATTAGTTATAGACCTCATTTCGAATTTGTTCGATAAAGGCATCCATCAACGTCTTATAATCCGTATTATTACTTCTTTCACTATCGGTTAAATTGGCCATCGAATGAATTTTCATAATCTTCGCCCCAGCATCCTTTAATTTCGTTACATTTGTCGTTTCGGCATCCGTATCGAGAACGAAGACATAAGAATTAGTCTTGGCATTAATCGCATTTTTGGCCTCTTGAAAATAACTATCATGATAATTATCCGTCTCTTCAACGGAGATAACTTTAAAGCCATATTTCTCTAAAAATTTAAATAATTCATTCCCGGCAATAATCGTCTTATTGGAAGCACTTTCGGCTATGATTTTAAGTTCGGCATCATAAGTCGAAATAATTAACTTTAAATCATCATAATTCTTTTCGATTTCATTTTTGACGATCGAAGCACTTATATAATCACTTAGCTCATTTTTGATATTTTGAGCTAACATCAAATAGTTCGAAGGACATAGCCATAATTCTTCGATCTTATATTGAATAGGTATTTGTTTAGAGACATCGATTATCTTTAAATTCTTATTATAATTTAAAAATTCGGCAGCTGTTTGTTTTTCATTGGTCTTGCCATTATAGACGAACATATCTTTATTGGCATATTCTTTAATTTGTTTTTTCGTCAAAGAATAACTCGTCAAATCCGTACCATTGGGATAGATACTATCGACAGTCGAATTATAGCCATAGATACTCTTGACTAAATATTCGATTGGGTAAATCGTCGTTTCAATCGTTATGCCATCCATATTATCTCTTTTAAAACAGCCCGTTAAGAGAAATATGCCTCCTAAAAGTATTAAAATATATGTCATTTTTTTCATCAATATCACCATTAATTTCCTTTTAAAATCTATTTCAAATATACCAAAATGTTCGCACTTTGTAAATTATAACTAGATATAAGCCTTTATTTTATGTATAATGAGAATGGTGATACTATGGAATTCTTAAAAAAACGGGGAATTATTGTCAAAAATGAAGAATTATTGCTTACAGCTTTGACACATTCATCATATGCCAATGAGTTAAATATCGAATCTTATGAACGTTTAGAATTTTTAGGTGATGCTGTATTACAACTTATAATGAGCGAATATTTTTATCTCCATAGTGATCTAAAAGAGGGGGATATGTCCAAAGTTCGGGCGAGTTATGTCTGTGAAAATGCCCTTTATGAATATTCGAAGAGCATTGGTTTACTCGAGGAAATCCGGTATGGTCATGGCATGAATCATGATTCGCGAACGGTGGGGGCCGATTGCTTTGAAAGCGTCTTAGCCGTCGTCTTCTTAGAACATGGTTTCAGTACGGCTAAAAAGTATGCTTTGGGGATAATCGTTCCCTATATCGAAAAGGGCGTTAAATTTATTCACGATAATAAATCGTATCTTCAAGAGATGGTGCAAATGGAGAAAAAGTCCTTGGAGTATGTCGTTACTAAGGAAAGTGGACCTGCTCACGACAAGACCTTTTGTGTCGATGTCTATGTCGATGGTATAAAATTTGGCAGTGGTGTTGGCAAGAGCAAAAAGGATGCGGAACAAAATGCCGCCTATGATGCCATAAGTAAGATAGCATAATGAGGGAGATCGTATGAAGTTATTGAGTATTAAAGCCCATGGGTTTAAATCATTTGCCGACAAGATTGAAATTCTCATCGGCGATGGGATAACGGGCATTGTTGGACCCAATGGCAGTGGCAAGAGCAATGTCGTCGATGCCGTAAAGTGGGTATTAGGGGAACAATCATTAAAGGAGATTCGCGGGGGCGAGACCATGAGTGATGTCATATTTAATGGATCCGCTTCCAGGGCACCCCTTACGCGGGCGTGGGTCTCTTTGACCTTCGATAATTCCGATCATTATTTGGCCAGTGATTTGACGGAGATCGAAATCAAAAGGGTCGTCTATGCCACGGGTGAAAACGAGTATTTTATCAATAATAATCGCGTCCGCAAAAAGGATATTACGGATTTGTTTATCGATAGTGGAGCCAATGCCGATTCATTTTCCATCATCTCGCAAGGAAAGATAAGCGAGGTCTTAAAGGGGCGTCCCAGCGATCGCCGGGTCATTATCGAAGAGGCCAGTGGGGTCTTAAAGTATAAAAAGCGCAAGGAAGAGACGACGAAAAAGCTCGATAATGCGCAAGATAATTTGGAAAAAGTGAGTTTGGTTATCGATGAATTAGCTACCAATTTGGAACCCTTGCGCATCCAAGCTACGGAAGCCAAAAAGTATTTGGCCTTTAAAGAGGAGTTAAAGGGAATCGAAATCGCCCTTTTAGCTAAGGATATCCGCGAACTCAATGACGATAATACGAAGAAAAATGACCTCCTCAAGGAAAAGAATGCCCAACTATTAAATCTCGACAGCGTCAACAATGTCGATAATGCCAAATTGGAAAGTTTAAAGACATCCAGCATGAAGTTGGATGAGGCCATCGGCGAAGCCAGTTCCAAGATTATGGTGCTTTCGGGCGATATTGCCAATTTGGAGACGCGCAAGCAAGTCATTTCGGAACGCAAGAAGTACGAAGTCGACGATCAAAAACTCGAAAGCAATATTTTAAATTTAAAGGAAAATCAAGTCCTCATCAAAAAGAATATTACGGTTTTAGAGCAAGAGATCTTTGATACGACTAAGACGTTAGAAGAGAAGAAGAAAAATCTTGCCCAAGAGGACAATGAATATCGTCAGACATTCATGCGCCGACAAACTTTGATTCAAGAGTTAACTAATAAGACGAAAGAGGAGGCAACGCTTAAGAATCGCTTGGATATCTTAAACGATAATATCAATAATGATACGAAGCTTCCCTATGCCGTTAAAAGCATTTTAAATAATGTTCGCCTCCATGGCATCCACGATGCCTTAGCCAAATTGATCGATACGAAAGAGGAGTATTCGCAAGCTCTCGAGACGGCCTTAGGAGCCAATTCCTTTGTCGTCGTCGTCGATGATGAGACTTCGGCTAAAGAAGCCATCAACTATTTAAAGGATAATAAGTTGGGACGAGCAACCTTCTTCCCCTTAAATGTCATAACTCCGCGGGGCGTCGACCATGATACGATGAGGATGGCCTTAGAGACGGCGGGCTTTATCGATGTTGCCAGCAATCTAGTTACCTATAATCCCCTATATAAAAGTATCGTCGAAAATCAATTGGGCAATATTTTAATCGTCGATAATATCGATACGATGAATGCCTTGGGTAAAAAAATTGGCTACCGCTATCGCATCATTACTTTAGATGGCGAAATATTACATACGGGTGGAGCCATCAGTGGTGGAATTAATAAGGCGAGCAATGGTCTTCTCAATACGCGCTTTGAATTAGAAAAAGTCATGAAGAGCTATGATGTTGCCGTCAATGAAGCCAAATTACTCGAAGAACATGTAAGTAGCATCGACGATGAACTAAAGCTCATTGAAGATAAGAACTTTACCTTAAAGGGCGTCATTGCCTCCTTAGAAGAAGGTATCAATCGCAAGCAAAGTGATCTAAATGATTTAAAGCGCAAGGATCAAGATATCGAAAATGAATTAAAGGGGACGAATAATGTCTTAAATAGCAGTATCGATAAAGAATTAGATCAAGTAATGCAGGAATATTTAGAAAAAGTAACGAAGAAGGAATTAGAAGAAGCTAACTTGAGCAAGATGCGCTCGGAAAAGAATGATCTCTTGAGCGAAATTAATGAAATTGAACAACAAGCGCGCAAAGAGATGAGCGAATATAATCGCCTATTAGGCGAAGTTAAGGATTTGGAAGTCGCGATTGGCAAGACAGATATTAAACTCGATGGCCTCTTAAATCATCTAAGCGAAGAATATGCACTTACTTATGAGCGGGCTACAACGGATTATGTCTTGGATATCGATGAGACGGTTGCACGCAATAAAGTCAATCATCTCAAACGATCAATAAAGGATTTAGGCGATGTCAATGTCGGAAGTATTGCCGAATATGAACGCATCAATACGCGATATACATTTTTAACGGATCAACGTCAAGATCTCGAGACAGCCATTGCCAATTTAAAGGAAATAATAACCGATCTCGATCAGACGATGATCGAAAGATTTTCGGAAACCTTCAATAAGGTCAACGAAGAATTTGGTCGCGTCTTTCAAAAATTATTTAAGGGCGGCAAGGCCAATCTCGTCTTGACGGAACCGGATGATCTATTGAATACGGGCGTCGATATCGTCGCTTTGCCACCGGGAAAATCGTTAAAGAATATCAATATCCTATCGGGTGGTGAGATGACTTTGACAGCTATTGCCTTGTTATTTAGCATCTTGAATATCCGAACGGTACCATTTTGCATCTTGGATGAAGTCGAAGCCGCCTTGGATGAAGCCAATGTCGATACCTTCGGAACATATATTAAGGAATATGAAAAGAATTCCCAATTTATCGTCATTACGCATAAAAAGCGCACGATGGAATACGTCAATACGCTCTATGGCATTACGATGCAAGAAAGTGGCGTCTCCAAATTGGTAAGTGTTCGTCTAGAAAATATCTAATGGATAAAAAAAGA
>CANQFG010000022.1 GCA_947598395.1 uncultured Bacilli bacterium
TTATTATTCCTTTTTTCATGTCGATCTTTGCTCCTATTTTCCATTTTCTCTATTGTATTGCACCCCCCCCAGTTGCATTTTTTCAACATAATTTTTTTATATAATGCAAATAAAAAAGAGAAAACATTTAGTTTTACACATAAATGTTTTCTCCAAAATTGAAATATTTTTTTTACAAATATAAATTTTTATAAAGTCTTTTTTAAGCTTTCAAATTCTTCAGATGTAATATTTAATATATCAGAGATCTCTTTTTTAGAATATTTTTTGGCCAACATATTTTTAACAATTGCTCGTTGTTGTGACATTATTCCTTCAGTTATTCCCTCCGCTTTTCCTTCGGCAATTCCATCTTTTAAGCTCTCTTGACGAGTCCATTCTAACTCACTTTCATGGACCTCTTTTAGATTATAATATCCTATTAACTCCGGCTTGCAAACCAAGCTCTTGATTTTTTCGATGATCCGCATATACTCTTCATCCCCCCCCTTAAACTTTTCTTCCATATCTTTGATTTTGGTCATCTTCAATAAGGTCATCATCTTTTTGATTTCCTTATTACCATTATAATCGTCATTTAAGATATTTTCAATTATTAAATGGATCGATGTATACTTTCCATGTTCTTTTATGCCATGCTTATTATAGATTGCAAATTCCAATATTCCATCTGTCTCTTCAAATCCATTAAAATTATCGATACTTATTAAATATGAACATGGTAATTTACTGGATTTTATTGGTTGTTTTTGAGTCATTATAGCCATCAAGTATCCACTATTGCGTTCTATCAAATATGGTGATTCTTGTTTATTCATTTCGACAATTATCAAGCGATTTTCATCGATTTTGATTATGACATCACATATTCGACCCTTTTCATTTTGATGACTTTTGGGCAACTCGCCACCTTGAAAGCTCGCTTTCATGATATCTCTTTTCGGTATTTTAGTTAGGATGCTTAAAAAATTGGCAATGATGTCCCGAAGTTCTTCGCTCCGAAATATGGCTTTAAATATTGCATCATTTAATAAATCGACATTAATTTCATCGATACTTTTGGTTGATTTTGGCATAGAAAACATTCTCCTTTCTCGTGGTAACTTTTGATGTTAGTTTTCTTACCCTTCACTTATATTATTACCGAAAGAAGTTTATTTTCCTTTTTATTTTCCGAAAGTTTTTTAATTTCTTTATGGAGCTAAAACGAGGCGAAAGGTACTCGTCATAGCGGAGGCACCCGTCCCACTAGCGAAGCCAAATATTCCCGTCGTATTTTCCGCACTAGCTAGCCCACTTCGCTTAAGCCATGGCTCATCACTAGTTATAAACTGCGAGATTTCCTCATACCAACTGCTATGCCAACTCTTATTATTTAAAGAATTATCCGCAAGGCTAAAGGGGCCCAGTTCACCCGTCGCATCGCCAAGAATCATATTTTGATAAGAATTAATGGTGCTACTTTTATCATATAGATCGAAGAATTTTTTATCATAGTAAGCAATCATCTCATCTTTAAAGCCACTATCCGAAAGGTGATTTTGAATATATGCGGCCATATATTCAAATGCCCCACCGGCCATATCGAATATGCCCGTGATATTCCCCGTCGTACTAGCTAAAACTCCCCGGGGCGTATTCCATAAGACAGGGGAATCACTATTGTGCGTTAAAGAGGCATATCCCGTCTTGAAATCGCGCTGATTATTGACCATCAAGGCTTGATTAATGCCATACTTCGAGTGAGATAGATAGGCTACTGCTCCCCACTCGGTATTCTTCATCATATGCGAATTTAAATGTTGTTCATAACTCATGGCGGCCTCAAACATATTTTTAATAGCATTATTCCGCCAACTATAGACATTGGGTTTTATGATTATATCATCGGGATTAGGGCTACTAATTTGCACCGAGTTTTCATCAGTATCATTCCTATAACCCGTCTCAAACTTGCCGACCCAGAACCCCTTGACATCAAATGAAATAAAGGCCGGATGCGTCATATATTCCCCATTATCGCACTTGCCCGTATTCCCACTTAGCATGGGCGTTTTACAGGAGATACCTTCACTATCTTGGGTATTATCTTTATCAAAAATGATGTCGATCGCGTGGATATTAGCTAAACTATCTTCACCATTGACATTCCACAAGCGATACTTATACTTGGGTATCCACACGAAGTAAGCTTCGATATCGGATTCGTTGATCGTCTGATCATCTTCATAATTTTGAACATTATCATTTAAGATCACGGCATTGGCCCATTGCTTGTTACAGTAATCATACCAAGCAGGATTTTCTTTGCTGACCTTTGTTACGACTCCATCGTCATTTATGATGATGGGTATCAAGTTATCATCGGTACCTAGGTTGGGGGCGGCAACACTTTGACAGGAATTATCGGCAAGATATGAGGAATCATCTTCACTTGAAGCTCTATTTCTACTAAGGCGACACGTAAATTCTTCCGGTTGTTCGGCACTTTCAAGGGATTCACGCAAGATCGAGATAGTTCCCTGGCGCTCTTCTTGGGCCATCATATGTAATTTTTGCGGATTCGCAATAATGTTTTTCTCGCCAATATCCGCAGTTTGATGGCTATCCGTACAGATGATGTCGACATTAAAAGAAACACTTTGGCTTTTATTTACCAGCGTATATTCAATGATATGCCGGTTATTTTCAGAACTTATCTTCGCGATATTAATGGTCAAACTTTGGCCATCTTGGGAAATTAAGGAATTGCTTTTTATGCCATCCAAAATAATCTCACTAAAGACGACCGTTGGATCCTCTTGGCCAACACCCTCCTGAGTATCGATTACCAAATAGGTTATCATGCTCACTAAACCGATACTAAAGAACGCGATTATTAACCCCACCAATATTTTATCTTTCATAGCCCAACTCCTCTTTTATATCTTGCACAAAAAAGCAATTATTATTGCATATAAAAATACCAGAATTTGTCTTTCTGATATCGTTAGCAGCCTAATTAATATTTTCTTATATTATTATTCACTAAAAAAGGGCCATTTATAAAAATGAAATATTTGGGCAAGAAAATTATTGGGAAATAATTCAATACGAGTATTTAACTTTAATATATTATCATTATAGATAATTCGCGCCCGATCTAATTTTTGACCATTATCCCTGAGCATAGTACTCAAATTTTTTAAATATTCACTACTACTCAGATTATTATCGATAGCAAAGAGAAGCTTATCGACAATGGTCTTTAAAGAAAGATAGCTCTTGATGCAATTTTCGACATTTATAGAATGGGGATAAGCCATTAGAATTTGCCTTAATTCTTGCATATCGGTATCCATTATAATACCATTTAAACTATTTTGAACATTCGTTATTAAATCAAAGCAGTTTTTGATCTCTAAATTGACTTGTTGCCAAGCATCGTCGACATCATGGCGCAGGATTACTAATTTATTATACATAATAAAACCATAAGCTGCGATCAAAGTAATGATACTTATAATCAATAAGACAACATAAATAATTCGCATCATCGTCACCTATCTATATCATAACAAATTAATAAATAGCTAACCAACTAATTTAATTATTCTTTACATAATTTTCATATAAATTAATATATTTTTCATTAAAATTAGTCAAGATATCTTTTTTTAAATAATTCTTAATATGCTCGATATTATTGCAATTTTTCTCCGTCATATCATAGTAGATATATTTTAATAAGTCGTGATCGATCGTATCCAAGACGTGTAAAAAATCATGTTGCATCTTCCGCTCTTCACGGAGTTCAAAGGGAATAATCCGCTTTTTTAAGCGCGTGATCTTCAAGGGCGTGATCTCCATATTATGAGCCAGATCATTGACACTCAATTCATCGTCATAGGGCAAACACGAAAGATAGGCCGCCCGTTTATCGATCATTTCGATGGCAATACTATTGACACCATCGGAAGCAATAAACATATCCAAATCCGTATCGATCATGGTCTCATAGGCAATCAATTCTTTGATATCTGAAACATGAATGACGGGAATTTTCATCATGCGTTCGATATCATCGTGGACTGAATCCCATTCATAATAATTTATCGGATATTCGGCAAAATTTAACAATATATCATAATAATAATCCATCTAAAGCCTCCTATTTAATAAATATAATATGCCAAAACCTAGGCTAATTAATATAAGGTATCCAAAAATATTTTTGACATATTCTAAAAAACTATACCCGATATTTAAATAATTGCTCAAAATTATCATAATGGCAAAGAGATAACCGAGAATGATGGCGATTAGCAATTCGCAAAAAAATTTGTTCATACTAAATCATAGGACATAATTTTAAAAAAAATACCTATAACCAAAAAAAAGGCTTCAAGCCTTATTTCGATAATTGCAATAATACGCGCATCGAACGAATCATTTGAGTCGTATATCCCAGTTCATTGTCATACCAAGCTACGACTTTGATGAGATGCGTCTTTTCATCGGCCAAGACTTCGGTTAACAAGCCATCGACCAAGGCTCCCACCTTTTGACCGCATATATCACTCGATACGATTGGGTCTTCCGTATATTTTAAAACTTCATTTTGCCGATTTTTAAAGTTTTCATTGATCTTCTCTTTCGTGACGGCAGAGGCCACTTCTAAAGTTAAATCGATAACGGAACCATCGATGACGGGTACGCGGAAAGCACTGCCCGTTAATTTTCCCTCAAGATGCGGAATGACCTTGCCAATGGCACTAGCTGCTCCCGTCGAAGCCGGAATAATATTGGCCATTGCACTGCGTCCCCTTCGCGAAAAGGCGCCCTTTTTATGGACGACATCCAAAGTCGTTTGATCATTAGTCGTCGCATGAATCGTCGTCATACAGCCCTCGATAATCGTAAACTCTTTATCGATAGCATCCAAAACCGGAGCAAGGCAATTCGTCGTACAGCTAGCAGCCGAGATGATTTTCTCCGTACCATCTAAGGTATAGTCGTTTACGCCATAGACAATCGTCTTGATATTGCCCTTGGCCGGCGCCGAGATGATGACGTGTTTAGCTCCCGCCTGAATATGGGCCATGGCCTTCTCTTCACTCGTATAAAAGCCCGTACATTCTAAGACCAAATCGATTCCCAAATCATGCCACGGTAAATTCGCCGCATCACTTTCCTTAAAGACCTTTATTTGCCGCGTTCCGATATAAAGACTCGTTTCGTCATAACGTAGATCATCGGATCCAAATTCCCGAAAATTAGAATCATATTTCAACAGATAATATAAGTCTTCGACACTGGCCAAATCATTGATGGCCACCACTTCCAACTCCGAATCGTTCATAAGTTCCCGAAAGGCCAATCTTCCGATGCGACCAAATCCATTAATTGCTATTTTTTTCATTTCCTCACTCCTCATAATTCGATCCCCCGATAAACTCGCGCAAGAGGTTATCGCCACTTACGTATTCCGATGGCAACGGATAAAAAGTTTTCAAGTGATCGAGCAATCTCCTCGCTTCATAATAATATGGACTATCCATGCCAATACTATACAATAAAGGCTCGACATAAATTTTTAAGACGCCAATTTCATAAATATAGGCCGTATTTAAAATGGCATCGACCGTATCCGTATAGGGAAATATATATTTCTCTTCGCCCCGGCGAACATTATTCCAAAGGGCCAACGTTTCCTCCGCCGTCCGCCCCCGCGTTTTAAAATCGCGAACGATGCGGCGCAAGAGCCGGTTATCCGTCGTCGAAACATAGTTATGCCGATCGACCGTTAAAGGCGTCAACGGACTGATATAGACTTTATAACTCAAATCCTTTAATTCATGACTTATCAATTTGGGATTTATCGCATGTAATCCTTCGATGACGAGAATATCCTTTTTCCCCAAGCATTCGCCTTTATCCGCATAGAAGCGCTTGCCCGTAATAAAATCAAATTTCGGCATTTTGACCTCTTTGCCAGCTAATAACTTAGCAATTGTTTGATTAAACGTCTCTAAATCGATGGCCTCTAAGCATTCAAAGTCCGGTTGGCCATCGCTGCCAAGGGGCGTATCTTCCCGATTGACAAAAAAGTCATCTAAACTGAGCGATAAGGCCTTATATCCCAAAGCGGATAAATATAGAGCCAGCTTTTTCGAAGTCGTCGTCTTGCCACTGCTACTCGGTCCCGCCAATAAGACGATACGCTTATCATGGGCGACGATATCTTTGGCAATCGTATATAAATTATTGTCGATCGTTATATCATTTTTCTTAACTAAATCCAAAGCCCCACCTTGGGCAATTATGCGATTGACATCGCTGACGTTCTGAATTCCCAAACGATGGACCCAAGTATCATATTCATGAAATGATTCATAGATACTCTTCCGAAATTCAAAAGTTAGGACATTATCCATGGGATAGATCAAGACGATTTCATTATCTTTAATATAATAGATATCAAATTTATCGAGTAACCCCGTACTCTTTGGCATATCATGGGAATAAAAATAATTATATTGACCTTCCAATTCAAATAGAGAAATCGTCAAATTGCTAATATTTAAGACATTTTGCGCCTTTTCGCTATAACCTTTTTTCATAAAGAAGTCAAAGGCCTCTTTTTTGCCAACGACAATTTTCTTAAAGGGCAAATTATTTTCAACCATGCGATGCATACATTTTTTGATATTATCAATTTCGGCCCGCGTAATATCCTTATCGGCAACGATACTGGCATATATACCATGATCTAAGCTATGATGAAATAAAACTTCGCCCTTATAGAGCTTCTTTACCGCATTACAGAGCATGAATTTTAATCCCGATTGATAAATTTTAGTATTCATCGACCTCACCTATTATAAATTATATCATAAGAATGGCATTTACAACCTTTTTTTCGCTCTTTTCTGTCAATAGTTGCAAGCATATATTTAGCAAATTTACTTAAGATATTATTAGGTGATATCATGTTAATTCCAACTGTTGTCGAAAAAACTTATAACGGAGAAAAAGTCTACGATCTATATTCCCGGCTCTTAAAAGATCGCATCATCTTTATCAGTGGCGAAATTACCGATGATCTAGCCAATATCGTCGTTTCCGAACTTCTATATCTCGATGCCGAAAATCACGAAGATATTGCCCTTTATATTAATTCGCCGGGTGGATCGGTAACGGCTGGCTTATCCATCTATGATACGATGAATTATATCAAATCGGAAGTTTCAACAATCTGCGTCGGCATGGCTGCTTCCATGGGAGCTTTCTTGCTGGCGAGTGGCCAAAAGGGCAAGAGATTAATCCTACCCAATGCTGAAGTCATGATTCACGAAGTTTTAGGTGGTTCGAGTGGTCAGGCAACCGAAATAAAAATTCACACGGATCATATCTTAAAGATGCGTGCCAAATTAAATAAGATCCTCGCCACCAATACGGGTAAGACGTTAAAGCGCATCAATGCCGATACGGAAAGGGATCATTTCATGGATGCCAACGAAGCCCAAGAATATGGCATCGTCGATAAAATTATTGCCAAAGCTCAATAAAAGCCGCTTTTTCAGCGACTTTTTTCATATCCTTCTAGGTGGCGGTTTACCAAATCTTTTATCTTGCGAAAATGATGATTAATTCCCGACTTAGTAATTTTATAATCCGTTTCGACACTGATAATTTGGGCCAATTCTCCCAAAGTCGTCTCCGGATATTTGAGACGATATTCCATGACGATCTGCGTCTTTTCATCAAAAAGCGAAACGAGATCATTTTCTTTAATATATTCGATATTCTTAACTTGTTCTAAACACGTTCGCATCGATTTTTCGACATTGGCCTGTTCACAATTATTGATGCGATTAACCATATTCTTATGATCGCGATAGATGCGGATATCTTCATAGTAAAATAAGGCATTGATGGCCCCCAGCAACTTAATAAAATCGCTGATCTCCTCCGCTGCTTTAATATAGACCATATACCCCTTATCGCGCTTCAATACTTTACTCTTAAAACCAAGATGATGTAATAACGTATTGACGATACTGGCCAAATCATTATCTTCTAATAAGAATTCGAGATGATATTTGCTCTTCGACGGGTCATTTATCGAACCATTAGCCAAGAAGACCCCTTTTAAAAAGGCCGCCTTCTCTTCATCGGAATACGTCTTGATATTTTCGATATTATTATTGACATCATCGATAATAAAATTTACTTTATCCTTAATTTCTAAGATATAAATATTCTTGACATGAAATTTCTTTTGACTGCGAATGGTCAAGATGATATCGACGCCATAGAGTCTCTTGATCAAATTAAACATCCTTCTGGCAACCGAGGCATTTTCGATAAATAAGGTTATCGTCTTCGTAATTTGGGAATTACATTTGATATAGGCACATAATTCACTGATCGATTCCAAGCGCGATGTCTCAATTTTCGTAATTTCATCCTTGACCTGCGTCGTAAAAGATGCCATTATTTTTCCCCCTTACGATAAAATATTCTTAAGATCTTTCTTTGAATCCTTTAGGGCAGCCAGCAATTTCGGATTATATTTATTCTTTTCCTTATCCGTTATGAGTTTAAAGGCCGTCACAAAGGATTTCGTCTTGGTATATTCGCGGAGATGAATTAATATATTGGCAATTTGGGCTTCAAGGGGAATCGAACTTCCCTTTAAGTTATCGGGATACCCACTGCCATCATACATTTCACAGCTGTATTTGATAATATTTTCGGCAACAAGATTATTCTCTTTTAAATAATTCTTTAAAATAGCTAAGCCATAATTGATCTCTTGGCGAATACTTTGCGAAGTAAAGACGACATTCTCATCCATGGCTATGGAACCAATATTATAAAGGGGCAAATAATCGACGATATAATCGATATATTTTAAATCCAAGTTTAATTCGGGATAATTATTATATAGATATAAGGTTAGGACTTGAGCCATCTTTTTAAGTTTGACACTTTCGGCATTTTTTAAAATATTGGCGACAATTTCGTGGAGGATATTATCCAACATCGTCATATCATCGCGACCCTTCTTTTCGAGTTCTTGCGATTGCAAATTGACGATACTTAAGAGATTGTTGCTCGATAGATATAAACTGATGATCTTGCTTATGCGGCGCCGAATATTTTCCGTATTAAAGGGCTTTTCGAGCATATCGACGATATCGTATTGATAGACGCGTTTGCGCGTCTCTCGGGTCTCATCGCCACTGATGATGGCAACAGGAATCTTGACGAGCAGATTATTGTCTTTGAGATAATCGAGAACTTGAAACCCATCCTTGACGGGCATGATGAGGTCGAGCAAAATGCCGGCTATAAAGGTATTATTGGGTAGTTTACTATTTAATGTATCGATGGCTTCTTGGCCATTTTTTGCCATAATAATGGTAAAGTTATCTTGAAATATGCGCTTTAGGGAATTGCGGATAATCGAGGAATCATCGACGATTAAGATCGCCGGATTTTGATAGTTATTCGTCGACTTTAACTTGAGGCCTAGGCTAGCATTTAAATCGGGATGTTCGCTCGCAACCCGGTTCATGATGGCATTGATATAGCCGCGCGTATCTCGGGGTTTTAAATCGCCACTTTGACTGGAACTTTCCAAGATATTATTGATTTCATAGATGGCATCCGTAATACTTTCACTTTCGGAAGTAAGGCGCTTTTGATAATCGGTTACCTTATTTAAAAGATCGCGATTTTCCTCTTCGATATCGACGAGGCGATCACTTATATCCTCGCTCATCATGAAGATCAGTTTTCGACCTTCATAGGTTAGATAATCGATAATATTTAAGAAGAAGCGATAATCGCCCGTCTCACTTATGCGCCGATATTTGATTTTCGTCTCCGTTTGACCACTATTGGCGCTTTCCTCTAATTTATTGACGGAAAGGGCGTCAAAGAAACTCTTTTGATCTTCGGGATGGATTAAGCGCGTTAGACTTTCAATTAAGGTACTATAGTTCATCTTCTCTTTTAAGATTAAATTATTGCCATTATCAAAGGCAAGATTATAGACATCATCGGCAATGACATCGATGATATAGATATTGCTATAACTTGCATTAATTATCCTTAAGACTTGATTGATTAAACCCGCTTCGATCATATTCTCCACCTTCAAATATTATATTATTTTACTGCATGTCCACAGTTCGAACAAAATTTATTATCCTTGCCCAAAGCTTGACCACAATTGGGACAATACTTATATTTTGGGCTCTCATGCATCGCGACATCTTTAGTCGATATGGCCTTCGTCTTGATCTTTGGATGTGCAACTTTAGTTTCATCCGCCGTTGCTAAATCATGAGCTCGTTTGGCAAATTCAATCGCGCCCACGAGGATAAAGGCATTGCCCAAGACGCTTAAGAGCATGGCAATGATACCGATAAGGGAAAATATCGGGCTGATGAGAAAGCTAAATAGCATGAAGACCAGACTAAAGAGCGAGGAAACCGTTTCAATAGCTAAAATAATTGCTCCGATAAAATAAGGATAGGAATTTTGCTCTTTATCGCGCATCAAACTATTATAAATTAAGATGGCAATGGGAATAAGTCCCGTCGAGAATATTTGAAAATTATAGCTAATTCCCGAACTGATGCCACTTTCCGTCAAGCCCGAAGTCATCCGCACTAAATTATAAGAAAGGCCGAGGGTAGCAAAGACCATCAAAAGGGCAGCTAAGATCTTGATGATACTGCCACTTTGAATAGCTTGATAACTCGCATCATCGATCTTTATTTTATTGCCCTTAGGCGAAGTCTCATCGATAATCTTATTCCAATCATAATGGGCCAATTTTTTCAATATTTGAAAATCAAACATATTTACACCTTCTTTTCCTTATTATATCATTTAAATTCTAATTCATAAAGTAATTCATCGCCGATATGACCATCGATATCCGTTCGATAATCGGGAATCGTATCGATGCATTCAAACCCCGCGGCTTCCAAGATTTTAACGGCTCCGATATTGCGGCTATCACAGGTCGCATAGAGGGAACCCAACCCCGTTTTGGCAAGCTTTTTGACGATTTCCTTTAAGGCTTCGCGCCCATAACCTTTATTCCAATGCTCGCGCATCAACCAAATCGTGATGGATTTACTGCGGCTATCCTCTTGATAAAGCGATATATGGCCGATAATGGCATTATTCTTTTTATCTTGAATGACTAAGCGCGTATAATATTCATTGTTAAAAGTCGTCATAATATAGTCGCGAAAGCCATCGAGATCCCAATCGGCACGAAATCCCGGCATATATTTCCCGACTTCGCGATCGGTCCCCCAGGTCTCATACATGAGGGGAATATATTCGGGAATAAACTTCTTGATAATTAAATGTTTGGTTTCAAATTCCATATTTATCTACCTTCATATACTAAAATTATATCATAGGCCATCGTAAAAACGTCAACTTTTTTAGCAATATGTAAACAAAAGCGAAAAGCGCATATAAAAAGAGAAAAGTTTTTATTTTTATTGGTAACTTTTCTCTTTATGGATTATTTAATATGACAAAATATTATCTAATCATTTAAGTTTCTTTTGACTAAATCTCTTTGCTCCTTCTAAGAGGGCAATGATAGCACCACCGATAATAAAGAATAAGATATCAAAATTATCGATACTCAAAATTGGCAAGGGATTTTCTAAAGTCGTAGGCCCCATGCAGATGGAATATAGGGATCCAATCATCATGCCTAAGATGAAATAGATGGATTGACTGCGAAAATGGGCAAGACAATTCTTAATGAGACGGGTAAATACTAAAAGACCCGTTACGACGCCCAAGCCAAAGATAACCAAAATGGGCAAGACGGAAAAATCGAAACTCAAGAGGCTTTTGATGCGCGTCATAATCGGAATATAGAGGCCGAAGACTAAAAGCAGAGTCGAACCGGAAATGCCCGGCAAAACCATCGCCGAAATGGCAACCATGGCCGCCAAGAAGATATAGACGATGCTCCCGATATTCAAGGTATTCAAGTTGATATTCAAGCCCCCGATCGTCGTAAGATAAGTAACTAGGGCTACGAGAATTATTCCCAAAAGGGTGAAGACGAGATGGCCATACTTCTTGACGATGACTTCCCTTTCCTCTTTGATGACTAAGGGAATCGCGAAGATAATAAAGCCGATAAAGAGCGAACTCATGGCATAGATCTTCGTCGTAAATAAACTTGCCAAAATGGTCGCCGATAATAAGAAGCCAACGACCCAACCGATTCCGAGCTTAATTAAAAATTTTAAAGCGCCCTTCTTTTCCTCCCAAGAGCCGCGAAATAGAGCATCGATCGAACCGATAAATTGATCATAAAAACCTAAGAGGAAAGCCACCGTTCCCCCACTGACGCCGGGGACGCTATCGGCAAGGGCCATGCAGAACCCATCAAATAATGTCATAATATAATCTTTTATCTTTTGCATTTTATCACCTTTTCCATTATATCAATATTCCAAAAAAAGACAACTAATAACGATCTTTCATATTGGGCCATCTTTTTTTCATATAATCATCGTCGAAGTATTTATCACATAATTTTTCGACGATATTCGAAGCTTCGACATCCAAATGCCGATTTTTATACCGCAACATCGCCGAACCCGTAACCAAGAAATCGACGGCAAAGAAGACGATTAAGATATTGGCCACGATCATCCCCCACTTGCGCGGAATCTTCTTACATAAAATAATAATATATTTATAGATATATTTGATAAATATTACGGTAGCGAAGCCCCAAACCAGGCAGAAGAGCAAATTAATGCGGCCATTGATATTAAAGGGTATTTTACTGTAATCCCAGAATATCGTTCCGAAGAAAAACTCCGTGAATACGCTGCAGATATATTCGAAGGCCCCACCCATAATGGCTCCCGTAATAAATAAAAACGTATTGGATTTTTGGTAGTAACGATGAAGGAGCAAGGCCGCCAAGGCAAAGGCAAAGCCCCAGACGATGGAAAATTGCCCCCAGACGAGCGAACTGCGCGACATAAAGCGATGCATGGAATAGCGGCAGAAGATAATCTCAATCAAAGCTCCAACAAATGAGGTAATGACGAAGATGACAAAGAGTTTATAAAACCCACAACCCGGAGCAAATTCATTACTCTTTTCCCGTCTTTTGCGTGGAAATTTAACGCTTGGATACGCTTGCATCAAACGTTTTTCCGTTATTTTTAATAAAAATGCCCCATAACGATTGCTAATTTTTTCCCACCAATGATGATTATAAAAATGCTTTAAGGTCAAAAATGAGGCCAAGAAATCGATAATGATGAAAATGATAATCGCGATAACGACGATACTGCTGACATAGAAATTCACGAAGTGAAATAAGAAGATAAAGAACGGATTAAATACGCGAAGGGCTAAGACTCCTAAAATGCCCCAAATAAGGGAATACTCTAAACATATATACCCATCGAGATTAAACTTCTTTTGACTATAATCCCACCATTTATGTTTATTAAATTTTTCGAGAATCTTACCCGCAATAAATTCAATAAAGGTCGCATATATCAAAGATCCAATAAAGAGGCCATACCACGTATCGATATCACGCAAAGCCACCGTTATGATGACGGCCACTATACCATAAATTAGGCAGAATGGTCCACTGATAATGCCCCGATTGACAAACTTTTTTTCCTTTATGGCAATCGCGATAACTTCAAGGGTCCATCCCAAAAAGGAATAGACTAAGAATAAAAACAATAACTCCATTACTACTCTAATTTGCATAATATTTATCCTACACTGTCATATAATTTTCTTTGTTCTTGATGAACTTGCTCCAATACTTTTTGATCGTGCCGCATAAGTTCATCGCCCATTTTTTTCATACTTTCATTGAATTCGCGCTTATAATTTTGACGCATATACGAAGTCTTAATCGTCTCGCGCACATGTTTATTACTTTCGATAAGCTTAAGATTTTTCTCTTTAAGCGTAGCTTCTAAAGTCCCCAGTTCGCGATAACGAGCGAGATAGGCATTAAGATCACTGGCATCCATATAAGTTTTGGTAAATTCCCAAGTATGATCACTCTTTAACTTGGCAACCGCCGTTTCCGGAATTTCTTCGGCAAATAAGAGATAAAAATTTAAATGACGATTATCAATTGTTGCGAGATAGGCATTTAAACTTTGGACATTATTGCCAACAATGTGCAAAAGTCGCCGGTTATCGACATCTTGATAGTCGACATTATGCTCGATATCTCCAATTAAGTCTTCACATTCTTGTTTTTCTATCGCCATAAGCATTTGATCATAAGCATCAACATACTTAGAGATACACTTCTTTCCTTCTTCACTATTATAGATATTGCCAATATGATATTTAGAAGCATTGGCATCGACGATATTCTTAATCTTGGAATTAGTAACATATTTGGGAAATCCTAAAATAAGCGTATTAACAGTTCCCAAAAAACTATTTTTAGCCGTAACGATCGCATCACCAAGTTTTAAAGGCCGAACATTTAAGACCTTTTTATCCGTATATTCCTTTATTTTACTCGTAAGAACATTCATATGAATAGTCGTATCGCGAATCATTTGCCGATCTTGTAATTTTAAAAGGCGATAGATACTTAAAATTTCTTTATCCATAAGGCACCATTCTAACTAAACATCTTGCTGACGATATCAAATACTTGTCTTTTCTCTTCCGCATCTTCGATATCGACTAAAATATCATTACCCGCTTCATCATGTTTTATTTTCGAGACAAATAAATCCGAAGTTTCTTCATCGTTGATTATCGAATAAAGAGCATATTCATTTTCATTATATTGAATTATATCGACAACTTCAGCTAAACGAGCTACTCCATCAACAATTATTTCTATTTTTTGATTTTCTTTCATCTTCATGCTCCTCTCAACATTCTCATTTTAGATATATCATAATTTTGCTAATTATTACAAATCATTTCATTCATTATCCGTCAAGAAATTGTTAATATTAGTTGGACTTTAATACCGATAATGATACAATATTTTATGAGAGTGATTATGTATGAAAAAGAAACAAAATATCGAATATACGCAAAACTACGAAGATTTTGTCTTCCTCTATAAAAAAGGTAAGATAAAAAAGATCATCATGGTTTTTATTATACTCATCATATTATCATTCAGTGGTTTTTATCTCTTCAAAAAGATAACGACGGATCCTTCGATCGTCTTAAAGGAAGCTATCAACGTTACTTACCACAATATCAATGCCCTTTTAAATAAAGAATATCCTAAAATTACGGATTTTAAAATCGATGGCGAAATAACGATGCAAACTTCTCTTCCATTATATAAAAAGGTCAAAAATAATAAACTTAGTTGGGAGCTTAAAACGAATTTAAAGGATGCTTATCTTACGACCCGCCTTTTAGAGAGTGATAAGACGTTGATGACCAATAATTTCATCTTGGCCAATAAGACCCTTTATTACACTCAAGATAAATTTCAAAATAGTTATGAATTATATCACTTCCCATCATCGAAGATAAAACAAATTACACTTGATGAAGCCAAGTATTTACTTCAAGTTATAAAAAAGAGCATGACACAATCTTTAAATAAAGATTATATGCATCAAGAAGAAGTAGAACTTTACTTAAATGATAAAGAGGTCCAAGGAAGTAAGGTTAGCTATGCCTTAAATCGGGCATCGATCAAGGATTTCAGCCAAACATTCTTCCATAGTTTAATGGAAGATGAAGATGCCATCGCCATTTTATTAAAGCTAACCAACTATTCCAAAAATGATTTACTCAATAAATTAGAAGATTTCGATGAAGATAAGACTTATCAAAATTTAAATGATTCGGGCTCTTTGAATATCTATACTGTCAATAATAAATTTGTCAAATTAGAATTAACTTATGCCGAAAATTTACTCTCATACGAAGACGAAAAAGTTTCTCTAACGTTTAAAGATAAAAATGATACTTGGAAGCTAAATATCGATCAAAGTAATTTATCGATTAGCAAAAATAATCAACAATTATTGGCAATTGCGAAGACCAATGACGAAGATACAACCCGACTTACTTATACTAGTCATATTAAAAAGATTCCTTTGACGGGTTCACTTACTTTTAATATCGATAAAGCGACAAATAAAAAGATTAACTACGATATTGTATGGGATAATGTTATGACAATTCTAAGTAAGGAGCAAAATATTACTCTTAATTTTACGGGAAGTTATACCTATAATAATGACTTAATCATCGATGATAAAGAAAATTTTGTAACGGGTTCGTTAACTGATGATGATCAAAAAGAATATGAAAAAGCTTTAAAAAAATATAACAATAGTAATTTTGCCAAATTAATTAAACAATTATCGTTTAAATAAAAGAACACACTTATTTGAAGTTTTAGATTGAAACTTCAAGTTTTTATATTCTTCAGATTTTAATTGAAAGTAAAAATCATTTGGAGACCTTTTATTTCATAAATCATATTTTCTATTTTTACTCGTTCAGCTAGTATAACATCATTCTGACAGGCATCGCTACACCTTGATCTGCAAATACATGATGATATTAATATTTACCTCCATAGGTTTCAATATACTTATTTTTTTTGGTCGCAATTTGCAACTAAAAAATTTCACTTTCTTTACTAGTTATTTTTCGTGGTTATATGATAATTTTTTATTAAATTTATGAAGATTCAACTATCTATTACCACCAATCCTCCAATTATAAATTTTCTAATAGAAATTCTATAACATCTTTATCAAAATCGTATAATTCGTGTTTTCCATCTTTTATAATTTTTAATTTTAGTTTTTTATTTTTACAAAATTCTTTGATATCATCACATAAAACTGTTTTATCTGACGATCCATGAATAATTGAAACGTTTTTAAATTCACTATTTTTAACTTTTAAGTCACCATCTTTAAATTCCATATATGCTTTTTTGTAAATCTTTATATTATTATATAGTGGCATATATAGATTAGAATTATAATATTCAAGCGAAAGATGCGATTTCTTTTCAACTATCTCACAAAAATTAATTGCTGGGCACATAAGTATAGTCTTATAAATATCCTCGCTTTTTTCAAGTAATCTATTTAAGATCACAAAACCACCAAAGCTAGAACCAAATAAGCAAATAGGAACATTATAATTTGATATGACATATTTAATGACTTCATTTAAATAACTTATGCACAAGCTTAAATCAAATTTTGAAAAATCCGTTTTATCGGCTCCATGACCAGGAAAATCAAAAGCAATAATCCCGATATTATGTTGAATTAAATTTTTATAAAAGCGGGATGCCCAATTTTTATTACTGCCTAATCCATGGCAATATATCACGATTTTTTCCATTTTACCATTAGGTATAGCACTAAAAACATGAATTTTATTATTAATTAAATATTCAAAATTTACGATATCATCACTTTTAGCAAGCTCGATAAGTTCATCCATTATCATCACCACACCTATGCACTTTTAATACATTACTTTATCATTTACTATACTGATACTTTATTATTTAATAAACAGTTAAAATATTTTTGTCTATTATATATTATAATTTAACTTGTTTGTCAATTATTTTTTCAATTATTTCGAGTATTTTTAAAATAATTCCCATACTATTCATACTGACAAGTAAA
>CANQFG010000023.1 GCA_947598395.1 uncultured Bacilli bacterium
TTTTCCAGTCCAAGTAAAAACTTACTACTAAAGTATATAATAGGTCTTAGAAAAAATCAACCATCTTTTTTAACACTTGCAAAATATTTTAAACATCACCTTTTAAGATGACTTTCGGGCTCATTACTCATCATTTGGCTCGGGAATTTATCAGTTTTGAAACTTTACATTGTGCTTTTGCCCTTTATTTATAAGGTTTTTTTTGTCAAATTTTATTTTTTAAAATAGCGTACGTTTGCATACTAATTTACAACTTAAAAAATTTGATTTAAAATTATAATGTATTATACTGAATGCCTATAATTACTGGCTTAGTTAAATAAAATTTTAATTTTTGCGTAAGAATCTTCAACGTACGCACTTTTTTTATGGCTTAATCCCTTATAAAATCTGCATTTGAATCTAAAAACTGATAAATTCAGGATTATGGCCTTTCGATTATTTATTTTAGTATAACACGATTTACACTTCTCATTATGCTTTTTTATATTTAAAGAGCAAAAAGGCCACTATCCGTGGCCCACAATCTATATAAACGTTATATAACGTACAATATATTTTATGGCCCGAATATTAAAAAGTTGCCATTAAAATTTCTTTTTTCGCTAGGAAAAGGTCGATATTTTATAGCCGTGAAAAATGGTAACCTCAATCGTCCCATCGCGATCAGTGCGATAAATATGGGAATGCAAAAGAGTTTTTAAGACGCTGGCCTTCGGATGCCCGTATCGATTATTCTTGCCGACGGAGATGATGGCATATTTGGGCGTTATCGCCGCGACAAATTCGGCACTAGTGCTCGTATCGGAGCCATGATGCCCAACTTTTAAAAAGTCGATATTTTGAAGATTATAGTCTTTTAAAAGTTCTGCTTCGCGTCTTATCCCCGCATCCCCCATAAAGAGAAAGCGATATTTATCGATAGTTAGATAGACGACATTCGAGTCATCATTTTCATTGGCCAGGGAAGGACTATTTAAGAATATCAATGACCCTCTGGCAAAAGGGATAGCATCCGGCCGGCGCGTATATTTAATCGCACGCTCATCTAAAACCGCGATCAGTTCTCTTTCTAAATCATTATAGGTACCCACATTGAAGATGACCTCTTTGACGGGATAATTTGCGGCAATCCCCCGAGCATTGCCCAAATGATCGAAATCGCCATGAGTCAAAATTAAGTAATCGATATCCTGCGCACCAATACTTCGAAGAAAGGTAATGATGTCGGGACTGAGATCATTATTGTATACTCCACCCGTATCGATCATGATGGTCTGATCGCGATATTTTACCACAGTCGCATCCCCTTGTCCGACATCGAGATAATAGACATAGGCCCGCCAGTCCATGGCTGGAAACAGGATATGGACGCCCAAGAGAATGATAATGGCGAAGAAAAACCGCTTTTGATACGTATTTAAAAAGAGCCACCATAACCCATAATAAATGACGATTAAAAAAACGGGGAAAGCCGGAACGACGACCTTAAGAGTAAATAAGTGCGCCGCATATTTTTCGACCATTGCCGTTAGATAAAAATAAGGAGAATCCAAAACGGGCACGAAAAAGGTCAAAAGGCCCAATGGATAAACGACAAAGGCTATGAGGGGAACAAAAAGCAAATTATTTAAAATTGCCAAGATATTGATCTCATAGTTGATGTTTATGCTAAGCGGCAAACTACTCATAAAGGCCATAAATGAAAGGAAAAAGAACTTTCGAAGAAAAGACCCCGTCATAATAAACCGAAATTTTATCAAAAAGAAGGATATGATGGCCGAATATTGAAATCCCTTATCGAGAATATATTGAGGTCGAATGAGCAACATCGAAGCGATAGCCCAATAATAGACCTGCTCGCTATCCCAACCATATTTACAAAGTTTCCCAAGGAATTGATAGACATACATGAAAAAACTGCGAACGATACTGGCCATATAATTGGTCAAAAAGAGATAAAAGAGCAAAAAGGCTATAAGAAAACCATATTTGAATGAAGTCTTGGCCCGTTGTAGCAATTTTAAGATGAGGCGCGCCAAAAGCGATATATGCATGCCCGAAAGCGCAAAGATATGGGCAACGCCCAAATCGCGATAGAGATCATAATTATCAAAATCTTCGCGATCGCCCATGATAAAGGTCTTCATAAATTTAGAACTCTTAAAGGTATCTAAGTACGATGCAATGGCCTTCTTGATCTTAAAAGAAAGCTTTTTATTTTTTTCGACCAGCATCACTTTATCGGCATTCATGACTTTATAGATCCCCTGACCTTCTAAATACAAGCGATAATTGAAAGTATGAGGAATCGTATTTTCTTTGGGCGTATTCAAGACGCCATCAATCGTCACTTTATCGCCCAAGGAAAAATTATTTTCATGGGAATAATAATATACCTGAACTCTTTCCTTATGCTCTTTTAAAACCAAACTTATCTTTCCGTCCTGATATTTGATTTGCGTGATCGTTCCTGTAAGCGTCGTCGGTCCATCTTCATAGCTACTTTTAAAACATTTAAGGCGCATAAGTGAAATGAGCAAGATGCCAATAAAGAGAACAATGATGAGCTTTTTAGACCGTAAGATAGTCTTTAATCTTATCAAAGACGCTACTTCCTATTCCACTTACTTGCATGATATCTTCGATCGTCATAAACTTATTAGTCTTGCGATATTCGATAATGGCATCGGCCTTACTCGAGCCGATATTGGGAATACCCATCAACTCCTCTTTACTAGCCGTATTGATATTGACTTTGCCACTAATAGCACTTGAACTTTCGTTATCCGCACAATTATTGACTTCCACTACTTCCATTTGACACGTCGTATCACAACTACTCTTGCTACTATTATTCTTGATCTCCGCATTTGTAAATATATAGATGACCATTTCCTTTTTGAGACTTTGAGCCAAATTGATATTGCTCGTATTAGCTGATTTCGTCAAACCTCCAGCTAAATTGATGGCATCGATGATCTTATCGCCACTATAGACCTCATAGACACCCGGCTTTTTGACAGCGCCCTTGATATCGACGTAAAACGTCGTATCTTGCACACTTTCATTGACACCCACATCCAATTCTTCAGCATACGTATCATGATCATCTTCGAAGATCAAAAAGGCCGAGACAAAGATAACGACAATCGCCCCACAACCGGCCAAGATCATTTTTTTTAAATTCATATTTCACCTCCTCTACTATATATCTACCCGAAAATAACTCTATTTCCTTTTTATTTTGCCAAAATTTTTTGACCAAATAAAAAGAAGACCATTTAGTCTTCCAAACCTAGATTATTTTTCTTTAGCCCCTTCGGGATTTAAAACGACGATAGCCATATTTTTATCCGTTATTTTCTTCACGACTTTTAAGGCTACTTCATAATTTAGATCATTATATATGCGATATAGATCGCCAAATACTTCATAGCCATTGATAATATCACTTTGAATCGTACTATTGACGGTATCGATATCATCAAAAGCTAAAATATAATTGCTGATAGCCACCCGTTTTTTGCGAATGACATCCTCTTCCTTAAGGACCGGCTTATGAATGGCTTCTTTCATCATGGCAATAAACCGTTCGGGATAAGGCGTTTCGGCCACTAAATTGACGATGAGATAATCATCCGTTATATACTTGCTGGCATAGACGCCATCCGTAATGATATTGCCACTGATCAATTTATCGCGCAGTTCACTCGTCCTTCCATAAAGGGCCGTCAAGACGATACTCACATAGACATCGAGTTCGCGGGCGCTCAACTTTAAAGTCTTAAAGTTCTTTAAGGGAATCTTTAACCCGATGGCCACTTTGGGAACTTCCACATTTCCATATATTTGCAAATATTCTTGTTTGACACTTATTGGTTCCGCAATTTTTCTTTTCGCTATATTAAATGGCAATGAAAAATCTTTTTTAGCCTGATTTTCATGAATAATAGCAAGGGCTTCATCCGGATTAAAATTCCCCGTAATAATGACAAACATATTGGCTGGATGATAAAAAGTATAATAGGCATTCTCGATATCTTTTAACGTCGTTTTCTTGACATCTTTAACCGTTCCACTGACTAAAAAGCGCCGATTATCATTATGAAATAGACACTTATTAAGTTCAAAATTCAATTTAGTAGCTGGCGAATCCTCATACATCTTAACTTCTTCCGTAATGATACCCTTTTCGGCCTCCACTAATTCCCTTTTAAAATATGGTGTCTCGACAAAATCCAATAAATAATTCAAATTTTCTTTGAATTTATTAAAGCCATATACTTCATAACATGTCTCTTTAAAACTCGTGAAGGCATTGGCCTGTGAACCCAAATTGGCAAGGACTTCCATGGCATCGCCATCTTCCATCTTAAAGGCCAAGTGTTCGAGAAAATGGGCGACGCCATTTGGCAATTTCGTATAACTCTTCTCCCCACTCTTTTTAAATTCCGTCGTCAAAGAACCAAATTTAGTCGTCAAAGTCATATAGAAATTCTTTACCTTTTTATTAGGTACGAGATAGACCTCTAAGCCATTGCTCATCGTCTCATGAATATATTCTTCATCGACCCCAGGAATTCTAATCTTCATGATTCTCACCACTTTCTAAAGTATATATGGTATTAATACTGACATTCTTGGCAACTTTAACGATATCGTCTACAGTAAGCAAACTAAATTTTTGAATTCGCGTTTCGACATCTTCCAAATTCGAAATATAGCTAAATAAGTATTGATCGATAATTCTCGAAGGCATATCTAAAGACATATTGATCGACGTAATAACCGAACTAGTCGCCCGAAATACTTCATCACTCGTTATATGTCCACTGGCCATCTCTTCCAACGTCTCCTTGATAAGCTTAATAGCTTTCTTGACATTTTTCTTATCGACAGACGTATGAATTAATACCAAATTATCGCTTTTTTGATATAGACTTTGAACGCTATAGCAGAGGGAATTCTTATCGCGTAAATTTTGATATAGTTTAGTCTCTAAAGATCCGCCCCCTAAGATCATATTATAGATGATAAAGCTATATCGCTTTTCATCTTCCGATAGATGCCCCGTATTTAAGATAAACACCACTTGGGATTGCGAAAAATTAGCCAACTCATTGATAACTAAGGACTTTTTACGACTCTTATTGTGAACTTCTAAAGTCAATTCATGATTCTTAATGGTCTTAAATTGAGCATATTTATTGATATAATCGATGGCCTTATCCATATCGATATCCCCAATAATAAAGATATCGACATAATCATGATTCATGACATATTCATACGTCTCATATAGATTCGCGGCAGTAATATTCTCTAAATCTTGGATATTTCCCAATAAATCGACGCCACTGATGGAATTCTTATCCATCTTCTTAAGCGCATTATTAATCGATAACTTCTTCGGATCTTCTCTAATACTTTTGATATCGGCTGCTAGTCGCGTCTTTATCGTCGTCAAAGTCTCCTCATCGAATTCGTTATTGATAACTTTGGGATAATTGATTAGATCAAATGGTAAGGCAATGGCCTCTTCCAAATAATCTTCCTCAGTATATTTCGGATTTAAAAAATCGATACAGACACTCGTCAAAGCCATATTGCCGACTTTACTACTTATCGCATAACAATAGGCATTATAAAGGCTTTCTTGTTTTAAAGAAAGATCGATTTTACGCGGATAATGTTCGCTATTTTCCAAAAGTACTTCAAATAATGCCGTTCTTTTGGCTATCGTCTCAGGATCGATATTATTGCGGAAAATAATCTCCATCCGTACACTTTTAAAGCGATCCGTCTTAATCGTATGAATATTATAAGAGCCATTTTTATGTTGTTTATAGATCATTAGTCGTTCACCTCAATTTTTATTATACGTAAAATAATTTTTTTTATAATGATATTATAGCATAATCTATGCTAATATGAATATAGGTGATGAAAATGGATAGAGAGATTAAACCCGTTCATATCGTAACGGATCGCGATAATATTGCCGAGATCGTCTTATTGCCAGGAGACCCCTTAAGAGCTAAATATATTGCCGAACATTTCTTGACGGATGCAAAGTTGGTAAACGATGTTCGAAATATGCTCGCCTATACGGGTTTTTATAAGGATAAGCGCATAACGGTTATGGGTTCGGGAATGGGCATTGCCAGTGTGGCTATATATGCCTATGAATTATATCATTTTTATGGCGTCGAAAAGATCATTCGCATCGGAACATCGGGTTCCCTAAGTCCCAATGTTCACCCCTTAGATGTCGTCTTATCGACCGGAGCTTACTCGAATTCGCATTTTGCTCATACCCTTTTAAAACACGATGAGCCCTTTGTCGAATCCAGTGCAAGTTTAAACCAAATTATCAGCGATACGGCCAGAGAAAAAGCGATGACTTTAAAGTGTGGTCCAACTTATACCAGCGAAGTATTTGATGTCTATGTCAGTATCGAAGATGAGATCAATAGTTGTCCATTAAAGGATCAATTGTTAGCTGTCGAAATGGAAGGTTTTGGCCTCCTCCATATAGCTAAATACGAAAAAAAAGAAGCTGCCCTTTTGATGACGGTCAGCGATTCTAAATATGAACCCGGAATTGAAATTCCCGTTAAAGATCGAGAAACGAATCTAAACGATATGATAACTTTAGCCTTAGATAGTATCATCAAATAAAGCGCATAATTAAATCGATGATTATGCCACTGATACTACCCATACTATAAACACTTAAGAGAATAAACATATTCTCTTTTATATTGTGATTATTTCGAAACAAGACGAGCAAGGCCACACCACTGCCCGTCAAAAGACCAGACATCATCGTCCCAAAGGAAATGACGCCATTCAAGTAAAATTCCGTAATCATAATACTAGCTGCACAATTGGGAATTAAGCCAATAAGCGATCCCATCAAGGGTGCCAAGATATTGTTAGTCATGAAGATCTTAGTCAATATTTCTCTATCTAAATAATTGAGGGCAATATTTAAGATAAAGGTGATGATAAAGATAAAGCTAATCGCCTTTAAAGTGTGAATGATACTCGATTTAAGAAGTGATTTTTCACATTCGCAATGGGTCTCATCACACATATGAAAATCTTGTCGCTCGTGTTTATGAAAAAGCATATCGATGATGATACCACATATTATGCCAATTACGACTTTTAACCCAACTATTTTAATAATCGTCATAATGGGTACACTATGGGATAAGAGAATAGGTATCATCTCATCACTTGTCGATAAATAGATACTTATCAACGTCCCCATCGTGATAATTCGCGTGACATAGAGATTAGTCGCAAGCACCGAAAAACCACATTGCGGTATCGCACCCAAAAGACCGCCGATAAAAACGCCAAATCGCCCACTTTTGGCAATCATCTTTTGACTTTTTTGACTAAATTTATGCTCGATTAATTCGATAATCAAAAAGGCCAAAAAGAGAAAAGGTATTAATTTTAATGCATCAAGTAAAGTATCAATAATAATATCAATCATACTTGCATCTCCTAATAAAATATTTGCACATAGATTATAACATATAGAATTAAATTAATACAAATTATCTATTTGATAACTCTTTTAAATTAAACGTCTTATAATTAAATACTAGTAAAATAATAATTATCATGATTGATACATAATTATTATAAAATATTTCACTTAAGATAAATATTGGTATTAATAGCCATTTCATTAAAGTCTTATTATTTATAAATGTAAACAAATTAACAAATAAAAATATACTATATATAATATTGTCGATATAAAAACTTATATTAAAGGGTATATCTTTAAAAAAAGTATATATAAGTAAAAAATATAAGAAAAAATAAACGATAAAATAAATAGGTACTATTGCCATCTTATTTAAAAAATATTTTTGGGAATTAAAACGCAGACATACATTTTCAAATGAATGTTCATGATCATATAAGATTAACGCAATAGCTATATAAATTATTATAAAAAGATTATATAGTTGTACTAAATCAATATTATTAGAAGATCTAATTGTTAGCACTTTGGCATAAGATAAAAACTTGGTATAAGGATCTTCCATAATGGACGCATGTTCCATAAAGGAAATAATATCTATGCTAATTAAGATATATAAAAAAATAGCATATTTAAGAGATTTCTTTGCTACACGAGCTAAGACATTTAAATTATATCTCATTAGATATCCACCTTTTTCTCAATAATTTTTTTATACACAATTACATCAATTATTAAATATAGTATTATATTTACAACACTTGCTATTACTTCATTTGTAAAACTTGGAAAGACGATATGACTTAAATAAGTCGTATACGGATAAATATATGTAAGAATATTTAGATTATCAATTCGGTTAGATAGATTAGGAGAATACATCGTAAAAATTATAAAAATTACGATAAATATGCGACTGATTTTCTTATTTTCGACATTTAATATAAGACTAACTAAAGAACTTATTAAAATAACATAAATATAAAAACGTCCAATATCAAAAATTATTTGCAATGGCAATATGATATTATAATCACTCGTAATTATTTTAAAATTAACAGGGGTAACGAATATAGACATGCCGATATTCATAATGACAAAAGCAATAAAAATGATCGTATTCATCAATAGTATTATTTCTAAGTTTTGCCGAACTTTCTCTTTATATGTTCCCATTCGATTGATGAGATAATAATCCATTTTCATCTCTCTATTAAAATAAATAATATTGGCAATTAATAAACAAAAGAATAAAGTATTTGTTAAATTATTTCCAAAAGCATCATACAAAATATACCAAAAATTTTTAATTGGTTTATAAGTAAAAGCTTGAAGACATGTCAAAGCAAAAACCGCAAATGTCAAAATATAAAATACTTTGCGATCCAAGTAATCTTTAATAAAGTTATTTCGAAGATTTTTTTTGCTTTTTGGATATTTCATGAATTTCGCCATTATCAAACTCAAAGATTTCATCAGTCAAGTCTTTTAAATCATCAGTTATATGTGTACTAATTATTATGAGTTTGCCCTCTTCACTTTTCTTTTTAAAATATTTAATTAATTTTTCGACGGTTACGCGTTCGATACCATTGAATGGTTCATCTAAGATCATAATATCCGGATCTTCCATAATTACTTGAGCAATTCCCAGTTTTTGTTTCATACCTAAAGAATATTTGGAAAACTTCTTTTGCTTTTCATCGAGATTGACGATACTCAAAGCTTCATCAATCTCCTTATCCCCAATTTTATTTTGAATTTCGGCAAGTAATTTCAAATTTTGAAAACCTGTTAAATCGGGAAAAAAAGATGGCTTTTCGATAAGTGCACGCAAATTAGTAGGATATCTATTTTCCTTATTTAAATCGACGCCATCATATAATATCTCGCCACTCGTAGGAACATACAATCCCGCAATCATCTTACAAAATATACTCTTACCACTGCCATTTCTGCCAAGGAGGCCATATATTTTGCCACTTTCAAAATGCAAAGAAGCGTCATTGATAACGACATTATTTTTAAATTTTTTAGTAACATTTTTGACATCTATACGCATATAATCACCCTTTTAATCATTGCTTTCACAACTTATCAACACATTTTCTTTCTTATGATATAAAAGATAAATAATAATTGACGTTATTAATAAAATACCAAGAGGTACGAGTATTGGTGGCCATAAACCAAATGCCGTCGAGAAGCGATTAAAGTCAATAATATTAAACACCATACCAAAATCCGTCTTTAACCACCATCCAATTAGCAAACCACTGATAACAATTTCTAAAAATAATTCGATTCCGATAATAATTATATATGATAATACTACTGCCAAAGGATAATTATGTACTTTGCGAGAGACAATAATACTAATATTGGTATAAATCAATAGATCAAATATTAAATTTAAAACATAAGTAATAAAGAAGAAAACGACATTGTCATATTCATAAGGCCAGCCATCTCCCGAATAATCGAAATTACCCGTCATTATATAATAGACGATAAGCCTAATGATATAGCAAATGGCAACAACTAAGGCTGGCGACCAACAGCTAATAAATAACTTTTTTATAATAGCACGATATTTTTGTCGTGTTAAATCATTAGCTAAGATATTATTTTTAAAATACTTAGTTATATAATAGCAACTTACGGCCACTACTAAAAATATTATAAAAAAGTTATTAGAAAAAGGTATGTAATCTTCGACCCAACTAAAAGTATCGAAGAATTTAGCATTTTTCAAACTGGCTTCAAAATCAAACTCCAAGGTTTGAGTACAACGGAAACGATATTCTTCATTTGGATACTCATTATTATATTTTAGACAAAAATTTTTAGTTTCTAAATCAAATCTTCGAAGGCCAGCAATATAATTATGATAATATCTATAAACTCCGATAGCTAGACAGCTATTCATGAAGATAAATAACAATGTCAATAAGATTATCCTTCGCTTTTTCATACCTTTTTCACCTAACTATTTTTTATTATATCTAATGATATATAAACCATGTTTGCTTATTTTTGCAATATGCCCAAGACGTCCATAAATTCCTTTTGAATGCGTTTCAATCGATGTTCAGTTGTCGCTTCAAAGCGCAAAGTGAGATTAGGTCCCGTGTTCGAAGCCCGAATTAAGGCCCAGCCATCATCTAAGATAACTTTTACGCCATCGATCGTCTCATACTTATAATGATGCGTATCGCAGTATTTTTTGACTCCTTCGACAATCTTGAACTTTTTAGCATCCGTCGTCGCAACCTTAATCTCTTCGGTATTATAATAGCTCTTCAATTTCTTCGTCAAACTATAGAGGGACGAACGCGTATTTGACAACATCTCTTGAACTCGTAAGCCAAAATAGATGCCATCATCATAGCCAAAATGGCGATCGCGAAAGAAGACATGATTCGAATATCCCCCACCAAAGGTGATATTTTGTTCGGCCATTATCCGCTCTTGTTCGGCGCTCGATGGTGTTGCGACAACTACTTCGCCACCATTTTTTATGATTTCATCTTCCAAGGCCTTACTGCACTTGACATCGATTAAGACCTTTTTATTTTCACTTTGGGCAATGATATCCTTGCACATGATAGCCATGATCTTATCGGATTCGACGATATTGCCCTTATTGTCGACAAAGCCTCCACGATCGGCATCGCCATCATAGGCAATGCCAAGATCCGCATGCAATTTTTTAACCATCATCGAGAGTTTTTTTAAATTAGCTTTGACATTGGGATCGGGATGATGATTGGGGAAATTGGGATTGGAATCCGCATAGATAAACGTCGTATCAAAGGGAAACCGCTCATAGACTTTGCGAATGGTCACCGAAGCAGTACCATTGCCACAATCGACGACGACCTTTAAGGGCTTTTTCCCCAAAGTTATGCGTGAAGCTAGATCTTCGGCATAGGAATCGGCCACATCGACATAATCGATCTTGCCATGCCCATTAGCTAATTTAGCATCTTTATCACTCAACATCTTATAGATTTTATTTAAGACGGCATGACTACAATGTTGATAATTTTCGCCAAATAATTTAAAGCCATTATCCTCTTTGGGATTATGACTAGCCGTTACCATGATGCCATATTCTAATCCCGCTTTATAGCTGGCAAAATTAAACATCGGCGTCGTAACTAAACCGACATAAAAGACTTTGGTACCCGTACTTAAAAGGCCTTCGATCAACCTCTTGGTCAAATGGGGTCCGCCAAACCGATTGTCATGACCGACGACACAATAATCATGCCCCTTACTCAAAATGTATGTGCCAAAAACACATCCCAAGCGATAGGCAAAATCGCCCGATACTTGGGTTGGATAAATTCCCCGAATATCCGCTTCGCGTAAAATACTTCTATCAAAGTCCATAATCATCACCCTTTTTAATCTTCTTCGACAAATAATGTCTTGGTATCCTTCATTTCTTTAGGAATGGCAATATCCATATATTTTAAAATCGTCGGTGCTATCTGCGTCAAATCACCGCGATGTTTTAAAGTGACGTGTTTATCTCGAATAATAAATGGTACGGGATTCATCGAATGCGTCGTTATAATTTCGCCATTCTTATCGAGCATCTCATCGCAGTTGCCATGGTCGGCTGTCACAATCAATTTATAGAAATTATTGTCGGCCTCTTCGATAATCTCCTTTAAGCATTCATCGACGACCTGTAAGCCTTGAATCGTCGCCTCCAAGTTACCCGTATGCCCTAACATATCGGGATTGGCAAAATTTACTAAGATAAAATCATAATCCTTTTCCAGACATTTCTTTACTTGGGCCGTAACCTCGCGCGCACTCATCGCCGGTTGCAAATCATACGTTTTAACTTTAGGTGATGGAATCAAATAGTTATCGCAGCCCTTTAACTTGGTCTTGCCGCCCCCATTAAAGTAAAAAGTTACATGTGCATATTTTTCCGTTTCGGCAATCCGCGCTTGACTCATACCCAAATCGGATAAATACATGCCGAGCGAATAGACTTCCTCTTTATCACTTTCGGGCAAAATATTCTCAAGATTAGTCGTATTGGGAACATCGGCAAGGGTTACAACTTTAAAATTATGAAGTTTTCTAACGGGATATTCATTAAATTCCGGATTAGCCAAGACATTTAAAATTTGCCGTGCCCGATCTCTTCGGAAATTTAACCATAAAAGGCCATCATTATCCTTTAAAATCCCCGCTTCATCTAAGATAAGTGGTGGCAAGAACTCATCCGTCTCATCCTTTTTATAGCAGGCTTCGATACCCGTCTTGATCGAATGAATTTTAATACCTTCGCCATTTAAGACGAGATTCGAATAAATCTTCGTCCGGTCCCATTTATTATCCCGATCCATGGCATAATATCGTCCACATATCGTGGCAATTTTACCCAGTCCGACCTCTTGCATCGTCGCATCTAAATCTTCTAAATACTTAATTGCCGTCTTAATGCCCGTATCCCGGCCATCGGTAATGGCATGAAAGTAAAGTTTTTGAACGCCAATATTCTTTAGATGCCCGAGGATATTTTTCATATATTTAATATCGGAATGAACGCCACCATCGCTTACTAATCCCATCAAGTGAAGCGTATCATTACCAGCATTAATGTGATCGATGAGGCTTAAAAGGGTCTCATTTTTTTCAATGCGATTACTACCCAATAATTCATTAAAGATCGTCAGCTCTTGTTTTAATTTTCGTCCACAGCCAATGGTCATATGTCCAACTTCGCTATTGCCAAATTGATCATCCGGTAAGCCAACATAGTCCCCCGATGCTTGCAATACGGCGTGTGGATATTCTAAATATAGTTCATTAAAGCATTCCATATCAGCTTGTTTAATAGCATTGCCATATTCGGAATCATTGAGGCCAAAACCATCTAAAATGACCATAATCACTTTCATTTGTATCACCTATCATTATAATATCATACTTTTAATTAAAAAACGAGTTATCAACATGATACTCGTTCAAAATACGAATTTCCCTTTTTATCGACCCCATTAATTCCCGATTTATCTTCATACGTACTCTTACACCGATATAAGATATTATTATATAGGACATAATCATCTTCATAATAAATTTTATTGGGATTAAATTCTTCATAATAATATGCTTCAATATCGAACTTATCTTGACAATAACACATCCTAATATCGCCATCCATCGTCGAATTATTCGAGGGATTATGAATGACGGCTTCGGCATCTTCTTCGCTTACTAGGTAACCCATCTCGATTAAGTCGGCAATACTCTTCGTAATACAGGTATTTCCCGCATCTTTAATCTCATCTTTAATCTTAGCTCCATATTTTAAAGCGGCACTTTCAATTTCCGTGATCTTTCCATGATAGTTGCTGCGCTTGACCCCCGAATAGACCGTCGTATATCCCGGTATAGTAATGACGACTAACAACGCCATCAATATCAAGACTGCTAATAATTCCACTAACGTAAATCCCTTATTCATAGTCGCCTTCCCATCTATTATTCATCTATAATATACCACAACTTACCAAAAAAAAGTAGCCTTAAGCTACCTTTTAACAATTTTTACAGTAATTTCCGTCTTGAGTGGTTGAACTGATATCCGTTCATCATCGATGCTGACTTTAACTGGTACGGTATGGGTTCCTTCCTTTAAACCCGATAGATCGACTTCGGCAATGATATCCGTAGCTTTAATATCGGTATTTATTACGGAACTGACCCCTTGAACGATGACATCGATACTCTTTTCATCATTCGAGTTGACGGAGGCACTGAGTCCCGATCCAACGCCGATGGCATTGACCGTTACCCCACTGATCGTCTTTTGAGCCGAATCGCCAACGACAATGCTGATATTCGTCGTCGTATCACTCATATATCGGACGCCACTTGGCTTGACGAGATTGACGGACATCTGTTTATCATCGGTTAAATTATCGATGCTTACTTGGGCTTCGATATTATTTAAATTATCGACGATGGCCTTTTCGCCATAGACTTCGACTTCCTTGACCGAAGAAGTTATGCTGGCAATGGCCTTGCCATTACTCATTGCCCCTTGGGTAACGATGCGAACTTGTTTAGTGGCATGATATGAATCGATGCTAACGGTAGCACTGATCTTCGATGGCACCATTTCGACATTCTTGATCTTTTCGCCATATTCATCATAGGCAACTAAAGTGACGCTGTCGATCGTAAATTCGCCCGATTCCTTTAAGTCAATTTGCGAGGCATCGATAAGCGCCTTGACGACCGCGACGCGATTTAAGATTTCTTGACTAGATTTGACGATGACTTCATTCGTCGAAAGTTTGATATCGGAAATACTCAATTTGCTATCGAGTTTATCCTCATTCATGATATCCGCAGATAATGGTTTGACAACGCTGACTTTTTCGCTGATCTTAACGGTAACCGTTGAAGGATCCAACTTATAGTCGACCGCTTGAACGGAATGTTTATACTTGAGTTTGACCTTATAAGTACCCGGACCATAATTCGATAGATCGAGGACCACTTGATGATTATATAATTGGGTAGCCAAATAGATCGTGGATTTGCTGCCAATAAGCGTAATATCGACACTTTCCGGTACTCCTTCGACGACATAGGCCTCTTCGTTATATAAGACCGAGACATCTTGGCCCGTAATGATCTCCGCTTCCCGTTCCGTCAAATTGATAACTTGCGAATCGATGAGCAAAAAGACGATAATCGCACAGACGAGCGAGACATAGATCAAGACATTAGGCCGGTTTAAGACTTTTTCTAACTTGCCACTATTGTCACGTGAAAATTCATTAATCTTATAAATTATCCGACTGATAGGGGTTACGATTAACCTATCGATTATGCGATAAACGAGGCGAAAAAAGGCAATAAAGGGTTTCAGTATCTTACTCATCTTCATCACCCTCACTTTCATCGGCATCATAGAAGACTTCAGCTTTTGGCCTTAATTCATCTAAGAGCATTAACCGAAATTCTTCAAGTGTCAAATTATAATGTAAGTAATTATCACAGGCAATACTTATGCGTCCCGTCTCTTCGGATACGACGAGTGCAATGGCATCCGTCTCTTCGGCAACACCTAAAGCGGCCCGATGGCGCGTTCCGAGTTTTTTATTGACATTGGGATTCATGCTCGTCTTAAAGACCGCCCCTGCACACGTCAACCGATCCCCTTGAATGATTATTCCACCATCATGCAACGGATTAGGTGGCAAGAAGATGGCTTCGAGTAATTGACTGGAGATATCGGCATATAATTTCGTAGCCGGTACAATATATTCCTGTAAACTCATATTTCGTTCGATGACGATCAAGGCCCCAATTCTTTGCCTCTTTAAATGTTCGATAGCCGTCATAATTTCAAAGACCACTTTTTCGCGTTCATCGACCGTCAATACTTTATGGCGTCCCAACAATTGGGTACGACCAATCGATTCCAAGACATTGCGGATTTCCGGTTGAAAGATAATGATCAAGGCAATTGGTCCCCATGATATCACATATTCCAAGAGAATACCCACCGTATATAAATTTAATAAATTACTCAAAACTTTAATAAAGAGAATTAAGATAACTCCTTTAAAGATCAGTACCATTTTGACATTATTCTTTAAATTCTTAAAGATAAAATAAAACATAATCCAGACAATACATATATCCAGAATCTTCGTAATCATGCTCCAAACCATCGTCAGAGTCATATAATCACTCCCTCGTTTAAATATTATAACAAAACTTATTAAGTTATTCTACCAGTAAAAAAATGCCTAAAGCATTTACTTTTTCATTTCTCCCGTTACGGGATCAATCGCATCGATGATCGACTCCTCCGTTACATTGTCCCCAACATTTACCGCCGTAGCAACATTATCGACTTCCGGAGCTTTTTCTAGTGATTCAATAGCTCTTTCTTCATTGACGATCTCTTGGCGATATTGCTCATACTTCTTGCGATCCATCATATAGCCGAATAAACCCAAAAGCAATATGACACCAATAACGATAAAAATAATATAATTAGAAATAATAAAATCGAACATAAGCCCTCCCCTTATCCTAATCTAATTCTAACAAAATAATTTCATTTTAGCAATCAGTTTAAAGTAAGTTTGCGATTTAACGGTTGAATTTCAATATGCGTATTGCCATCATTGACCGTTATCTCTTCGCCATTTAGATATTTATATATCGTTTGAGATCCCCGATTTTTCTTCTCCCAAATTATCGGAACGGCATACCCATCCGTTATATAATAACCCGTACCTTCACCAATATTATCGAGCTTTTGGCGGCCATAGGAATCATATGAAGAATTTTTAACTTGATAAGTAATAATATTCTTGACCGTATATTGTTCCTTAGTCACATAATCCGTATGCGGTAAATCATTTTGAAAGCGCATATATACTTTCTTTTCCGCATCATATTTAAATCTCGTACTTTTAGAAGATGAATATGATATAAAGACATCATTAGCTGGAGTCGATCCCTCTAATTTGCTCAAATCGATCTCTTCGACACTATAATTTAAGAGATTTTTGGTTTCCGTCGTCGTCCTAAACTTTCTCTTGGCAACTTGTTCTTGAATATT
>CANQFG010000024.1 GCA_947598395.1 uncultured Bacilli bacterium
GCTTGAATGACATCTTCATCATCAGCAAGATCGATGAGACTTTCATAGACGGCCCGCGCCTTTTGTTCAGCTGCCATATCTTCGGAAATATCGGCAAGGACATCGCCCGTTACGGCAACATAGGTAATCGTAAATGGTACGCCCGAAGCATTGACGGGATAAATGCCTAAGCCATGTTCCGTATAATAATCGGCAAGTCCTTCGGCCTTGATCTCTTCAATACTGGCACCCTTCGTCAACATCTTGACCATCGTCGCAATCATTTCGATATGGCCTAATTCCTCCGTAGCAATGTCATTGAGAAGGGCTTCCCCATAAGCATCGGGCATCGTAAACTTTTGGGAAAAATATCTTAAAGCTGCCGCCAATTCGGAATTACTGCCTCCAAATTGTGTCAAGATATATTTGGCCATTTTTAAATTTTTCTTGCGAATATTGACGGGATATGGCAATTTTTTCTCATATTTAAACATCTTATTTTTCCTCCCATGGCCATGGCTTTTGAAGCCATGTATACTTGCCAAAAATATCATGTGATAATTCTAAAACTTGATATTTTTTTTCGTATTCTTCTAAATACTTATGATACATTTGGGTATATTTTTTGAATGTCTCATAAGCTTCTTCATCATCGGGATTGAGATCTAAATAGAGATTTAAATCATTCATGGCAAAGCATAATTTATAGATATTATAAAGTAAAGCTTCGCGTTCATTTTGGGGTTTTAACATCTTGGGAACATAATTCTTATAAGGGTCATATAAACTTTCAAACATATTGCCTTTAGTAAATCCTTCATCTAAGTCAAAGAGCATATTCTTGGGCTTTTCAAAAGAAGTACTTTCAAATTCAAATAACATAATCTTACCTCCAATGTATAATATGCAAAATTGATAAAATGTGTTTTAATAAACCATAATAAAGATAAGAAGGTGATCGTGTGGTTTTACTATGCTTTAAGATCTTTATGGCCCGCATATGCGATGTCAGTTTAGGTACTGTGCGAACGATGTTTGTCGTCAAGGGAAATAAATTTATTGCCACTTTAATTGCCTTTGTCGAAGTTATTATTTGGTTCTTTGCTGCCAAAGAAGCTTTAAATACCAATCTTAAGAGTCTGTGGATCATTATTTCCTATGCCGCAGGTTATGCAACGGGAACTTTTATTGGCACCCTTATCAATGAATTTTTTATTGCCGGTATCTATAATATTCAAGTCGTCTCTTCGAAGATCGATGATGCAGCTATCGAACGCATCAAACGAAATAATTTTGGCGTATCGGTGATCAATACGCTTGATGATAAAAAAATCCTCTTCTTAGAGATCAATAAGAAACGATATAAGGAATGTCTAAAACTTTTAAAGGAATGCGATTTAGAATGTTTTATCGTCGTCAATGAATCCAAAGTAGCTCATAATGGCTATATCATGGATAAGAAATAATCCGCATATGTATTCGTGTTTTTAATTGCCAATATAATTGGTAATTGTTATAATGAAAACTAGGAGAAGGGTATTATGGCCATACTTTTAAGCATTTATACATTTATATTAAAGATAATTTATTCTCTATTTAAATTAAGAGCAACTAAAGATTCGCGGATCGTCTTTTTAAGTCGGCAAAGCAATAAGCCCAGTATCGATTTTCTCTATTTGATCAATGATATAAAAAAACGTTATCCTGATTATGAAGTAATCGTCCTCACTAAGCGCATGGAAAAGACGAATATAAGGCAAATATGTAATTATCTCTTTCATCCACTAAAACAGATGTGGTATGTGGCTATGGCGTCCGTTTGTATTATCGATGGGTATCAAATCGTCATCTCCTGTTTAAAACATAAAAAAGGTTTAAAAGTTATTCAAATATGGCATTCTCTGGGGGCTATTAAAAAGTTTGGCTATCAAACCTTAAAGACGAAAAAGGATAAGCGCTTAGCTAAAGTCATGAAGATGCATCACAATTATAATTATATCGTCGCGGGTTCAAAGACTATGGTCAAATATTTTGCTCGAGCTTTTAACTATTCCGAAAAATATTTTATCTCCTGTGGCTTACCCCGTATCGATTATCTAAGGGATACGAAGAAGAGCAATCGGGAAAAAGTCTATAAGATGTATCCCGAACTTAGAAGTAAAAAAGTTGTCCTCTATGCTCCGACATTTCGCATCTATGATGAATATAAGATCGATGAACTAATCAAAATTTTTAAAAATTCCGAGTATGAGCTTATCATTAAGATTCATCCGCGCATGCATAATTTAAATGTTCCTTCAAAGTATACTTATGATAACGCCGATTCTCTAAGTTTACTCAGTGTTGCCGATTGCATCATTACCGATTATTCGGCTATCTCGATCGAAGCCGCCATTTTAGATGTTCCCGTCTTCTTATATACCTATGATTATGATAAATATAACTCTATTGAAGGAATTAATACGGATTTAGAAGATGATTTGCCGGGCTATGTCTTCAAAGATGCCAAGAAATTATTTAATTGTTTAAAACGCGAAAAATATGATAAGAAGATCTTAAAAAAATATCGTGAAAAATATGTTACAATAGTTCCAGGAGGATCGACAAAGACTCTCGTCGACTTTATTATAAATTTGACCAAAAATAACTAAAGATGGAGAAGCAGTATGAAAAAATTAAAAGTGATGGTAATCAATCTATCCAAGAAAAATGAACTATTTAGAAAGATATTACGCAAGATGGTATTCGTCAAGAATCGTCTTCGTTATTTGCGTTATTACTTTAAACCCGTTGCCCCAAAGCGCGTTTTATTCGAATCCTTTATGGGACGCAAATACGTCGATAGTCCTAAAGCCATGTATGAATATATGCTAAATAGTAAGGATTATAGAGATTTTGAATTCGTGTGGTTTTTTAAAGATCCAGATAAATATAAAAGTCTTAAGAAAAATAAACGGACCAAAGTTTTTAAATATGGCTCCAAGGAATACTATAAGTATTATGCGACGAGCAAATATTGGGTTACTAATTCGCGCGTTCCCGATACGATTATGAAAAAGAAGGATCAAGTTTATATTCAATGTTGGCATGGAACGCCTTTAAAGCGCTTGGGTTTTGATATCGAAGTCAAGGGTGGCAATGCCATGAATTCCTTAAAGGATATCCGATATAAATATCAAGTCGATTCTAAAAAATATTCGTATATGCTCTCACCATCGCGTTTTTGTACGGAAAAATTTACTTCTGCTTTTAATTTAAAGGCCGTTGGCAAGGAAGATATCATCGTCGAACTAGGATATCCACGCAATGACTTTTTGGTGAATTATAAAAAGCAAGATGTCAAACAAATTAAGGAAAAATTAAAATTACCGAAGAATAAAAAGATCATTCTCTATGCGCCAACGTGGCGGGATAATCAACATACATCGGGTGTCGGATACACCTATAAAACAGAAGTCAATTTCGATAAGTTGCAAGAAAAGTTAAAAGATGAATATATTATCTTATTTCGGGCCCATTACTTTGTTGCCAATGCCTTTGATTTTGAGAAATATGAAGGATTTATCTATAATGTATCCGATTATGATGATATCAATGATTTATATATTATAAGTGATATTCTCATTACGGATTATTCTTCAGTCTTCTTTGATTATTCCATTCTCAAGCGGCCAATGATTTTTTACATGTACGACTTGGATGAGTATCAACATCAGTTGCGCGATTTCTATTTTGATATAGCCGAATTACCAGGACCAATCGTTCAAGATGAAAAAGATTTAATCAAAGCTATTGAAAAGACGAAAGACTTTAAATATGATCAAAAATATGAAGCCTTCAATAATAAGTATACGTATCTCGATGATGGCAACTCAGCCAAACGGGTCGTCGAAAAATTAATTAAATAAGGAAGTGTTTTATGAAGCCATTGGTGTCGGTTATCATTCCCGTCTATAATAATGCTAAGACAATCGATAAATGCCTTGCAAGTTTATTTAAGCAAACTTTAAAAGCATTAGAAATAATTGTCATCAATGATGCTTCGACGGACAATAGTTTAGAGATATTAAAAAGATATGAAGCGAAGATTATCCTCATTAATAACCGCAAAAATTACGGACCAGCTGAAGCTCGCAATCGCGGTTTGGCCATCGCCAAGGGAAAATATATCGGCTTTGTCGATGCCGATGATTATGTCGAGGAAGATATGTATAAAATAATGAGTGATGCCATAAGTTCCGATATCGATTTGGTATGTTGTTCCCGTTATAATATCAAAAAGGGAATTAAAAAAGAAATTAAAAACGAAGAACAAACGGATAATCCCAAAGATTTTAGCAGGACTTCCTCTTATGTCTGGGATAAGTTATTTAAAAAAAGTATCATCGATAAATATCACTTGACTTTCCCAACGTCATATCATTATTCCGAAGATTTTGCCTTTTTAATGAAGTATAAATATTATGCTCGCAAGATGAAGATTTTGCCAATTCCTCTCTATAATTATTTATATGATAGTGATAACTCGATAACCAATAGTCATTCTCGATATATATTGGATATCATCGCTGTCTTAGAGGATACAATAAATTTCTTTAAAAGAGAAGAGCAATTTACTGCTTATTATGATGAATTATTGATCTTAAGTATGCAATTTTATTTACGTAGAATTCGCGAATTTAAAAGATATCATAACTTCTCTTTAAAGCGTAGATTTGTTTGGCAATTTTTAAATTATTTTAAGAAGTATTTTCCCGACTATAAAGCAAAATTAAATAGCTATAATACCCCAAAAATTAAAAGATATCGCAGTAGCTATATCCTTATGTTATTATATATAGGAAAGAGTGAAATTAGGAGGAAGTAGTATGCCTAAGTATAAGTACAAGTTTTCAATAATTGTTCCGATTTATAATGTCGAAGATTATGTGCGCGAAACAATCGAAAGTGTCATCAACCAGTCAATTGGCTTTGAAGATAATATTCAAATGATTCTCGTAAACGATGGCTCTTTAGATAATTCGGAAGCGATATGCCTTGAATATCAGAAGAAATATCCCGATAATATTATTTATCTTAAACAAAAGAATGCCGGAGTTTCAGCAGCCCGTAATAAGGGTTTAAAATATGCCGAAGGGGAATATATCAATTTTTTAGACAGCGATGATCTATGGGATCCTTATGCTTTTAAATATATTCTAAATTTTTTTTTGAATAATCCCAAAGTCGATATCGTCGTCGGTCGCATGCGCTTTTTTGAAGCTTCGAATAAGTTTCATATGCTCGATTATAAATTTGACGATGGTACGCGTTTAATTAATATCAATAAAGAACCCAAAATGATTCACTTGCATATTACGAGTGCTTTCATTAAAAGGTCAACGGCTCAAAAATATGCTTTTGATACCAAATTAAAATATGGCGAAGATGCCAAATATTTATCGGAAATCATCATCGATAGGCGCCAATATGGCCTCGTCAAAGAAGCTCTACACTTTTATCGCAAGCGCCAAAATCATTCGAGTGCCATTCAAAATAAAGATAATAATGCCGATTGGTATACCTTAACAGTCGATCGTTACTACAATTATATCTTTAAATATTCCCAAGATAGGTATCATAAGATTATCAAATATGCCCAATATTTAGTCATGTATGATTATCAATTTCGTCTCAAACACTTAATTCCCGACATCTTAACTGATCGCCAAAAGAAGCATTATCTCAATGCTACGACTAAGTTATTAAGACAAATTGACGATGAGGTTATCATCAATCAGAGATTTATGTTTGCCGATTATAAATACTATGCCTTATCCTTAAAATATGAAGATGAATTTGCTTCAAAAAATAAACTTGTCGAAAACTTTGCCTTCTTTAATGGCATGTATATCTATAATATTAGCAACCGCAATGTCTTAAGTATCAATATCCTAAAAGTTAAGGATGATAATTTAGTAATATATGGGGAATTAAATAGTTTATTAAATCCCGAAGATTATCATTTACTCTTAGAAATCGATGAAAGTGTCGAAGTTGTCGAATTATTGGAAAGTAATAAAAATGTTCGTTATGGCCTCGATCGCGAACTCTATCATAATCGAATATTTAAAATTAGTATTCCTCTAAAAAAGGCGATGAATATTGGCTTTTATATTCAATATAAGGATAGTGACAAGTATTTATTAAAACCTAATTTTAAGATTAAAGCTAAATTGGATGTCTATTATAAAACGTATTGGACATATCAACAATATTTATTTAAATGTCGCAAAGATAAGATTATTGTCGTATCTAATAATATGATTAAACGAATATTTATGAGTCTCGTCTTGATCTTGCAAATGTTTACGCATTTTAAATGGAAAGAACTCATCTATCGTCTTCTTTATTATATGGCTAAAATTTTTAAGACGAAGGAAATTTGGCTCATATCCGATCGAACGATGGTGGCCAATGACAATGGCATGCACTTATTTAACTATATAAATTCTTTAAATAGCAATGAACAAAAAGTCTATTTTGTCCTAAATAAGAACTCCACAGATTTTAACTCTATGAAAAAACATGGCTTAGTAGTTGCCCATAATTCTTTAAAATATAAGATATTATTTTTGCTTGCCGATAAGATAATATCTAGTCAAGCAGACATTTGGGTCTATAATGCCTTTGGCAAACGTTCCCGCTTTTATCGCGATTTATATAATTATAAATTCGTCTTTTTACAACATGGTATTACCAAAGATGATATCTCCGATTGGTTGAATATTTATAATAAGGATATCGATCTCTTTATTACGGCGGCTAAAGCCGAATATGATTCCATCATCAATGGCAATTATGGCTATGATGAAAGTATCGTCAAGTTAACGGGCTTTGCGCGGTATGATAACTTATATGATGAAGCAAAAAATATTATTGCCGTTATGCCGACATGGCGGCAAGAGCTATCGGGCAAGATTGATCGGGCGGCTGGTATTCGGGAATATAATCCAGATTTTAATAAGAGCGAATATTTCACCTTTTATAATAATTTGATCAATGATGAACGCTTGCTTTCGGCCATGCGTAAATATCATTTTAAAGGTATCTTTGTCGTTCATCCATCCCATATTGCCAATAGTAAAGATTTTCAAGGCAATGATATATTTACGACCATCGAAGACTTTGCCGATTATCAAAAGATATTTCGCGAAGCTAAATTATTGATATCCGATTATTCGAGTGTTCCCTTTGATTTTGCCTTCATGCATAAACCGGTTATCTATACCCAATTTGATAAGGCGAATTTCTTTAAAACCCATCTTTATAATGAAGGCTATTTTGACTATAATGAAAATGGCTTTGGTCCGGTTGAAATAACCTATGAGCAAACGGTCGAAACGATCATCAAATATCTCGAAAACGGCTGTAAATTAGAAGCTAAATATGAAAAACGCATCAATGATTTTTATCAATTTCATGATCGATTCAATTGCCGGCGTATTTATGACGAAATAAAAAAACTTTAAAAAGGCTTTTTTATTTGGTACAAATTAGATATGATTTGTTATACTTATAATATCGAGGAGTGAGTAATTATGAAGAAGAAAAAATGGGCTTATATCTTTTTGGCAATTAGTATAATTCTCATTATTTTATCTTTAGTTTTAAGTCAATATCCCATATATAAGACGAGAGTTATAAATGATGTGAAAATGGCCAATGTCGTAGCTAAAGGGGATGAGTATCTTAAAGTTAATGGTCATACTCCTACGGACTTTAAAGTAGAAATTCGCGATAATTATGTTCAAGCTCTTCAAATATATTCCGAATGGAGTGTCGCCCATGTCGATTTAGATGTCTCCCTCATCGATGATGCCAACAATCTCATCTATCATAATGTCTTTGCATCGATTAATAATAATGCGCCAACCATAATTCTCTTCGATAAGCCTCTACTAAATCGCGAAGGTGAAAACTTGACGATGACGGTCGAAATCTTAAGTGATCATAACTTATATATGAAGAAAAATGCCGATAATAATATCTATGTCGATGAATATTCCCAAGAGAAGAGTTATGGAATTTTATTTATCTTATATGTATTGTTGGCCATAACGATATTTGGTTTTTTATATAATGTCATGACAATTGAGAAAAAAGAATTTCCTAAATTAATTCAAATAGTTACTATTTTGGGATATTTTATTGGTTCATTATGCCTATCTTCTTTCTTATTATATGCTGTTTATCAAAGTACTTTTCGCCATCGATTATCATTAAAATTGGATATATCTATCATTTTGGTGCTTATCTTTATCCTCAGTTTGGCAGTCTATCTTTTCAAAAAATATCCTAAAGATATGAGTAAGCTCTTTTTGCTAATAGCTATTCCCATAACGAGTTTTTATTGCATCTTTTTTATGCCGGGTGATGGGCAAGATGGCATTCGCCATTATGCCAGGGCTTATAGCTTGACGACGGAAGAGGCTTTGACCAATAATGAATTGGTTTCTATTCCTTCGGCAGCTCCGTATATGCGCGGTTTTGCCAATGTCAAGGAGCTTTATGAAAAGCTAAAAGAGTCCACGGATTATAATGATACTTATCAAGCTAATTATGCCAATTATATTCCGATACTATATTTAGTTCCGGCTCTCGGAATCTTTATCGGCAAAGTTTTAAGTTTAAATTTATATGTCGGATGGTATATTGCCAAAATATTTAATTTAGCTATATCCTTACTCATTGGTTACTTTCTCATGAAACGCATTCCGAAAAAATATCAACTGCTCTTATTTTTATATTTTTTAATACCGATGCATATTTATCAGTATGTCACGTTATCGGCCGATATAATGATCAATTTTGCCACCCTTTGGCTAATCGTATGGGCCTTGAATCGGTATGAAGATGAACGAAAATTATCGTTCCTTGATTTCTTGCAAATCATTATTTGTGGCTATATCATTACTTTCGGAAAAATGGGCTATTATGCCGTTATATTGGCACTTCTCTTTATGGCGCGCAAGAGTATAAAAAAATCTAATAAATGGGCCATCGTCAGTAGCATCGCTTTGATTTTGTTCTTGGGTCTCGGTTGGAATATCTTGCTAAAAACAATAAATTCCCCAATTATTACGCCGACATATAATAATCTGCTCTTTAAAGAGATGGGCATCAAATTTGTCTTGAGTAATCCCCTTCAAACGATGACGGCCTTCATGAATTATTTGCTAAATGCGCCCGAAGAATATCTTTTAAACTTTGTCGGTTATAAATTCGTATGGTCATCTAAAAGTGTCCCAATTACCTATGCCGCTGCTTATTTATTGATCTTGCTCATTGCCGGCTTTAATAATGAAAAAGCTAAGAAGTTCGATTGGAAGACGATAGTCGCATTAATCTTTGCCTTTATTATAACTTTTGGTCTCATTACCCTTGGCATGTACGCGATGGAAATGCATTCTAATCCATTATTAGGTAGTATTTGGGGTGTGCAAGGGCGTTATTTCATTCCGATATATCTTCTATTATTTATATGTCTTTCTAATCAATATAATATTTTTAAAACCAAAAAAGAAACTTTTTGCTTAGTTTCTCTAGGTATAATTCAAATGCTATATATGTATCAATTTATGCTTTTTGTCATCTAAAAAACTTCACATCGTTGAAGTTTTTTTTCCTTAAGAGATAATCTTGTAACTTGGCAAATGGTTTATCGTAATGAATCAATTGCATTAGCCATGTTAGCAATAGGGAAATTATATAGGAAATAACTAATAAGATGATGGCACTGACGATAAAGTGATGCGGATAGAGTAAGTGCTTATAATTCTCGATGATAATGCCATGAATTAAGAAAATTATATAAGATTTTTTCCCAATTTCGGCGATGATGTTAAATATAAAGGTCGGCAATATCGCGATACATTCTTTAATCAATAGAATGAGGATAAAGGGCGTCAAGCCAAAGTGGATCTCCCACATGATATTTCTTTCCATATGCGTCGAATAGAGATAAAGAATAAGCAAACTGATTAGATAAATTATCACTCTTATAAACCTACTCATGCGAATTTCAAATTTAAATTGGGGGGGGTAGAAATCTTACTTATGAGGTGCGTATCTTCTGCAAGCATTCCGAGATATAAAGTGAAGATGAAGGGCGTTGCCGTGGTCGTCGAAAAGTTACTGATTCCCAATATTCGCGGAATGATGACGATGGCTAAACCCGTATTGAACCAGCCAAATTTCTTGCTTGCAGTATATATTAAGGGAACCATGAAGACAAAGACGAGTGCTGCTCCGACATACCACCAATTGCCCGAATAATTAGCAGTCTGTACTAAACCACTTAAGCCTAAGAAATTTATTAGGACATTGAATATGCCCGTATAGATATTTTTACTAAAAAAGAAATTTATAAATTTTCCATTATATAATTGGGTATAGATGAAATAAATTATTGCGACAAACCAAAAGGGCGAAATGATTTTAAAATATCTTTGGATAAAAAATGTTTGTCTATTTTTATTCTTTTTATAGTTCTTTAGTAAACCATATCCCGTTATAAATACAAAGAGGGAAACACATATCTTAAAGAACGTACAAAGTCTGGCCATTCGGTTCACCGTAAAAGGGAAGAAGTTCGTATTATAACCTTTGGAAAAACTGGCCAAGCGAAAGAGATGGTGAAACATCATAAGGATAATGGCAACGCCTTTAATTATATTGCTATCGTTTTTAGAAAGTTCATTCATTTTATCACCAAAAATATCATAACATAAATTTTTTAACTGATAAAATAAATTATAAAACTTTTATATCTATAAAAATAATGCTACAATAAATATATATATCGATAGGAGTAAAGATATGGATAAGATTTTATTTGTTATTCCGGCCTATAATGAGGCCTTAAATATTGAGAAGGTTATCAAAGAGATAAAGAGAGATGCCAAATTTGCCGATATTTTAGTCGTCAATGATTGTTCGAAGGATAATACGGCCGAAATTGTCAGAAAAAATAAAGTAAAATGTATCGATAATGTCTTCAATATGAAATATGCTATGGCTGTGCAAACGGGCTTAAAATATGCTTATAAACATGACTATGATTATGTCGTTCAATTCGATGCCGATGGTCAACATATCGCTTCGGAAGCTTTAAAGCTAATCGATACGATGAAGAAGACGAATGCAGATATCGTCATTGGTTCAAGATATCTTAAAGATTTGGGTTATCCATGTCCCATTATGCGGCGAATTGGTACGAAGATCTTTGAAATCATGGTTAGGATATCGTGTAAGCAAAGAATAGTCGATCCACTTTCCGGTTTTCAATGTCTCAATCGTTCCGTTATCGAACGGTATTCGAAGATGGGTGGCTATCCGGAATTTCCCGATGCCAATCTCGTCATCGAAATGATACGGGCGGGCTATAAAATTACGGAAGTTCCCGCTAAAATGCGCCTAAGGGAAAATGGAGAGTCGATGCATGGCGGAATAATTAAACCGATTAAATATATGATCAATATGTTCTATACCATTTTCTTTATTTTAATTCAAACACCAGTAAAGCGAGGAAGTAAATGATGAAAAAGATTTATTTTATAATTTTAGCAGTTTTTTCTTTAATATATGTCATCGTCGAAGTTCGCAAAAAGCAATTTTCGATTAAGGAGAGTTTTTGGTGGTTTATTGCGGCTTTAGTAATGGTTTTACTTGCCATATTCCCATATTCTTTCGATTATTTTGCTAAATTATTAAATATTGCCTATCCACCATCATTATTATTTGTCATCTGTATCGTCTTCTTATTATTTATCAATTTTAAAAATAGCAAGAAGATTGCCGAACAACAAGATAAGATTATCGAACTTGCCGAACGGGTAGCTATTTTGGAAAGCGAAAGCCAAGATAAATAATTAAATATATGATCGAATTTAGGTGAAATATGAAAAAGGGTTTTAAAGATATAATTTGGAATGCCATGGGTTCGACTTTGAATGCGGTTAACTCGCTGATTTTTTTAATTGTCGTTACGCGAATTAATGGCGTTAAGGAAGCTGGTATTTTTACTATCGGGTATGCAACGGCTTGTCTTTTATATACGATTGCCGTCTATTATGGTCGGGCCTTTCAAGTGACGGATAATACTAATGAATATAGCGATAAAGATTATTTAGTAAATAGATATATAAGTATCTTTATAACCATTATTATTGCCCTCTTAGCAGCCATCATATTAAATTATAAATTTCATAAATTATTAATTCTATTACTTTTGACTATCTTTCGGGCTACGGATGCCCTTGCCGAATCCCTTTATGCCGTCTTGCAAAGAAATGATAAATTGGCTATTGTTGGCAAAAGTATGACGATCAAGGCCATCCTATGTTATATCTGCTTTTTTATCGTCGATTTAATGACCAACAATGTTGCCATGGCAATTGTTGCTATTATTGTAATCAATCTCATTTTAATCGTTATATATGATAAACGACAACTTAAGAATTGTGAAACGTCATTTGATACGTTTGATAAACATCATGTCTGGCGACTCTTTAAAGATGGGGCCTTCATCTTTATCTTTACTTTTTTGACGATCTATTTAGTAAATTCGCCAAAATATGTCATCGATCTAACCCTCAGTGAAGAGAGTCAAACGATATATGGCATCATTGCCATGCCAGCCACAGTCATGTCCCTTTTGAGCAACTTTATCTGTCATCCCTTTTTGGTCAAAATAAAGGAAGTCTTAGCCCAAAAGAATTACAAATCTCTAACGAAGATCGTCCTTCTATTACTTGCCGTAACAACCTTATTGGGCTTATTTATTATCATCGTGGCCTTCTTCTTGGGCATTCCCGTCTTAAATTTATTGTATGGCTTAGAGTTAGAACAATATAAATGGCCATTTATGTTAATTATGATTGGAGCCTTGAGCTATGGCTTATGGCAACTAATTTCTCAAATATTAATTGCCATGCGCATCACTAGGAGTCAGACGATCATCGTCGTTACTTCTTCGATCTTGGCGGCCGTGTTATCCTATATTCTAATCCAAAAGAGCGCTTTGATCGGAGCTGGTTTAAGTTATATGATCGTCATGACGTTTGTCTTCCTTTTATATAGCTCATTACTTGGATGGACGTTAGTAAAGAGGTCGAAATCATGAAAATTACCATTATTACCGTTTGTTATAATTCTGAAAAAACGATTGAAGATACTTTAAAATCTGTTTTAAAACAAAGTTATTCTAATTATGAATATATCATTGTCGATGGTCAAAGTACGGATAATACTTTAAAAATTATCGAAAAATATCGTCATCTCTTTGGTACAAAGTTAAAATTAATTTCCGAAAGTGATAAGGGCTTATATGATGCTATGAATAAGGGCATAAAACTAGCTACTGGTGATATCGTTGGCATCATCAATTCCGATGACGTATTGATTTCAAAAGATGTATTCAAAAAGATTATCGATCATTATACGGCAAAGACGGATATCTTATATGCCGATTTAATCTATGTCGATTCTTCTTTAACTAATCCCATCAGAGATTATATAAGTGGCGAAAATAAAAATAAGTATTGGTGTCCTGCCCATCCGACGATGTACATACGAAAGAAGGTCTTGCTCGATTGTGGCCTTTATAATTTAAAATATCCCGTAGCTGCGGATTTTGATTTAATGGTTCGCTTAAATATTCATAATTATCACTTTACGTATTTAAAAGATTATCTAGTTTTAATGCGCTTAGGTGGTGCTAGTAATGGTTTAAAAGGTTATACGGAATGCTTTAAAGAAGTCTATCAAATTCTTAGGAATAATAATGTACCACTTCCTTTGACGAAGACCATTATTCGCACTTTAAAAGTCTTAAGACAACATCCAAATAAAAAGAAACGTGAAGCTTTAAAAAAATATCTCATTATGTATGAAAACGAACAAAAATAAATTAGAATATTATCAGGGATAAAAATAGACATTAAATTAACTATTTGATAAAATAATATTGAGGAGATAACAAAAATGAACCGATTTTTTCATAATATAAAAAAGTATTATAAATATGCGATTCGTTCGGCAAAAGCCGAATTAAAAAGTGAAGTAGCTGATTCTTATTTAAATTGGTTATGGTGGATTATTGAACCGATATGTTTTATGTTGATATATACTTTTGTCTTTGGAGTAATATTTAAAAATAATACGCCTTTTTTTGCATCTTTTGTCTTTATTGGTTTAACGGCATGGGAATTTTTTAATCGCATGATTACGGGAAGTGTTAAATTAATAATTAATAATCGCGATTTAGTTACAAAGGTATATATTCCCAAATATATATTATTATTAGCTAAATCATTTACTTATCTATTTAAGATGGGTATATCTTTAGTTATTACTTTTGGCTTAATGATCTTTCAAGGGGTATCATTTAGCTGGCATATCATCTTTATTATTCCAGTATTTATCGTTTTATATATCTTGTCTTTTGGTATGGGAATGATTCTCATGCATTTTGGCGTAACTCTCAATGATTTGGGGAATTTAACGAATATCGGCTTGCGAATGATCTTTTATTTATCGGGAATATTTTATAATATTAATGAACGGTTAAAGGGAAGATTAAAATTCTTTTTATTGCGCGTTAATCCCATTGCCTTTTGCATGAATGAGCTACGAAAAGTAATGTTAAATGGCAAATTGCCAAGTTTTGAAGGTTTACTAGTTTGGCTTATTATTGGAGTTATCTTATGTATGATTGGCGTCCATGTTATTCATAAGAATGAAAATAGTTATGCGAAGGTGATCTAATGAAAAAGAAAAATACAGCTAAGGAAAAAAATATTGCCGTCAGTGTCGATAATCTCCATATAACTTATCGCGGTTTAAAAAAGACATCTATTCGTGCTTCTTGGAAAAAAATTGCCCAAAAAGTAGAAGTATTTGAAGCCTTAAAAGGCGTTAGCTTTGAAATTGAAGAAGGCAAAATATTGGGAATTATTGGCCAAAATGGGGCTGGAAAATCGACGATGTTAAGAGCCATTGCCGGCATTTTTTCACCCGATAAGGGAACGATCAATTTACATGGTAACTCGATATCATTGTTGTCGATTGGCGTCGGTTTCAATAAGAAGTTGACGGGAAAAGAAAATATATATTTATCGGGAATGCTTTTGGGATTTAGTGAAGATGAAATTGCCAAAAAAGAAAAAGAGATTATCGATTTTGCCGATATTGGCGATTTTATTCATAAACCAGTAAAGACTTATTCTTCGGGTATGTATTCCAAATTAGCTTTTGCCATAACGGCTATCTTGGAAACAGATATTATGCTCATCGATGAAGTATTATCAGTAGGAGATGCTAAATTTCAAGAAAAAAGTTATAATAAGATGAAGGAATTAATTTCGGATGAACATCGTACGGTTATTATCGTTTCCCATAGTTTAGGAACCATTAAGGAATTATGTGATGAAGTAATATGGTTAGAAAAAGGGGAAATAGTCATGAAAGGATCCGCATCGGAAGTCATTCCAAAATACGAAGAATTTATGAGTGCATAATATGAGGAGTTTAAGTTATGAAGAGAATTTTGACATATGGAACATTTGATTTATTACATTATGGACATATTCGTCTATTAAAAAGAGCTAAGGAATTGGGAGATTATTTAATTGTTGCCTTATCGACCGATGAATTTAATGATATCAAGGGCAAGAAAGCTTATCATAATTATGAAACGCGAAAAGAGATGCTCGAAGCTATTCGTTATGTCGATTTAGTCATTCCCGAAGAGACGTGGGAACAAAAACTCGATGATGTAAAAAATTATCACGTGGATGTCGTCGTCATGGGAAGTGACTGGGCGGGAAGTGACCGCTTTGAATATTTGAATGATTATTGTGAAGTTGTCTATCTCGATCGCACTGAAGGAATATCGACAACTAAGATAAAGGAAGAACTTGGCCTTCAAGAACCAGTTAATCATGTCGATCAAATTCCAACGCCAGGGTCTAAGAACAAAAAGTCCAAATAGCATTGAAAAATCGATGCTTTTTTTATTGTTGAAAAAATGCAACTGGGGGGGG
>CANQFG010000025.1 GCA_947598395.1 uncultured Bacilli bacterium
ATTATAACATAGAAAAAGTAGACAAGTTATCTTTCCTAACTTGTCTACTTTTATTGTATCACTTCAAATTAAAGTCCTTTTATTATTTATTAAAATTAAATAAATCTCTTAGTTTACATCTCCACATATATTTGTAGCTCCTAGTAAGCAAAATTGTTGTAAAATTGATTCAACTTCTAATTTTTGAAATTGAATTATTTTCCCATTATATAGGGGCTTATCTTAATGTTAAAAGTGGTATCACTTTTGTGGTAACTTCCCATGGGGTATTAACAAGTCTTGGATTCCCCTCCGCATCTTCATAGCCTACCGCTTCATCGATGACAAAGCCGACACAATCGATCAATTTAATATTCGTCGTAAAATCATCAAATTTAATCGTCGCTCCTTGCGAAGGAACAAATTTGGGTTCCGTGGTCATAATTTGTTTGCCATTTGATGATTGTGGTATTTCATCAAGGCATTTCTTTTTATCATATTCATCTTCGATATTGGGAACTACTAACGTTTCGATAACTTTTTTGATAAATGTCGATTTACCCGTTCGTACTGCTCCGACAACACCTAGATATATGGAGCCATTTCCTCTTTTAGAAATGCTCGTTATAATATCTTTCATCTCCACACTTAATCTTCCTTTCTCTACATCTTATGTCATTATTTTAAAGATATGCAAAAAAAAGAAGAACCGCGTGGTTACTTCTTTAAAAGATGCGCTTTCGTAGCATTCTTACGACTTTGAAAATAGTTTTCGAGTAAGATGCGTAGATCGCGAATGGCGATAAAACCATCCCGATAGGGAATTGCTTCCCCTTCGCCGGAACCCGTTAAAAGAGATAAGGTCGCGGGTGGCAAATCGGCCAATAAGGCATCGATGAGTAAAACGACACTGGAGGCTTCAAATTGATACAATTCCGTTAAGAAGGACATAGTATTAGCCAATCCTTCATCAAGATTTTCATAAGTATTATAATATTTAGTCAATTGGCGATAGATAAAATCCAAGTTGATTTCGACATTATATTTTTCATATTCACTTTGATAATAGGGATTTATCTTATATATCTGTTCGACTTTATCGCGCACGAGATGACTGCGCAAGACCTTGTCATAAGCCGTCAAATGGTCATATTCCAACATATATTGAAATGCTTTCTTCACGAATTCGCGATTGATTGTTCCAAAATAGTCATCGAAATCCATTACTTCATCCATTTGGCGGAAGAGCCGTAATTCTGAGCGCGGAATATCCGAAAATAAAAGGCGCCTATAGGTCGTGACATAGAATTCGGAATACATGTCGAGGAGCATCGCATTGAGCTCGACGATGAGACTCGAATTGCCGCGATCTTTGGGATCGAGAGTAAACATCCGGAGAAAACCACTATAGATGAGTTCATCGCGCGTCACACCTAGTTTCAGCTTTTCTACAATGGGCATATAGGCATCCATAAAGCGATTGAGATGCCGCGCATATTCGCGGGCATAATCATCAAATAACAACACTGCTATTCCTCCTCACATAATTTATTGGTCTTTTTATCTAAACCGACAAAATAATAAGTCGACGTCTTCTTCGTTTGACAGGCGATAACGCGCACTTCCTGGTCTTGATAGATGTTCATCTTGCTAGACTCTTCGATTACTTCCATCGTTTCCAAGAGCTCATCCATCGCCGTACTTTGATTCCTTAAACTTTCAGTTATATTTTGATCCGCAATGGCGATACTACCACATTCCGAATAGATCTTTATATTATCGACATCATAAATTTTTTGGCGCTTGGCATTGCAGGCGGGAATACTCATCGTCAGATGCTCTTCCTTTAAAGCTTGGGTAGTTGGCATCCTTTGGGACTTGTTTGCTTCAAAATTGTAATAATGACTAGCCACATTGATAATGCCAATGCACGATGATAAGATAATTATACTGATAATAATTTTTATCCGCTTAGTACTCATACTGCCACCTCGGTAGCATATAATAGCACACTTTTGTCCAAAAGTAAAAAAAGATAATGCTTACTTAGACATTATCTCGTAATTTTTACTCGCGTCTTCGAACCATCCGGCAAACTGATACTTATTAGTGAATAGTTTTCCATTGACGTTACCCCACTATCATAAGTTAAGTTGATGCGATAGAAATAGTTATGGTCATCCAAAGGGTCATTGCCAATGAAGGTCACGTTCGAACTCAAACTGCCCGCATTGATATAATCAAATTTTAAAGAACTGGCATTATAACCAGCATTATTGCGATCTTCGATTTGGATGCTGATATCATAAGTCGTATTGATCGTATTCGTAATTGTAATCGTATCGACCTCTTCATATTCGGTCTCTTTCTTTAATTTGACTAAGATGCGATTATCGATGATATAAAGAGGCGCACTGGTAAGCGTCCCATTCATATTGAGATTGATCTTCGTCTCGCCAATTTGTTTCCCGATTACTTCATTCGTTTCCGTCAAGCTAGCATAGGCTTCATCGGCGATCGATAAATCGAGGGTCGTTAGGGGCATACCTTGGGGCGAGATATCGAGATTTAACGGCGTTTCACGATTGAGATAGGCATAATAGGCGCGATTACCTAACGAAGCTGATGCAATATAATTTTGGGAGACGATCACATTCATCGTCGTTTCGACATCGTCATATTGGGCCGTAATGGTAGTCGTTCCCACCTTATCTAAAGTCTTTAAGATGACTTTTTCCCCTTCGCCTTTGACTTCCAAGAGACTCGGGTCGGCAATTGCAAATTTCAAGGCGCGAACATTGACTTTTTCCAAATCGATAAGTTCCGTCAAATCGACTTCCTTATTGGCCTCTAAGGTGATTGTCGAATTTTTAAAATGCACCTTACAGCCATTGCATAATTTAATGGTCGTCGTGGTCGTTTTTTTCGTCGTCGTGGTCGTGATGGGTTCTGCTGGTTTGCTATCGCCCATCAAAAAAGCAATGATGATGACGACTAAGAAAAGAACGAGAAAGACGGCAAGCGACGATACGAGTACTTTAATAGTTCCATCTTCGTTAAAAAAGATCTTCTTCATATGGTATTCCCCTCTATTATCCTTATTATAACAAAAAAAGGAAAAGCCTATGAGACTTTTTCTAATTCTTTTAAGTGCTTGACAAATTGATATGTCGAGACGGCTAATTCATCCTCGCGATAATCTTCGAGTTTGCGGACGCAGTATTCCTCACACCGAAGAGGTTCCGTTATCTTAACTTCCCCACGTTCCAAAGAACCGCGATAGGCAAGGATCAGCCAATTGATATATGCACCCGTGTTTTTATCCGTATCGCCCTTCTCATAAGCTCCGATAAAGTAATCGATTTTGACGACCGCCTCGGACCCCGCTTCCTCTTTAATTTCCCGAAGGAGTCCGGCCCGAAAATCGCGATCGTCTTTGGCAAGAGCACCCCCGACGGCTTCGATCTTGCCGATATTATCGCGGGCTCCAACCCCTCTTTTTTGTAAGATAAGATGCCCTTCTTTATCGAAGATAAAACAGACGACGGCAATTTTAAAATTATTAGCATAATTCATCGCTTGCAATTTGGCAACTAATTCTTGTGTATCCTTGACTTCATCGGTAAATAACATATTCTTCCTACTTTCTAAAATTACTAAAACATCTTATCGACATTGGTCGGTACTTTATCGTTGAGAATTAAATCGATTATCTTATTTTCCTTTTCTTCCGAGACCTTTTTACCCGTCAACCCCGCGAGTTCTTGAATAACGCCCCGCAAGGTATCGGGATCTTTCATATTGCCTTCATTTAAGCGACTGGCAATGTTTATAATCGCCTCTTTATCGACATGCGTTCGCTTTTCCACCTTGCTAAAAAGTTCATCATTTAATTCCATAATCCACCTCAGTATATCATATGCCTAAGGGGTCTTTCTTGCTACTTTTGGCGTCTTCCTACTTCATCACATAATTTATAGACATAGGCCTTATCTTCATGCAGGATCATAAATACCGTCTCATGATCTTTGATGACTTCCTTATAGATGATGGGAATCCTTAATTCATTTTGGGTATCGACTAGATCATTGAAATTGGTAATAAACAAGACTTCATATTTCGTCAAATCGGGAATCTTCGTCACTTCGACTAAGACTTCCCCATAATCCTTCATGAGATCCTTTAAGGTCGCTTCATAGAGGGTATCTTGGTGAACGATTTTCTTGATGATGATTATGATTAACAAGATAAATAAGATAATGGCCTCGATAAATTCGATATAGATGATCGTATATAAACGCTTTTCCTTATTCGTCGGTTCGGAAAATGCCGATTTCGTCTCCTCTTTTTTCGGCGTTATTTCCAATTTGGTCGTCGTATTATCGAGGGGAATCACGATATTTAAATTTTTATTACCCGTTATATACTTGGCAATATCTTCATTATAGACATTATAGTTAATGGTCACTTGAAAGTTTATATAGCCCGCAAGATCGATATTGGCAGTATCTTTAAATTGCCGATATTCGGCCAGATATTTATTAAAATCAATCGTAAAATCATCATTTATATTGATGACATTGCCATCGACTGTAAACTTCTTCTTCTCCTGTTTTTCCAAATATTTACTTAGGATTTCCTCTTTACTATCGGTCTTGCTAGCTTTTAATGAACCCATAATTTGATAGTTATATTCCCCTTTGATATGGGAACTGAAGGTCAAAGTATAGGCAAAAGCACTTTGAATCTTATCGATAAAATCGGTAATGTAGATATCCTTCGCTTCATTTTCTTGATAATATTCATCCTTTTTTAAGATGACATTGGGAACGATTTCACTATTTTCCTTATAGACGACTTCCCTTAAGCCGATGGCACTCTTGCTGATATCATAAAACGAATAGAGGAAAAAAGACGAGATGCCAATAAAGATAATCAATATAACTATGAGAATTATATAACCCCATTTATTCTTCATCTAAATACCTCCCTTATAATTGTTTGAAAAGAGCTTCGATATACCCTTCAACTTCTAAGGTATTATTGTGTTCTTCTAAATAACAGGCGATGGCCTTTTGAGCCGCCGGGTCTAACTTATCTTGGGCAAGAAAGTGAATCGTTACGATGAGTTTATTATAGCTATTATGTCTAAGTAGGTCGCCCGCGCCAATATTCGTATCGACTTTTGTATCATTGAGGGGATTATTGCTCGCATATTGGACACTGAAGGTGACGAAATCACTCAAATAGTAATCCTTACTTGCATCGGATATTAAAAGAATGTTTTTAAAATTTGTCTTATTAAAGCGCAAGAGAGTGGCATCATAATCGCCATCATTTTTGATGAGCGTCGTAAATGTCAACTTTTCATCATAGTCGTCAAAGGCGACTTTAAAGTTTATCTTATTTTGACTATTAAAAAGCGTATTTTTAAGATTCGTACTTTTAAGTTGGGGCTTCGTAAAATAGACATTCCAAGTCGTGGCATATACTTCATTATTATAGGCCAAAGTACTGCTTATCGAAAATAAGCCTAAACACATGAGAATAATCCCTATTCCCAAGATCAAAGATAGACAAAAGTGTTCGCGTTTATTTGCCATATGATCACCATTTACCTAGTATCATTATATAAAAGTTTTAGGGCGATGTAAATATTTAGCCGATCTTTTCAAAGATCGTCCCCGGAGCTTGACAGATGGGACAGACAAATCCTTCGGGCAAGATTTCGACCTCTTCGATATACCCACAGATGGGACAGCGGTAGCCAATTTTTTTATCGGTCGTATAACTGGCCGCCTTCGGTGGCGTCGTTCCCTTGAGAACTTTTTGATAATATTCATACGTCAAAACTTCATCATCTGCGGATATTTTAGCTTCGATAACTTCGGCAAGATATAGATCGTGACTACCAAGGTCAAGCGTATCGACGACTTTTAAGACAAAATCACTGACGACATAATCCTTAATATACTTATTGCCCAAGGAATCGAGATCGGTAGAATAACCGGCAAATTTATCAGAGTCTTTACCACTTTGAAAGCCAAAATTGCGAATAAAATCCATATTAACTTGGCAACTTAAAACACTGACGTGAAAGACATGACTTTGATCCACCAATTCATGGGTATAATTATCCTTATTCAACGAAATCATGACCCGTTTCGGATGCGAAGCAACTTGTAAAAAGGTATTGATAAGACAAGCCGAACTATGCTCATTATACGTCGAACTTAAAAGATATAATCCCGAACTAATACTATAAAATGCTTTATTATCTATCATATAATCACCATTTAAAGTATACCATGTATTTCATAATACTTAAATTAATTAATGAAAAAAGTCCTCGTAAGGACTTAGAATAAGCGCAAGATATCCTGGAAAGTTATATAGAGCATTAAGATCATGAGGAGGATGAAGCCAATATTATGGAAGACAGCTTCCACTTTAGCATCGACCTTCTTTCCCGTCACTGCTTCGATCAAGACAAATAAGACGCGACCTCCATCAAAGGCTGGGAATGGCAAGATATTGATAACGCCTAAATTAATCGATAAGTAGGCCATCAAATAGATGATGTTGGCAAGGCCAAAGGCGGCAACTTGACCGATGACGGAATACATACCGACGGGTCCCGATAAGGCATTTAAACCTAATTTACCGGTAAATAATGATCCGAGAATTAGAAGCATCGTCGATACAATACTGATAAATTTCGTGAAAGCATATTTTAAAGCATTCCCAAAGCCCTTATGAACTGTAGCCGAAGCTCCAATTCCGATTAACTTGACGACCTCATATTCGCCATCCTTTAAGTTCTCTTCGGCAAGTATTTGCTCCTTGTTGTGTTCTTCCGTTATGCGAATATTTTTACTTTCATTGGTATCTTTATCGATAAATTGCACATATTCGGCTGGCGTTAACGTATAGGTTTCCTTCTTGCCATCTTGATGTAAGATGACATAATCAAAGCTTTCCTTCTTTTGTTTTAAATTCGTGACGATCGTCAATTTATCCCACGTGTTGATGTGATAATTATTTAAGCCGACGACCTTATCGCCAGATCGAATGCCAGCTTCATAAGCAGGTGATGATTCTTCTACGATGCCAATATAACTCTCTTGTTCCGTATTGCCCCAGATAAGGGATATAAAGAAGAGCAAGACCAGTGCCGTAATAAAATTCATCGTGACGCCAGCTACTAGGATAAGCGTCCGTTGTAACTTGGTCTTATTGCACATGAATTGATCTTTTTTTAATTTGGTATCATCTTCCCCTTCTTCACCAGCTATTTGACAGAATCCACCAATGGGAAAAGCGCGAAGATTATATTCCGTCGGATCATTTTTCCGTTTAAAGCCCAAGACTTTAGGTCCCATACCCAAGGCAAATTCATAGACATAGGCCCCAAATTTCTTGGCCATCAAGAAATGACCAAATTCATGAACGAAGATCAAGACACTTAAGATCAACAATAAGACGACGATATTCCATATTACCGTATTGGGAAAGAAGACTAATACGACGATGACAAATGCGACGATAAGAATTAATTCAATTATACTTTTTAACAATTCTTTTTTTTCTTTTTCTTGTTGTTTTTTCATGTTATCAGACCTTTCATATTATAAGAACTTCATCATATAAGTAAATGCAATAACGATAAATATTATACTATCGAGGCGATCTAAAAGTCCACCATGACCGGGAATTAATTCCGAATAATCTTTGACATCATTTTCCCGCTTGATGAGACTGAAGAAGATATCGCCAATTTGGCCAATTACCGATAGGATAATCGTAACGATAATAATTCTCAAAAGATGTTCATCATTAATAAATGTCATAAAATAGGTGACGCCGATGATCGTCGATACAAGCGTACCAACGATGGATCCTTCGATGGTCTTATTGGGCGAGATCTTGGTCAGTTTATGGCGACCGATGAGGACTCCTCCACATAAGGCAAAGATATCCGTTGCACAGGCAACGATGAGGCAATAGATAAAATGAAGGGCCGAATCGTTATAGAGCATGATAAAGAGATTGAAGACGGTTCCCAAGAAGATCGCGATGGCACTTAGATAAAAGGCATCGTTTATCGTATAACGATATTTAGTTAAAAAGATCGTTGGGCCCAATAATATCAAAAAGACAAGGGCCAAAGTTTCATAGTTTAAGCCAAAGATCAGCGAATTATTATTGATATTGATAAATGTCAAAAGCAAGACGGCAATTAAACCGATAATCTTCATGATATTGGGAATATTGATATCCTTTTTGACATTCAATAACTCATGATAACAGATGATGGCTAAAGCCCCAACTGCTAAATCATATATAATGCCCCCAAAATATAATATAGGTACGATGATGATGGCCATAATAAGACCACTTATAATCCTTTGTTTCATATTCCTCTATGACCTTCCTGTAAAACTGCTTGGAATATTCAATACTTTACGCGGATTGACGAGATGAGACCGCCAATTGCTATAGCTGAAGTAATCTTTTTCATACCATCCCGTTGCTAAACTCAAATGGAGATGAGCCCCCGTCGTACACGTATCATATCCACCCTTACGCGTCGATGTCGAACCACCACCGACATAGCCGATGATCGTATTACTCGTGACTTTTTGACCTAAAGTGACATTAAATTTCAATAGATGCATATAAGTCGAAGTATATTTTTTGCCATTGACGACATGATGGATATAGACCATATTGCCACCACAACTCGACTTTTTAGTTATCTTGGCAACAGTTCCATTGGCAATAGCATAAACTGGCGTTCCTTCCGCATTGCCACCGATATCCGTTCCACTATGGAAAGATTGGGCTTTACCGGTAACCGGATGCGTTCGATAGCCATATTCACTCGTAACTTTGCCCTTTGTTAGGGGACGCAAAAATACTTTATCGCCACTGACACTCAAACAGGAATCTAAATCTTCATTTTCCTTACAGCCCAAACTTTCATAAAATTTAATCGAATCTTGAACCGATTTTATCTCCGCTTCGATATCTTGCGTCATATCATCCAATTCATCTAAGCGATCTCCCAATTTATCGATATCCGTCGTCAAAGAATCAATTTGCTTATTCAAATCGATTTCCTTTTGCTTTAGGGATTCCTTTAAATCATTATTATATTGAATCTTCTCTTCCCATTCCGTTATTTGATCTTCTTGATAATTCATAAGTTGTTCCATAACCGTATATCTAACGATCAAATCTTCATACGATGTCGCCTTAAAGAGATATTCTAAATAGATATTATCATTTTTGGATGATTGATATGTTCTAATTAACTCTTCGAGCGTCGTCTTGCCATCGGCAATCTCCTTATCTAAACGTTCGGATTCCGCCGTCGCATCGATAATCGTCTGTTGATTGGTTTCAATTTCATTTTGTTTATTCAAAATATTATTTTTAGCCGTATTTATTTGATTTTTAGTCAAGGTTTTATTGGAATTATTTGTCGACTTTTTGGCCTTTAAACTATTGAGTTCATTGCGCATATCGGCAAGCGTTTTGGCCTTTGCTTCGACTTTAATACTTGGCGCTAACAAGAGAACTGATAAGATGATTAAGATCAATACTTTTTTCATATCTTCAAATACCTCCTAACGGCATTTAATGAACCAAACATTCCCACGATACCAGCGATAATTAGGATAACTAAGCTCGTTGGATAAATAATCGTATCGGGTTGCACCAAAGTCATACTTTCGATTAAAAGTTTTCCACCCATGAATTCATATAGGAATGTATAGCCAAAGATCGTTATTAAAATAGGAATAATGGCTCCAATAATTCCCAAGAAAAAGCCTTCTATTAAAAATGGTAATTTGATAACGGCATTACTCGTTCCCACTAACCGCATGATATTGATCTCTTGCCTCCGCGAAAAAATCGTAATCTTAATCGTATTGCCAATGAGGAAACACGTTACGACAATTAAAGCTATGACGGCAATAATCGAAACGTTTTTAACGATATCAAACATCGGCAACATCCTATTGACGATCGATTCGCCATATTCGACTTTTGTAACACTGGCAAATTCTTTAATTCTTGATGCCGTATCGGCCATCTTCGTGACATCTTTTACACGAATAATATATCGCGAATCGATGGGATTAGTATCGAAGACATTAAATAACTCGGCAAATTGTTCATCTTTTATCAATTCATTTTTTATATCATCTTTCGATTCATATCTCACGGAGTCAGTATCGACATTATTGATATTTTCTAAATCAATTTTAACTTTAGCTATATCATCTTCACTGGCATCGCGATCGACATAGACGACAATCGTAAGGGCATCTTTTAAATCTTTGGTAATGGAATTGACATTGTATGTTAGCAATATGGCAACGGCGACAATTATCAAAGTTACGGCCGTACAAGAAATAGAAGCCATACTCAACGAGAAATTACGGAATACGCTTTTAAAGGCATCGCGGATACTGCGACCAATAATTCTAAACGCTCTCATCTTCTACATATGTTCCTTTCTTCTTATCCGATATCAAAACGCCATCTTTTAAGTAAATAACGCGCTTCTTCATCTTATCGACGATCGTCTTGTCATGAGTTGCCATAATTATCGTCGAGCCTAAATCCTTGTTTATCTCTTCGATAACGTCCATAATTTCTTTGCTCATTTTCGGATCCAAGTCCCCTGTCGGTTCATCACAAATAATAAGTTTTGGTTCATTTACGATAGCTCGGGCAATACATACTCTTTGTTGTTCACCACCGGATAATTGATTGGGATAGCTGCGCATCTTATCCTTTAAATGGACGCGATCTAAAGCTTTTTTTACGCGTTCCCGGATTTCCGATTTCGTCATACCATAGCTTTCCAAGGGATAAGCAACATTTTCATAAACCGTTAGTTTAGGCAATAATTTAAAATCTTGAAAGACGACGCCAATTTTCCGACGCAATTTATAGACATTGCCATTTCGCAATTTTCCGACATTTATTCCTCCGACAAATACCGAACCCCGATTGGGCTTTTCTTCCCGATATAATAACTTCGTAAGAGTAGATTTTCCACTGCCACTTTGCCCAATAATAAAGACAAAGTCCCCTTTAGATATTTTTAAGGAAATATCAGCAAGTGCCGAAACTCCATTTTTATAAACTTTAAAGACATTGTTTATTTCAATGAATTCCATACAAAATCACCCTACTACAAATAATTATAGCATAAGGCAATATCATTTTATATGAATTTTATATGAATTTACATACAAAAAGAATAAAACAACCCGTTTTATTCTTGCTTAGATGGAGCTAAGACAAGGCGGGAACCACCATAGGCGTCCATGCCACCAGAGAATCTAACAAAGACGAACTGACCTGCATGGACTCCGTCTGTGTAACAACCGCCTCGAGCGAGCCAAGGATTTGATGGTTCAGCAAAGTACGAACTGTTATTGTACCAACTATTATGATATCGCTCAACATTATCACCATCTTTAAAATATTTAAATGGACCCATTTCGCCTGTAGCATCGCCAAGAATCATATGCTGATATGTAGTTACTGCACTAGATGCGTTATAGGAGTCGTAATATTTACTATTATATGTATTCTCCAGCGATGCTTGATTAAATCCACTACTTCCATATGTTCCAGACCGATATGATGCCGTATACTCCCAAGCTCCACCGCTCATATCATATACCCCAGTAATATTTCCCGTGGTACTCGCTCGATAGCCATTTTCTGTATTCCACGCTGTATTAAACTTTTCTCCGTCCCCAAAGGTGCCAGGATATGTTCCTTGATAATTATCAGCTATAGAGCTATATCCTGTTTTAAAAATACTATTGTTGATATTTATTTCATCATTTATTCCATATTGAGAATGGGATAAAAAAGCTACTGCTCCCCATTCCGTACTTTTCATCATATGCGAGTCTAAATCACGTTCATAATAAAAAGCTGCTTCAAACATATTTTTGACTGTATTATACCGCCAAGAAAAAACACTCGGTTTTATTACAATTAAAGCAGAACTATTACTACTTGTTTGAGCTTGGGCTGTCGATGTTGCTGTTTTATGCCCTATTTCGAATTTACCTACCCAAAAGCCATTTACGTCAAAACTAATGAATGCTGGATGCGTCATATATTCCCCATTAGAACAATCACCAATTTTTCCACTTTCCATCGGCGTTACACACGATACTCCTGATTTTTCAATGGTATTAGTTGTATCAAATACAATATCAATTGAATGAGCTTGTTTTAATGCACCAGTGCTAGTTAGTCCATTGACATTGACATTCCATAACCGATATTTATATTTCGGTATCCACACAAACATCGTTTCAATATCTGTCATTTTAATCTCTTGATTGTCATTCGGTGCTTGAGCATTATCATTTAAGATTACTGCATTGGCCCATTTCTTTTCACAGTAGTTATACCAATTTGGATCATTTTTATTTACTTTAGTTACTTTCCCATCATCGCTTATTATTACTGGTATTAATTTTGATCCATCACTCAAATTAGGTTCAGCTACATTATTACATGAATCATCAATATTACTTCCTTTACTTTTATATAAATCATTTAAAGCATCACTTACCGTATCGACATCCCAACTTGTATCTTTAGAAGTATACTCTATATCTTTCGCATTACACAAAGACAATGCTGCAACACCTATAGCACTTAAAGATAGTCCTAATATAAAAGCTAATATTACTTTCTTCATGTTCATTTTGCTCCTATTTTTCTTACTATCTTCAATGTATCGCACCCCCCCCCAATTGCAGCAAATCAAATATAAAAAAACCCACAAAATTGTAGGTTTTATCCTTACTTAATGTCTTGGTCCTCGCGGTCCATGTGATCCTCGTGGTTGAGGTCTATTATAAGGGTCTCTTGGTGGTAAACCAAATGGTCGCCAATAATTATATTGTTCATTTAAGAAACGATACGGATTATTCTTTGGCTTACGTGATTCTTCAATACGATGAACGATATTGCTCGATTCTGTTGCCAAAGGACGTGCATAATTAGGTTTTGTCCGTTCGCGATATTGTTCTAATGATTCTTGAGCTCGATCGAGTAATGAAATATAATAACTAGCTACTTTCGAATAATCATGACGGAAAGTATCCATATATTGTTTAAATTTATTTCGCTCTTCCTCTTTACTAAAATCTACGGGTATAAAATTGCCATGTTCATCTTTAGGAATGACGACATCGATAAATTCATTTAAGGCACTATTCTCTTGAAATACACTATCGTTGACAAAGTCAAAAGGAATACCCGACAATAATTCCCTCTTAGGTAAAGAGGCATACATCTTATCTCCCGTATTGGCATCCTTAACTAAATATGGCGCTTTTTCCGATAAATTACCTCGAACATCATATACAGGCCCTAACGGAATGCCATTTAACGATTCCAAACGCGGTTGATAGACATAAATTGGCTTATCAAATATCGGTCTCTTATCGACATCATAGATAATTACTCGTCCCGCAAACATCCGATCATTTTTACTAAAATCAAAAGATAATTCCTCACGAGCATTAATCGTCGTAACTTTTTTAGTTCGCGCATTAGTGAAACTAATCGCCATCTCCGGCTTTAATTCCTTTAATAATTCATAGTCCTCTTTTAATTTCTTTTGCGCTTTCTTTCCTCGACTTTTCCGTTTATTTATCTTCTTTTTGATATTTTGAACGAGAGAAATACTCCCATAGAATACCGGTTTCCATAATATCTTTACACCGACTATTACTCCCAAAGCAGTAAATACCAAAGTAACGGGATCCATAATACCACTTCCTAATTGTTATATTACCATAATTAAATACTCGAAGCAAATTTAAACATCTTCATGATAATCTAAAGCTTCGATATCGACACTGCTAATCGATTCAAATTTCTTACTAATTTTATCCGTTGTCGTATGAATATCGCGAACTTCTGTACTGACGGAATCAATACTCTTGGATAAGCGATCCCAGCGCTCTTTATAACGTTTAAATTCGATTCCCAATTTATTTAATTCTTCATGAATTACTTTCGTATATTTATCTCTTTCCATATTTTTAAGAATCATACTAATCGTCGATAAGGTCGCCATTAAAGTCGTCGGTCCACAGAGCCATACTTTATTATTATATGCATATTGCAATAAATCAGGGTGATAGGCATTTAACTCGGCAAATAGAGCTTCTGCTGGTAAAAACATGATGGCCTCATCCGAGGTTTCACCATCTATAATATATTTATTATGGATATCATCGATATGTTTTTTGACATCCGCTTTAAACATCTTCATGGCACTATCGCGTTCGACTTTACCCAAAGTCTTATCCGTCATCCGTTCATAGTTTTCCAAAGGAAATTTGGAATCGATGACGATGGAACCCAAGGGATCAGGAGCAAAGATAATGGCATCGGCAATGGCATTGTTGCTAAGCTTATGTTGAATATCATAAACCGTTCGCTTTTCGCCAAAGATCGAAGTCAAGATATAGTTTAAATTGACTTCCCCAAAAGTCCCCCTCGTCTTCTTATCCGTTAACACACTTTGTAAATTGATAATATCTTTCGATAAATCATCGATATTCTTTTGAGCTTCATCGATTTTCGTAAGGCGTTCCAAGACATTATTAAACGTCTTATTCGTCTTATCAAAGTTTTGTTCAATCTTTTGATTTACTTTTTCATTTATTTCAAAAAGACGAACTTCTAAACGTTCATTTAATTTCGTAAAATCTTCCAATAGATCTTTCGAAAAATCATATTTAAAGGCACTTATTTCCTTCGTCAAATCATTTTTAAAGGTTCCCAGTTCCCTTATAATATCCGAATTATCTTGCTTTTTATTATTCAACAAAATTACTAATTCAAAGATAACGATAATAACTAAAATTCCAATTATAATATACTCCAACATCTTAAAACCTCTAATCTAACTTTAAATATTTATTGAGTATGCGACTGACAATAAAGGCAATACCTAAGACGACAATTATGCGTACTAAATAAGTTGGATGCGTAAAACTTTCGATTAAAGTCGTTCCGATATAGCCCCAAAAATAGACCATAAATAATTTACCGAGCATGATAGCTCCCATGAATTTTTTGACCTTCATATTCGATAACCCCGCAGCGATATTGACAGCAAAAGCCGGAGTAAAGGGTATGGCAATCAAAAGGGCCAAATTGCTAAATGTGACATGATCGACAAACTTCATAAATTTATTTAAAATAACGCGATTTTTATTATTCAAGATACGCTTTTCAAACCAACCTTTTACCTTACTGCGAAAGAGAAAAAAAGATAAAAAACAACCTAAACACGTACATACCCAACTGATAATAAAACCAAAAAATTTACCAAAAGTATAGAATACGAGCGTAATAAATACTGACACTGGCAAAATAGGAAGAATTGACTCTACTGTTATCAATAAACAGCTAATCAATGCTCCCCATATTCCTAAATTAGTCAAAATATTTTCGACAAAGGTATCTAATGTATTGAGTAAAGTAAGCGTTACGTTCATAGTCATCACAATTCAATTATATAATAAAACACTTTCTATTTAAAGTATTAAATCAATTGGGTGACATTATACCCCTTTTCTTCTAAAGCCATGACAACTTCTTTACTTTTGACACCATGATGACAATAAAAATAATATTTATTATAATGACTTAAATATTTTTCACTATCATAGATTAACTTTTGATACGGAATATAATCGACATCTAAATTGATCAATATTCCATCATTTGGATAATCCTCTTTTTTCATTCTTTTCATACTTTATTATATGAAAAAAAAGATAAGAGGTTCTAAACTCGGTTCTATAATAAATAGTGTTGGTGAAAAAATCACAACATAGTTTTTAATATATAAAAAGACATAAATTTGATACAATGTAATTAACCAAAAAACATCGAAAGGAATCAAATCTATGTCTGTA
>CANQFG010000026.1 GCA_947598395.1 uncultured Bacilli bacterium
AATTTTAGGTACAATAAGCAACCTTACATTTTTATTATAATATATTTCTTTCAAAATAAAAAGACTATTAGCAAAATCTCTTTTGTCAACAGTCTGAGCTACCTTAAAAGGTAGTTTTTACTATATTAGCCCTACAACGTAGAGAACTAATATAGTAATAATGATAAGTAAAAAAGTGATAATTATATCCTTCATTACTATCACCTCCAATACTTTCTTTAGATTAAACTGGTCAACCAGCAACCCCCTGAAAATAATGGCAACTACAAACTCAGTGGTCCTCCTGAGGGTAATATTATAGAAGCTAAAAAATAAAAAGAAATAGACCTGACAAAAAAAGACAAAAGATATCAAAAATATTCATTTTGCGCCTGCATTTCGGCGCTTTTTTGCTGCAACTGGGGGGGGTGCGATACATTGAAGATAGGAAAAAAATAGGAGCAAAATGAACATGAAGAAAACGATATTAGCTTTTATATTAGGACTATCTTTGAGTGCTTTAGGTGTTGCAGCAATAAGTTTGTGTAATGCTAAAGATATCGAATATACTTCTAAAGATCCAACATGGGATGTCGATACGGTAAGTGATGCCTTAAATGATTTATATAAAAGTAAAGGAAGTAATACTAATGATTCATGTAATAATGTAGCTGAACCCAATTTGGGAGATGGATCAAAATTGATACCTGTCATAATAAGTGATAATGGAACAATAACAAAAGTAAGCAAAAATAATCCTGATTGGTATAACTATTGTGAAAAGAAGTGGGCCAATGCCGTTATCTTAAATGATGATGTACAAGTACCGAATGACAATCAACAAATTGACATGGACAATATTGAATCGATGTTTGTATGGATACCAAAGTATAAATATCGTTTATGGAATGTCAATGTAAGCGGTTTAACTTCAACTGGTTCATTAAAACAAGCTCATTCAATCGAAATAGTATTTGATACAAATAATACGGTTGAAGAACCTGAAGTCTCATGTGTAACACCGATGGAAAGTGGCAATATAGGTTCATGTTCCAATGGAGAATACATGACGCATCCGGCCTTCATATCGTTTGATGTCGATGGCTTTTGGGTAGGCAAATTTGAAACAGGATATAAAAATGCAATAAATGCATCACAAGCTCAAGTAAATAGCAATGATTCCACTAAAATAATCATAAAACCCGATGCCTTTTCCTGGCGATCAAACATAATAAAGAATATGTTTGAAGCAGCATATAATTATGAACGAGACTTAGACTCGCATATGATAAAAAATACGGAATGGGGAGCAGTCGCGTATCTATCCCATTCCAAGTATGGAATAGATAGAGAAGTAAATATCAATAATAACAGTTCTTATAAAACAGGATATGGTGCAAAAGCTAATACTTTTCAAGTTACATATCCAGGAGAAAGCGGCGATGGTGGGAATTTTAATAATCCTTGGAATGTTGGAAATGGATGTTTAGCAAGTACGACAGGCAATATAACGGGAATCTATGACATGTCCGGAGGAGCATGGGAATATGTGGCTGCACATCGTTCTGGTGCTTACGGAGGAAGTGGATTTTCTCAAAATACTTTAGAAGAAGTTTACGATGCTGGATTTTATGATTTATATAATGCTAATAGTTCACCAACTACTAGTCAATATATGATCCTTGGTGATGCAACTGGGGAATTAGGACCAATTAAGTATTATAAAAATGGTGATTTAACAAGTTATCATACTTGTTGGTATGGTGATAATTTTGATTTTGTCGATTCTTCTGGACCATGGTTTCAACGAAGCGGTGGTTATCCTGATGGTTTTGCCGCTGGACAGTTTTACTTAAATGCCTATACTGGTGGAGTGTATGCTTATAATGGCGGTGGAACTCGCCTCGTCCTTGCTGGTGAAAATAAACATCCAACTAATTAAGTTTAAGTAAGCTTTATTGCTTGCTTTTTTTAATACTATTTTTAGTACTTCTTGAATAAAAAGAATAAATACTATATAATGATAATAGGGAAGTTAGGAGGGTGTTTATGAATTGTGCTAATTGTGGAACATTGTTGGAAAATGGTAATCCGATATGCCCAAATTGTCATATGGATAATTCTAATGTTATGGCCAATAGTCAAGTTATGAATCAAAATGCCATGCCAGCCAGTGAACAACCTACTAATGAGGTTGAAGTCTTAGAAGAGCAACCAAAAATCGATGCCAATATGGCGCCACCGGAACTCGAAGTCAATGCCGAAAATCTTGCAGCTAATGCCAAGGATATCAGTTCGACTAACGATATATCGACCTATGCTCCCGAAGAAGAGAAGACGGAACCGGAAGAGGCAAAAGAACAAACCTTATCGGATGAAGTAGAACACGTCGATATTGCGATTCCTGCCGTAACAAAACCCGTTGAAACGACAACTGGTGATGGCACTAATCCTCCCGATGTCTTGACTCCCGATACTGTTGGTGTTGAAAATACTAATGCACCTAGTGATCCTAATATGGTTAGTAAGAAAAAAGGTAAATTCACGATTAAATTTAAGAGTGAAAAATCCGTACCTCAAATGCTTGCCCTCATTGGGATAATCATCTTCTTTGTCTTGGGTATCTTTGTCGGTAAAATATTCTTTTCTAAAACGATCTATACCAATACAAAAGCTAAGACCCAAAATAAAGTTAAATTAGTTGCCGATGGCAAAAATAATACGACGACAGCCGGTAAATTTACCTTTCAAATACCCGAAAGCTATATATATGATCGCCGCAATAATGGGATACTTATCTATGCCTCTGATGCCACATGGCGCATCTATATTCGGGGCGATGAAGCCACTTATGATATCTTAGCTAATGCCAAATCGAGTATTCAAGCAACCCTTCAAGAAGCAGGAGTAACCGTTAACCAAATTAAAGAATCCCAAATAAATAATGTCAGTTACTTGACGATTGAAGGAACGACTAAGACCTATAACCGTCTAATTGCCTATACGGACGCTACTAATAATTATGTCTATTATGTCGAAATTGTTAATACGAATAATGACTATGACTATGAAGCGTTAGAGATTGCTGCTGATATTATTAAAAATGCCAAATATAATGAAAGTAGCAGTGATATTGAAAATATCGATATCTATGATATATCGACTCTAGCTATTACGGCTTCGCGCGAATATGCTTCTTTAAAGAAGAATCTTGAAAATAAATAATTGACACGATAAAAATTGTTCGTTATAATTTATTCAATTGGTGATGATAGGATTTACGACCCGGGAGCCAAATCGTCAATCGCGTTAAGATAAATAAGTGTATGAGTAATCATGAAATAAGGTGGTACCGCGATATAAATCGTCCTTATGTTTATGGTTACTTTTTTTATTTAGAGGGTGGCAATATGAAAAAGTTAGATAATAAAAAGAAAATAATTTTTGATTTTGATGGAACCCTCATTCCCTTAATCGATTTTAAAGAACCAGTACGCAAGATGTTAGAAGCCTTTGATGTCTCGTATAATGAAGATGATCTCGATAAATGTGTCCGAGCTATGCAAGATTATGAAAAATATTATGATCGGTATCTCATTACTTGGTATACGGATTATGTCAAAGCGATGACGAATTTGCCAATTAAAGAATATATGTTTGTCTATTATATATTACATGCTGAGAATTTAATTATCAATGATTGTCCGAAAGAGATCTATTCGTTATTGGATAGTCTTCAAGATTCTTATCAATTGGTCGTGTTATCGAATTTCTTTGGCTTATGTCTAAGAAGGCGATTGGCTCTTTTAAATATGCTAAAGTATTTTGACAATGTCGTTGGTGGTGATTTATTCGTCAAACCTAATCCCGAAGCTTTTTACTATGCTATGGGGGATATACCCGTTAAAGAATGCCTGATGATCGGGGATTCATTTAGCAATGATATTCTTGGGGCTCGTGATATTGGCATGGATACGATCTATGTTGAATCGACATCGGATATCGAACGATATAAAACACAGATAAAATGTTTAAAGAAAATGTTATAGGAGGAATAAGATATGAAATGTTATGATGACTTGGTATTTAGAGGATTGATTAAGGATATGACTAATAATCCCGATTTTATCGAAAAATTGAATAATGGGGGTATGAAATTCTATATTGGAACGGATCCAACGGCCGATTCCTTACATTTGGGACATCTATCGAGTTTCTTAATATGTGAGAGATTAGCGCGTTATGGGCATCATCCTTATGTCTTAGTAGGGGGAGCTACGGGTTTAATTGGAGATCCCCGTCCAACGAAAGAACGCGATACTTCGACGGTTGAATTTATCGAACACAATGTCGAAGGAATCAAGAGTCAATTGGCTAAATATTTTCCCAATTGTGAAATGGTCAATAATATCGATTGGACTAAGAATGTCACCTATATCGATTTTTTGCGAGATTATGGCAAATTCTTCAATATCAATTATATGATCAATAAAGATATCATCAAAAGACGCCTCGATGAGGGCATTTCCTATAGTGAATTTTCCTATATGTTGATGCAAGCTTATGATTTTCTATGGCTCTATGAAAATAAAGGGGTTACGATGCAAGTAGCTGGTCAAGATCAATGGGGCAATATCACGAGTGGGATTGAGCTTATCCGCAAAAAGACGGGATATGAAGCCTATGCCTTTACGATGCCGTTAGTTACGACGAAATCGGGTGTCAAATTCGGCAAAAGTGAGGGCAATGCCTTATGGCTCGACAAAGAGAAGACTAGTCCCTATGAGATGTATCAATATTTGATCAATTCGGAAGATGAGATGGTCATCGATTATTTGAAGCGCTTTACCTTCTTATCCGTTGAAGAAATCAAAGATTTGGAAGAAAGACATCGCCGAGCTCCGGAAAAAAGGGAAGCCCATCGCGCTTTAGCCTATGAAGTTGTCAAATTTTTACATGGCGAAGAAGAAGCAAAAAAGGCCCAAAAGACGAGTGAAGAAGTCTTCAGCGGCAATCAAAGTGCTACGATGCCGACATTAGAACTCAAAGACTTTAAGGGTAATATCGTCGATTTATTATTAGCTACCGAAATGGTGCCATCGAAAAGTGAAGCCAGACGCTTGATAGTTCAAGGTGGCGTCTCCATCGATGGCGAAAAAGTTTTGGATGGCGAACTCAATCTCGAAAAAAGCGAATTTGTCTTACAAAAGGGCAAGAAAAAATATCTAAAAATTATTATTAAATAAGGTCTATATATGGGGGATTTATGGAAAAGAAAAATGATGATATTACGGATTATTTTATGTTGGCCAACATCGTCGTAAGCATCAATGATTTAAACAATGAAAGTCAAGAATTTGTAGTCGATGAAAACGAATATGCGGCCTCTTTAAACGAAAATTTTTCGAATAATAAATGGCTCGATGTGGTCTTAAAGCGCCTTCACGATATTATCGTAGGCTATAATACGGAAATTGCCTATGAACAAAAAGTCTATCGGGCTTTAGCTAATTATTTACGGCATAATGACTATGACTATCTCGATGAAGAGACTTTGCTCTTTATCGACAATTTACTCGATAAGTTGGAAGAATTTTGCATTGCTCGAACGATGAATTCGACCGTCCTCTTCGAAAAAATCGACCAATTAATCGAGTATCATCTCCTCGTTAAAAATAGCCTAAGCGATATCGCATATGTTCCACCGATAAATGAAGAAAATATTGCGGCTTACTATGCCATGATTGAAGCATTGCCGAAGATTCCCAAAGAGGATAAATTGGGAACATTGCCCGATCTTTTATATACGATTATGGAACCCATGGAAAGTATAAAGGGCGAAAAGAGCTTTTTACTGCAACAATTATTTAAATATCAAATTTTGCTTTCCAATCTACCCATCGAAGACGATAATATCTTAAAAAGTATCGAAAGATATCTCTATCACATCTTGGATATTGCCGATAAAGATTATCAAATCTATGAAGCCATGTATGAATATATCATCAATTTAGATAATATGGATATCATTCCCTTTCTCCATAGTGAAAAGTTTGCAACGTTTATCGCCTATACCGAATTATTGGATAAATCCTATTTTGCTCGTTATCATGAATATACCGAATATATCGAAAGCATCAATAAGGCTTTAGCTAATAAGCACTTTGCCAAAGAATTATATCAAATGCCCAATGGCGAGTCCTTAATCAGTATTGATGAATATCAGAATATGTTAACCTATCTTAAAACAAAATAAAAAATAGGAATAAACCTATTTCATTTCACTGATATATTTTTTTAAAGCTCGCGCTTCATTGCCAAAGATAATCTTTAATTGATTGTCAATTTCGACAATTCCTTTAGCTCCCAGTTTTTGAATCCCTTCTTTATCGACAATACTTACATCTTTTAACGTTACTTTAAAGCGGGACATATTGACTTCGGTATCTAAAATATTATCTTTGCCCCCTAAATATTGAACTAACTTATTGATCTCTAAATTAAAATTTTTATGATTGAGTTTTACGATAACTAGAGAAATTATCAATAGAACAACTGCGATAATAACATATTGAATAATATGCATTGCATCCATATTAAATCACCACTTTCATCATACTATAAAAAGATCTAAATTGCAATTTAAATAGAATACTAATCAAGTTAAAAACTTGGTATTTATTGACAATAAATTTTAAGAAATTATATAATAATTTATATGAAGGAATGATCTATTTATGAAAAAATTATTATTGCGTATAGCTGCTTATGCTCTCGATAGTATCTTGATTATGCTTATCAGTTTTCTTCTGGTTCAAGTACCATTATTTAATCCCACATTAAAACAATATAATGATACTTATCAACAATTTATCGATCAAGAGCTCGTGTATGATGAATTTGCTGGGGATATCGATAAGTATTTAGAAGATGGCCATTTTACCAGCAGTGAAATTGCCGAATTAAAGAACAAATATATCGGTTATGATGAAGTTCTCGATAAGATTACCTTAGAAGAGGAAGTATCTTTAGAAAATAAAGATAAGTTAAAAAAGGAAATCGAAGAAAAACATCGCGATGTCTATAACGATCAAGCTTATAAAATCCAAAAATATAATATTCCATCAAATATTATTTCGATTATTCTATTATTCTTATATTTTGGCGTCTTCCAATTCCTCATGCATGGTCAAACGATCTTTAAAAAATTATTTAAATTGCGCGTTGTCAGTACGACTAAAAAGGATATTCCATGGTGGAGTTATCTCATCCGAGTCTTACTTGTCAATGAAGTAATCTTCTTAGGTATAGATCTATTAAGTCTCATCTTCCTAAAGGAGAGTATGTATCTAAATATTAATTATTGGTTGAGTGAAGCACGTTATATCTTTGAAATTGTCATGTTAGTCGTCATGATGATGCGCGAAGATGGAAGGGGCTTACATGATCTTTTACTCAATACTAGGGTAGCACTTTATGATAAGGATGGCATTGAAGTTATAACTCCTGTCAGTGAAGAAAGCAAAGATAAAGTAAAGGAATTAAAAGAAACGCCAAAAAGTAACGTCAAGAAAGCGAAAAGCAAGACGCGAACGACGAAAAAGAAAAATGAAAAAGATCTTAATTAAATTAATTAGGTTATATCAAAGATCGCCTTTTAGTAGTCATGGGCAATGTAAATTTATTCCCAGTTGTTCGGAATATGCCATCGAAGCCCTTACTTATTATGGAGCATTTAAGGGAAGTATTTTAGCTATCAAACGGATACTTAGATGCAATCCCTGGAGTAAAGGTGGAATCGATTATTTAAAACCTCGCGAATAGTACGAAAGCTATTCGTTTTTTATTGTATTTAAAAGTAGCACTATTTTTTTAAGAAAACATAAAATATAGTGAGTATATATGAAAGGGTGAATAAATATGAATAATACAAGTTGTTCTAATAATAATGAATGTAATAATAGCATTGCGGATATCTTGCGCGTAATTCTCATTTTACAACAAAATGCTTGTCCAGAAACATGCTTGGATTCGTGTGATCGACCAATGCTCGGTGGTGGACCTAATTGTCTAATTTGTAATACTCGACCAGTAATGTTATATACTTGCTGTGGAAACGGCGTCCCATGGAGTATGCCAGTATGTAAAGATTTTACTACGACTTGTAGTAATCCACAAGGAAATAATAATGTACCAGAATGTTCTAATGTTTTCCGAGTTGAAAAATTAGATGGCTGTGCAGCAACATTTAGAGTATTAGTGCCTAATCCTGAAGAAAGTTGTTGTAATTCTCAACCATATCTTGCAACTAATAGTTTCTTCACTATGGATTTAAGCTGCTGCTGCGTTATTCGTTGCTTAAATGATACTTATGTAGACTGCGTATAACGCAGTTTTTTAGTGTTGAAAAATGAGCAACTGGGGGGGGGTGCAATACAATAAGAATAATGGAAAATAGGTAGGTGCATTCAACATGAAAAAGAGATGGATACTAGTAACTATATTATTTCTAACAATAGGATTTGCATCTGTAACAGCAGTCTTAACGATAACAGGAAAAGTAAATATAAATTTTGATGAAGAAGATTATCAAGTATATTTTTCCGATGCTTATTTAGATGATGTAAGACATATGGAATTTATTGATGATACGAGAAAGGAAATAACTTTTACAACAAATGATTTAACCTCAGTAGGTGATAAGAGTGTATTAAAGTATGAAGTAACGAATAATAGTAAACAGTATGATGCGGAAGTAAGTGTCAAATGTACACCAAGTGAAAACGAATATTATCGAGTTACAAATGATCTAACAGAAATAATAAATGCCCAAAGTCGCGAGACAGGAACGATAACTATTGAGTTAAAGAAAGTTGTATTAGAAGAAAAAGAAGAAACATTTAAATGTGATCTAACAATAAATGCCACATCAAGAGAAGACATACCAGAACCATTATTATGTGAAAATGAAATCGGTCATACTTGGGATTTTGATTATACAGGAGGGGAACAAGAGTTTATTCCTGACTGTGCAGGATCATATAAATTAGAAGTATGGGGAGCACAAGGTGGGGTGTTTGATGATAGACAGAAAAGCAATGGTGGACTTGGCGGCTATGCGGTAGGAAAAGTCACATTAGAAGTCAATCAACGCTTATATATCAATGTTGGCGGTCAAGGGGAAAGTGGTAAAGCTGTGAATCCAACCATCGAAAATCCATTTATTTATACTGGCGGCTACAACGGTGGTGGTGATGGTGTAATTGCTGGAAATACCCTTTCTAATCAATGGGGAGGTGGAGGCGGCGGAGCCACGCATATAGCTTTAGAAACCGGATTATTAAGTAAGTTTGAGAGTAAACAAGAAAAGCTTTTAATTGTTGCCGGTGGCGGAGGCGGAACTGGGCACGGATTAACAGCCGAAAGATCTGCCATAGGCGGCTCCGGAGGAGGATTAAAAGGAAATGATGGGCAAAATGTTATTGCTATTAATGGGATATATACAAGATATATAGGAACAGGTGGTACTCAACAGGAAGGAGGCCATGATGTAGAGTTTCTAGATAAATCAGAAAGTCAAGGAACTTTTGGCCAAGGAGGAAAAGGTTATAAAGATCCTGTCTCGGACTATGCTTATGCTGCCGGTGCTGGCGGTGGCGGTGGCTACTATGGAGGTGGTGGAAGTTCTCGAAGTCATGCTAGTGGCGGAGGTGGATCAGGTTATATTGGAAATGACTTATTGACTGAAAAATCCATGTATTGTTATAACTGTGAATCCAATGAAGAAGTAAAAACAAAAACAATTACGACTGAAAGTTTTAGTCAAGAAGCCCAAAGTAATACTGCCAAACAAGGCAATGGCTACGCGAGGATAACCTATTTAGGCAAATTAAACCCATAGTAAAAGGATTGTAAAATGATACAATCCTTTTTGAATATTATTGTTCATAAATATCTATGATATCTTTAATATTTATTAAATTATTATCATAAGTTATTAGATAATTGCCCGTTTGACCGACAATGGTCGTATCAAATGTCTTTTCCTTCGTTTCAATAGTAACGGCTATTTTATAGACATAGCTCGTTGAGGCAAATAGTTGTTTTATTTTCGTTTCGACATTCCCTGTCATACTTGTCCGTGTTTTGGGTAAATTTTCCCCATGACCATAGTAAAATGTCTGTTGGTTATCGATATCTTGTTCAATATTCTTATTTTGAAATACGCTTGGTAGATTCATAAGCACCCTCTAGTACATAATATGTTTAATTGAAGTATTTATGCACAAGATATTAATATGAAAACAAAGACTATAATACTAATAATTTTAATTATTTATTTATTCTTTAGTGTCATCAATATTACCTCATTTGATCCATCTTATTTGCCTCGTCAATTAATATGGTATGGCATAGGTATCCTAAGTATGTTCTTTATCGACAAAATAACGAATAAAAAAATCATTCGTTCGACGTTTATCATCTATGTACTATTAAATCTATTACTATTATATCTTTTGCTATTTGGTACACCTATCAATGGCAGTAAAGCCTGGTTAAATCTCGGTTTTATGTCCTTTCAACCCAGTGAATTTATGAAAGTAATTCTCATCATTCTTTTAAGTATTATCATTAGTACCCATGAAAAATATTTTATGAAATGTCTAATTATTACTTTAATACCCAGTATTTTGACCTTTTTAGAACCCGATACGGGGAATGTCATCTTTTATTTCGTTATTTTTCTAAGCGCTATTTTTTATAAAATAAAAAATATTAAACCAGTACTTATTTTTATGATAAGTAGTTTAATATCTTTGACTTTCTTTTTTCTCTTTTATCATTTTAAGCAAAATCTCTTTATTTCCCTCTTTGGAACATCGTTCTTTTATCGCATGGATCGTTTAAGTGCTTTTACAAATAATTCCTCTTATCAGTTAAACAATGCCCTTATTGGGATGGGAAACAGTTCTTTATTTGGCAAATTTCCCCATATAGGTATATATATACCAGAAGCTATAACTGATTTTGCTTTTTCTTTACTAATTAGCAATATTGGCTTTATTGGAATCAGTATCTTTTTGATTATCAATATATCCTTTAATATCATATTAATTAGACTATATAATCATAGTATGGGAGTAATGAAAAGTATTATCTTCATCTTTTTAATTATGAAAATCATTCAAGAGAGTATTCATGAGTTTATGAATGTTGGCTTATTTCCCATTACGGGTATAACTTTGCCATTTATATCTTATGGTGGTTCGAGTTTAATATCTTATTTTTTAATTCTAGGTCTAATTCTTAGTAACCATATGGATATGGACCATAGGGGTTATAATATGGATTTGGATTGACATAAACTGGACGTGGACGCGATAATCCGACAACAGCTGCTCCGCCTAAACCACCTAATAAAAAGGGTACAAAGAAGCCTCCTAAACGTTCATTATAAACTTCAGGAGCAGGGGCATATGTGGCATTGCGGATCCATCGATTATTATATGGAAACATATTTGTATACATAGAAAAACTCCCTTCACCTTATTCTATGAAGGAAGTTTTTATTTGGTGTAAAAACGATATAAATTAATACTCGGTTTATTTAAAAAGCGCATCTTTATGGTACTCGTACCGATACCACCACTGACATACATCGAAGCATCATCGATTAGATAATAATCATCGTAATATATTTTCGATCCTGGTGGCGTATATAAGGCTCCAATTAGGGGAATTCGTACTTGGCCGAGATGCGAATGTCCAGCTAGGACTAAGTCGAAATCATAGTTGGCAAATTCTTGAACTTGATCGGGTTCATGACATAGGACAATCGTATATAGATCTTCATCCGTTTCATTGATATATGAAAAGGCATTTTCATAATCGGGCGTTCCTTCCGTTAGATCATCGAGTCCTACAAATACTAGAGGCGTAGAGCTCTTATAATAGAAAAATTCATAAGTATTATCCAAGACATGCCAATCGAGTTGTTCCGTAATTTCGCCAAAATAGGCATGATTATAATCGTGATTGCCAATGACAGCTAAGGTTTCAACTTTGGGTTTTAACTCCTTTAAGACGGCGATGATATCATTGACATCTTCTTCACTTAAGACGACATCATCTTCGACTAAATCACCCGTAAAGACGATAATATCGGGATTTTCATCATTGATCTTTTTTACTAAGCTCTTTAACTCTTTGAGATATACGGTACTGCCATAATGTAAATCACTAAAGTGAACGATCTTTAACCCATTAAACTCACTGGGCATTTTCGGAGCATTGATGGCATATTCTTTTACTTTAAGACCTCGTGTAGCAATAAAACGGGCCCAAAATAAGAAGAAGACAATTATTAGTAGGATAATGATAATTATTTTTAAAGTCATAAATTTTTTTCCTTCTTTTTCCTTTTTTTGCATAAACTCACTCCTAAACTATAAATAGTACAATAACTGTATATAAATTATGACAGACATGGACTAAAAACGAAGTTCCAATATTATCCGTTCGATATATGCCATAACCAAAAGCTAAGGATAGGAAAAGATAAGGAACAATAAATAATAAATTTAGTAATGAAGTTGAAGACAGGATATGAGCTATGGCAAATAACAATGATGTTAAAGCATAAAAAACTCGTTTATCTTTAAACGCTTCTTTAAAATTATAACGAAAAATTAACTCTTCGTAAAGAGGGGCCAAGAGAATTGATGATATACTCATGATTATGGGATATTTAAAGAGCTCTTCGCGAACGGTAGCTTCATTAGCTGCGATCGTTCCCCCGAGTTTATATAAGATAAAATTCGTTATATACATTCCTAGTATAAATAAAATATAAAAAAATATAATTCTTAAGCCATCTTTTTTGATAATATGGGGCAAGTTTTTTAAAGATTCTCGTAAATCATTATGCCAAATAATTATCATGATGATGATCGGTATTAAGTAACCTAATAGATATTCGAGCGCAATATTTTGGGAAAATATGGCGATGATAAATATTTGTAAGAGATAGATGCCTAAAAAACGGATAATAGCTAGACGAAGATTTGACTTATTCATATCGAACACCTATAGATATTTTAGCATAATCCGTTTTTATTTTGATTGAAAAATATATATCTTGTGTTATAATTGACATAGTAGAGGGTTTGGCTTTAATACCAATATGATGTTATGGAGGAATGAAGATGGCTAAAAAAAGTTCTAATCGTGGATTATCTTCGGTTATAAGACGATTTGTTGGAAATAAAAATACCGTTACGATTTTGGGGATACTAGCATGTGGAGCAGTTTTGATAATTGGGTATAATTATCGCGTCAATCAAGAGATCAATCCGATTGCTATTCCTTATGCGCGCGTTACTATTCCTTCGCGGACTTTGGTTACGGCGGATATGATTGGTAAAATTAAAGTATCGACGGATTTTACTTCGGATGCGACGAATTTGATTAAGACGGAGACGGAAGTCGTCAATAAGTATGTCTCGTATAAGACGAATATTCCCAAAGGTAGTCTTTTCTATAAAGAACAATTAAAAGAGGAAGAGGAGATGCCGGATGCGGCTTTTGCCAATATCGAAGATGGCTATACGATCTTCTCTTTGGATGTTACGATGGAAAATACTTTTGCCAATTCGATTAGAATGGGCGATTATATCGATTTATATATGTCAGCTAAGGATCCCAATAATGATAATCGCGTTATCTATGGCTGTTTGATCAAGAGTATTCGCGTCTTAGCCGTTAAAGATTCCCATGGCAATAATATATTAAAAAATACGGCAGCTTATGGCAAGCCTTCGGAATTATTATTTGCCGTTTCGGAAGATATGTTCTTGCTTCTAATGCAAGCCCAATTGATAAGTGAGGGAGATATCAAGATTAGTCCCGTCATCCATAACCGGAATTATACGACTAATGCGAATGAGACGGAAGTTTCGAGTGAGTTCTTACAAAAATTTATCAAAGATCGCGTTGCGGTTTTAGTAGGATAGGAGGGAAAAGATGAATACCGATGAAATAAAGACCAATATCAAAAGATTTTTTAGCAATAAAAATACCGTTACCTTTTTAATGGTTATCGTTGCCATTGTCATCGTCTATTTTGCCTATAATTATTTGGTCAATCGGGCTGTCAGTCCCGTAAGCCTTCCTTATTCGGAGACTTTAATCAAAGCGGGGACGGAGATTACTAATGATATGGTCGGAACGGTAAGAATATCGGGGACATTTGTTACGGGATCCGGTGAAGGACTCGTTCAAAGTCGTGGTCAAATTCTTCAAAAGTATGTCTCCAAAGGGTATCAAATACCAGCTCATAGTTTCTTCTATCGCGAGGCACTATCGAGCGAAGAGGAAGCCCAAAAGACGAGCTTTGAGGATATGCCCGATGGGTATTCGCCTTTCCAACTAGAGGTCGATTTCCATTCGACGTATGGCTGTTCGATTATGCCAGGTAATTATATCGATCTATATTTTTCGGCTCAAGATGATGATCGGAAGGTAATCTTCGATATCTTTATCAAGAGTATTCAAGTCTTAGAAGTCGTCGATAAGGATGGCTATGATGTCTTCACGCATACCGATGATGACGATGAACCGGAACCAAAATATATGCGTTTTGCCGTTCCAACGGAATATATGGAATTATTGAATAAAGCTCTATTGATTACCTCTTATAATATTGAAATTATTCCCGTTCCACGGAATGCGGGATATTCCGAAAATCCAGGCAATACCGAAATTGTCAATGAGGCAATAGAAAACTTTATCCTATCGCAAACCGTTTATTTCGATAATTAAAAAATATACGATAAAAAGGGTGATAATATGCTAAATTCGATATTTGATCAGATGGACTTTGGCCCTTTAAAAGAGTTCTTGGAAGAAGACGATATTACCGATATCTCTTATAGTAATGGTGGTCAAGTTTGGCTTAAGACTCTATCTAAAGGTATTTATCAAGTCGAAAGACCCGATATAAATAATGTCTTTATGGAAAAATTGGCCTTCCAATGTTCGAATGTTATGGGTAAGACATTTAATATGGCTCATCCTTTTCTCGATGCCGAATCGGCTGAACTGCGGATGAATTTCGTCCATGATTCCATTGCTACTAATGGCATTGCATGCCTTATTCGTAAGACGCCGGCGAAAATTCGCCTCAATAAAGAAAAATTATTATCCGAGCAATATGTTACGGAACAATTACATGATTTTTTGATCAAATGTGTCGAAGGACATTGCAACATCATGGTTGCTGGGGAAACTGGTTCCGGTAAAACCGAGCTCGTCAAGTACTTAGCTAGTAAGACTAAGGAAGATGAAAAGATCATCACGATTGAAGATACCCTTGAACTTCACTTGGATAAGATCTTCCCTACGCGCGATATCGTCGCGATGAAGACGAATAATATTGCCAGCTATACTGAATCACTAGTTGCCTGCATGCGGCAAAACCCCATTTGGATTTTGCTTTCCGAAGTTCGGTCAGCCGAAGCCGTCTTGGCCGTTCGGAACTCGATATCTTCTGGTCACCATATCTTGTCGACAATCCATGCCGATAAGGCTTCGAGTATTCCAATGCGGATGTACTCCCTTTTGGAATCGAGTCAAGATATCGAACAATTTTTGGGATCTATTCACCGGTATATTCAAATTGGCATATATGTCAAAGGTTATTTCTCCAAACGCTTAAATCGGTTTCAACGGGAAATTATGGAGGTCTGTGAATTCTATATCGATGAAAATAACGTTCCGAAATCCAATACGCTTTATCAAAAACATCTCGATGGTCAAGTCGTCATTCACAATCCGACGAAGAACTTGCTCGATTATCTATCGATTGGCAATGTCATGTTGCCCGATGATGTCTTTGGCTTAGGCGATGCGACCGAGAAGATCGACGATACGAATCGGACGGCGATGGAACAAGC
>CANQFG010000027.1 GCA_947598395.1 uncultured Bacilli bacterium
TATTTGAGGAGCAAATACATTTTATAACAATTTTCGCGATATTTATATAAAGCGATATCTTCATCATGATGCCGAAAGAGGATAAAATCCTTTTGATGTGGTCCCAAATACGTTCCTCCATTATAAATTTTTTTTGCAAGTTCGTCATCCATATCGATGATATCGTAGTCCAAGACGGCGCTAAGATCTTTTAATTCATAGCGTCTATTGGCAATATCGCTTAAGGTATAGCTTTCATCGATAGCAAAACTGCCCTGTTTGGTTCTTCTAAGTTCGCGCATCGTGGCAACGGTATTTAGGGAAAGGGCCAAATCGCGAATGAGACTCCGAATATATGTGCCCTTCGAGACGGTGCACTTGAAAGTCACCAAATGATGATCGATAGCCACGATCTCTAACTGATATATATGGACGCGTCTTTGAGGCAAAGTGACATCTTTATTGGCGCGTGCATATTCATATAATTTTTGACCGGCAATTTTGACGGCCGAATAGAGGGGAACGGTTTGATCATATTCCTTGGGAAACCGAGCAAAGGCCGCGCGGATATCGGCTTCCGTGACGGTTACATCTTCTTTCTTTACAATATGGCCCGTTATATCGAGGGTATCTGTGAGTATTCCGAGTTCCATCGTCGCATAGTATTCCTTCGTATAACTGGTAAGTAATTCCGTCAATTTAGTATATTTGCCCAATAAGATGACTAGGACGCCCGTAGCTATGGGGTCCAGAGTTCCCGTATGGCCCACCTTTTTGGTATTAAATATTTTGCTTATTTGGTTCACGACATCGCGCGATGTCATCCCCTTTTCTTTATCGACAATTAAGATTCCATTCACTATAAAATTTCCTTTCGCAAGATGGGTCCGCGACTGACATTATTATTCGTCACGACCATTTTTTGAGCTTCCATAACGCCATTGCGCACGCCGATGACCATGAATCCCGGTTGTTGTTTGCCGGCAATATTGGGACAAGGATTGCTAAGAGGCGGCAACCAGATCGCCTTACTATTTTGATTATATTCGTGAGAATGACCAAAAAAGCGATATTTGACATAGTGGCAATTCGGCAAGGCCATATGATAATTCTTGACATCATGAACGAGGCGAAAATAAAATCCCCGCCAATTGATATAGGTATTTTTGATGCCCAAGAAGGTAAAGTCCGGACGCTCATTTAGTTCTTCGATAAGGAATTCATCCTTTTGAAGGAGATTATAATCGTGATTGCCAAAGAGAATATAATTTTGGATATTTTCATCATAAGGATAATTATCCAAGACATAATCGACTTGTCGTTGGGGATCCTTAAGACTCTTTAACGTATATTTTAAACTGCCATTAAAGAAATCACCGACGATGATGATCTTATGAATATTATATTTGGCAGCATATTCATATAATAGATCCAAATAATGGCGATTGGCTAAAACTGAACCCAAATGCATATCGGATGCAAAGATGATCTTCTTATCTTTAAAGGCATATTCGGAAATATATGGTTCGAGTTCATTTATCTTTTTGCCCCGATAAGTTAGAATCGCCAAGATATCATTATATAAATAGCCCGTATAATCGGCAATAGCCCCAATCGATATTCCCCGCTCAAAGAGCATGACGATTTCCTTTTGCCGTTCCTTATCCACTTGATTGACACTTGTAATAACCATACTAAAACCCTCTTACTTGCAAGTATTTTATCAAGAATTGCACATTAAGACAATAAAAAAAAGAAACGAGGAGTCGTTTCTTTCTTATTTAGTTAATTTTTTACTATTCGTATTCTTTTTCCCAAGAGAATATTTTTTCCGAGCTTTGACGATCTTGGCAAGGATCTTATTAGAAGATTTTTGTTCAATCTTTCCATTGCGAAGAGCGGAAATCTTTTTCTCTTCATAATTGCTCGTCAAGTAACCAGCTAATGAACATAAGGCGATGGTAAAGCCAAAGCATGAAATATATAGTAATGCGTTTTCGCCAAATGAACCCGTCTTTGGAACAGGAGTTACTGGCGTAACGGGGATAACAGGCGTATTGACAACTGGTTGCTCTACTACAACAATAGGCGTTGTCTCCGGTGTCGTTTCCGGCGTCGTCTCGGGATGAGTCTCCGGCGTCGTTTCTGGTGTTGTCTCCGGTGTTGTCTCGGGAGGTGTTTCCGGCGTCGTCTCATCGATATGTTTTCTTTCGCGTTCCGTTAAAACGGTATCAGGAATCGTTTGACCCTCTTCGGGACTCGTTGGCTTATAGTTATCATCATCGATAAATTCATCTTTTGATTCCGTTTCAGTTTCCGTCTCAGGAACTGATTCCGTCTCGGTTTCCGTTCCTTGTTCCGTCTCTTGTTTGCTTTCCGAATCGTTTTCCTTATTCTCTTCGGTTGCTTCCGTCGATGGTTCGACTTCGGATTCCGAAGGAGTTTCACTGGCATTTTCCTCGTGTTTTTCTTGAGGATAATTTTCGGGATTGGCATCTTCATAAGTTACATCGCCAGCATTTTCTGGCGTCACTTCGAATAGGACATCGCCAACTTGACGTTCTTCCTCAAAGCTTTCCGTCTCCGTAGTCTCTAATTCCGTAGCTTCAACGGAGATTGGACATAACGTAACTGAAGTCGATAAACCAAGCATAGCTGCATATACTTTCAATTTATTTTTCATTTTACTCACCTTCCTATATTATTTAGTTAATGTCTTAACTTTTCCTTTCTCTTCTTCGATATTTTTAGTCAATTGTTTATTCAATCGCGCATATAATGCATAACGATTATTATTTTGTTCATAACTACATGTCACGAGGACGATGACTTTATCCCCGAGTTCCGGGGTTACATCGCTTACAAATGTCGAGTTGCTCTTTAGATATTCGATATATAGATCGTACATATCCGCATCGACAAAATCACTCGTATATAAATTAGCATCATCCGCACCATCGATGATTAATCCGGCAAAGAATTCCGCTTTATAAGTTGCCTCGGGCGTATATAATATAGCATAGGGCATCTTATCATAGGTACTTTGCTTTTTATAATCGACGATACTGGCAAACATCAAACGTCCGCGCATATGATGGCCAAAAATATAAGTAAAATCACTTAAATCGGCCGTTTCATTATCCAAAGACGTATTATGATAATCTTCAAATATCGTTCCCGCTTTGCTCTCAGCACCGTAGATATCATGATGAAGATAATAATCATTATCCTCACCTTGAACGATCGGCAAGTTGATATTAGTGCCATCGAGTACTAACCAAGCACAAGCGTCATTATTGATCTCCTTTAACGAGTCGAAATCGACATTTAAAAATTCATAACCGGCATCTAATAGATCCGCGCTAGCTTCATAATTTTGCTCTAATGCGACGACGTTCGGATAAGCGATATCGGGTTCGATACTCTCCATCTCCTCTGGTTTTTCGCTTACTGCTAATTCAGTAGAAGCCTCTTCGGTTTCGGTAGCTAAATCATCACTCGTCATCTCGAAGGCCAAGGCATCATTATCCTTTTGGATATCATAATCGCTTTTTAACTGCGTAGCAATATATTTACCCGTAAGTCCTAAAGCGGCGATAATGGATAACGATACCAATAAATTATTGACGCGCTTGCGAATAATGCGCATACGACGATTCTTTTTCGAATAACGTCGTAATTTCTTACCCCTACGCATACCAAATCTCCCCTTTTTATTAAGTTTTATAAGATTAGCTAGTATCTTCCTAAAACTTGGCGACTATGATACCACATAACGCGATGAAAGTCAAATCAACTAGGCCACATTTAAATTGATATTATATTCACATACGACTTCGGATATGGGATATTCACCATTATATCGAGCCGTAACATAGATATAGGCTTTTTCATCTTGGGCCAAGACGAGCGAACTCTTCTTTTTACTATCGGAATCTTTGGCAAATAAGACATTTAACTTCATATCCTCTTGAACATTGGAAGCAACGTCTTCATTTTTGCTTAGGCATTCCAAATTGACGCTTTCGGTGTTGAGTTCGATATCATAATTATGCGTATTGACATATTCGAGCATCGAAACGGCTGAATTGTTATCGAGCGTCAAATTATTTTCTAAGTATCCTAAATTATTCACATTATCCAAAGTCATAGCGTTATTATGGGCTTTACTGCCCACAATCAAGATTAGTAAGACACCAATCGTTACTAATCCCCCTAAAATTTTTTCGCAATTCATGCAATTTTCCCCCCTTTAAAATTGCTGAATATATTAACAAATATTAGAGATATTGTCAAATTAAAAAGCAGGCCGAGCCTACTTTTGATAACGCATTTCTTTAACCATTAATTTTATCATCAATACGAGATCGATGGGACCATCTAATTCATTTAAGACGATTAGACTATCCTGTAACTTCGTCTTTAAGGGTACTTCTCGCAAGACTTTATCGGCCTCTTCTTCAAAAGCAATATCTTCTTTTCTATTGGCTTCGACAAAGCCCCGAATATATTTTTCTAAATCGCTTAATATATATAGACGCCGAGGATAAGCATCTAAAGATCGGATGCCATAATAGGCTCCGATGAGGAGGCGATAACGATCGAGTACATCCATAACAATCACCATCTTTCTTAAGTTATTGTATCATGCTTATCATGAGTTAGCCAACTATCTTCTATTCTTAAATATATCATCTAAGGTCCAAATTTACAATTATTTAAAGGTCCTTTAAAAATTATTTATTTTTGGGTAATCGTAGTTTTTGCAACGTTTTGGGAACTTGTTCCAGATTGGCATCATAGAAGTCAAGCATTTCCGTAACCGTCGCCCGATGATCGAAAATCTTATTGCAATAGTTTAAAAATTCCCGTTTTTGGCGATCAGTAGCCGTCAAATACTGATTGACGAGATATATGGCTTCGATAATCGCTTGAATATAGCCATCGGTTATTATGCGTTCGCGATAGTCCATATCTCGCGAAAGCGCATAGCAATGCAAATACTCGGCCACTTCGCGCAGATGATAATTGCGGACGAGCTTTAAAGTATCTCCGGTCGCATCGATATGACTTGCCAAGATCTCTTCGATAATCATCGGCAAAGTCTCCACATTTAAATAGGAATGCCCCAAATTGGCTCCATCCATCTGGGTATGCGTAATTTCATGATTATAGACGCATAAACTGATGCGATTGGTGATTTCCGAGAGAAAAATTTTATTATAGAGGACGACTTTGCCCCCTTTGCCCCAGAGATTGATATTTTTTAAAACCCCGATATAACAGTTATCATTTTTGATAAATGCCACGGGCAATTTATGGGGTTCGATGAGTTTGATGTGCGAGGCGGCCTCCGAAGTGAGGACTAATTTGCCATTTTTTTTAATTATCGCGTCCATGCCAATCATGGGAATTTGATGAAGATGAAGGCCTAAAGCTTCCCAAAGAGCTGCACTTTGATATAGAGAAGCACGCGGTATGGATGGCAAATTCTTCGCATTCATTGGACGGCCAAGATCGCTTTTCAAAATGTCGTTTAATAATACTTCATATTCCACGCCATAAGTCAAAGGTTTAGTAAGGGCAAAATCATAAAATTTTTCCGTATTCCGCACCGTCATCTTCGTCGCATCGTTGGCCTTTTCGCAATAATCTAAAATTCCCATCATTATCCCCCTCGATTAATTTAAAAGTATTTTATAGCTATAATTATATCATATGCGTAGTTTAATCGGCGTAATTTTGGGAGTAAAAATTTAAAAAGGCCCATATTATAGGGCCTAAATGACAATAAATGGTGCCGACTAAAGGACTTGAACCTTCGACCTACGCGTTACGAGTGCGTTGCACTACCAACTGTGCTAAGTCGGCATAAAACTGATTACTCATATATTCTCTCATAAAATTTAAAATATTACTAGTACTAAATTAAAAAAATAAGCATTACGTTCATTTTTTCAGTATGAAATGGAAAATATGGTAAAATATAAATTGAGGAGGATATTGGTAAAATGGCAAATAAACATATATGGTGTATCATCGGTCCCAGCGGTAGCGGCAAGACCACCGTGGGCTTACAATCCTTAAACGAACTGGGAATTCCGGGCATCGTCTCCTATACGACGCGCAAACGGCGCCCTGGCGAGATCGATGGGCAAATATACTACTTTGTAGACGAAAAGGAATTCAACTCGCTAAAGAAAATTGAAAATGTCGATTATGCCGGCAATCATTATTGTATTGCCAGCGAAGAAGTCGAAAAAAAGCTAAAAGACTATGACGATCTATGTGTCTGCGTAGCTTATGATGGCTACGAAGATTTAAAGAATTACTTCGGTCAAGATATCGTAAAGAGTATCTTCATGGACGTCGATCAAAAGACCTGTATCGATCGCTTGATAACGCGCGGAGCTCCACCGGAAGTTATTGCCGAGCGTAAAAAGCAATTCATCGAAGCGGACGAATTTAACAATGGAAACCGCTGCGACTTTGTCTATAAAGGCGGTATCCTTCCCTTCGAAGAAGATAAGGAAGCCTTTAAAAAATTCTTTGGCGAAATAGCCGCAAAAGTTCGGGAAGAAAAAGTGCAAAAGACAAAGAAACTTTAAAAGCTAATAAAAGGGATTATTGAAAACCATCAATAGTCCCTCTTTTTTAATCTTGCGCACAAGATAATCTTCTTTAATGGCGTCCCAGGGCAGATTCGAACTGCCGACTTACGACTTAGGAGGGATATATCCTCTCAAAGTTTGAACACCATCATTATATCTTTTTTCCCTTTTTTGAAAAGGGTTTTAAACAATTTCTTAATTTAATTTGAACTCAGTTATTTATTGAAAGTGCCGATAATTAGTGCCATGAGTATTTTTAAGCATTTTGCTAGCCATAATTTCATCAAATTTATTAGCACATGCTATCTTTGAAGCCTCAAATGAATGTGTATATATTTCTATTGTTATTGATACATCTGCATGACCTAATCTTTTACTTACTGTTTTAGGGTCTATACCACTATTGATTAATAAACTAGCACATGTATGTCTTAATTCATGAAAACATATAGGGTCTAGATTATATTTCTTTACTATCTTTCTTATATTTCTTATATAGATAAAAATAATGAGCTTAAGCCTCTGCAATATAGTTATTGTAAAATAGATAATATAATAGACAAAGATATTAAAAAAACTGAACACACTTATATATATAATTGTTTTACATTAACTGATGTTTTGTTTTCAATATTACATTATTTAATATATAACGATTATAATCATATTGAAAATTGTAATCATTGTAATAAGTTATATTTTTATAACAATAAAAAAATATTATATTGTGATAGAAATAGTCCATATACTGGATATACAAATCTAAAATGTGAACAGGCAGTTAGAAACATTAAACAATATTTTTCTAGAATACACAAAAGAATATATAATAGTTTTTACAACTACGAGGAAGATAAATTGAATGATTATTTAGATGACTATTATATATACAAAGAAAAAATTGATGATTGTTCATCAATTAAAAATTTAAAAGAAATGGAAAATTATTTAAAAAGTATATATAAAAAGAACTAGAATATTCATGATCTAGTTCTTTTATTTCTATTTTAATAATTCGTATTCAAATAATTTTGGCTCGATATTATTTTTATAATATTTCTTTAGCAATGATTTTAGAGTATTAATATGTCCATTTAAAACTGGATAGTCATAAATTTTCTTTTTAGTATCGTCTTCAATTTTATATGTATTTAATTGATTTTCTATTTGATATAATCCATAAGTAAAATTTTTATTATAATTTTTTGTTTCTCTTGCTAAATTATTAATTGTTTTTGACAAATTTATCAATTCTTTTTCTTCTTCAGTTAATTTTAATTTATTTAAATATTGTAATGCAATAGTATTTTCATCAAAGCATAATTCGTTTTTATATAACTTATTATTACTACCTACAAAAGAACACATATGATTTTGAGTTGTTAAACATGTATATATTAATGATTGTTTCAATAAATCTTTATCAGATAAATATTCATTACCTTTATCAGAACATTGGAAATATACATCTTTTTCATACCAATTTTCCTGAGGATACATTTTAGCACAGAATAGTGGCAATTTATTGATATAATTTGATTTATTCAAATAAAAACCTCTACCATTAAAATAAACTAATCTACCTAAATTAAATGAGGCAGATACTAGACAAAAATAGCCCAATATGTCATCATCATCATAACTTGCTGTTTCGATTCTTTTTCCAAAAGCCTCATATCCTGAAGAATCACAACAAATGTATATTTGATTATTTCCTTTAATTTTATCTTGATAATCATTAAATGCTTTATATACCTTTTTTATTTCAACATCTCGTATATATTTTAATTCATTATTATCATCTATATCATAAGCAGGTAAAATATATTTTTTTGATTTATTATTATTTTCGTATTTCCAATATATACATGAAATTGCCGAAGCAGTAGCATGAAAATGTTTTCTATTGAACAAAAAACCTTTTTCAAATCTCAAATCATCATTTTTAATTATGCCAAGACTTTTAAAATATTTAACTGGAGAGAATACAATATAAGCATCACTTTTTTGCCTTAAATAATACTTAAATCCACTCCAAATAAATCTATTTGCATAATCTCTAATAGTTGATATATTTGTATTTCTAAAATTCTCTTTATCTTTGCTCATCTCATTATATACAAATGATTCTTTATTATCTGTGATATGTTTATTACCATCTTCATCATATATAGATGTTATTGATGATGTATCATTATATGGTGGATTTTCAAATAATATAATTGTACAATTCTTATCATTAATATATTTCTTTATAATATCATTTTCTAAATATTCTTTAGACATTGCGTCTGCATTCATAATAAATCCATTTTGATATTTTACTTGGGATTCTATTGGAGGAATAATCGCTCTTACTTTTTCTCCTAGTCTTTCTAGTAAGACTTTATATTCATAATATTCTATTGTCGATAAAATGCAATGGGATAATTCTTCATCACTAAAAACACTTTCAAGATTTCCAGTTCCTGCACATCTATCCAAAATAATATAATCATTTCCATCGGGAACTTTTTTTATGGCTTCTCTTACCAAATTTGCAGCCATTTCACAATAAGGAATAGGTGTATAAAAGGCTCCTAAGTCTTTTTTATGCAACCTATCATTTAATTTATCCATTAAGTATTTAAATTTTTCGTTAGTTTTTCCTGTATATGGAATTATATAATCTTTAAATACTTTGGGGTCTCTTATTTCTGATGTTTTATTAACATTTAAACCCTCTCTATCATCAAGAAAATCACCTTTGTCTGCTTTGGGATATTCTCTATAATATCTTTCTGCCCATCCAACGATACAATTTTCATCAAGTTTAATCTTCATGTAATTTGTTTCTTTTAAATAATCTTTTAATTTTAATGCACCATCCATACTAGAATAATCAATTTTATCAAAATAGTCTTTTGAAACAAAGCCGTCTGTATTTTTACTTGCACCACCATAATATATTTCATGAATTTCATCAAAATAATCAATAGAATGATAAACATAACATATTTCTGAATTTAAATCTATACATAAAATGTTAGCAGGAACAGACTCACCTTTAATTCTCATATTAGATAAATATTTGATTGTTTGAAATAATACTTTATTAATATCCGTAATATTAAGTTTAAATTCTAATAAATTACCATTATAAACACCATCAGTGTTGTCAATTAACACATTATTTTTTATATAGTCTATATTAAATTGATTAAAAAAATCAATTTGACCCTCTCGTTCAATATTATACTTTTTCATTGCTACCTCCCATATACATTTATATTATATCATATTTTACATGATATGGACATAGTGGCATGAAAAAAAGCAAAGTTATTTTTCACTTTGCTCTTTACTTAATTCTTCTGCTTTTGCAATTATATAATTTACTTGTTTTTCTGAATAATTAATGTAATCATGTAATTCATTATAAATTATTCTAAATGAAAATTCTTCTTTTTTATACTCACGATATAATTTAATCAATTCTGATAAAACAATAATGTCATATTTCATTTTTATTTCATCATATTTTTTACAATATTCTTTAAATGTCATAGTAAAATCCTCCTATAATTATATTTTTTATATACTTTTTACCAATTAAATATGTGTTTATGCCTTATATTATAGATAGTTTTACTATTTTTAATCGGTGCCGAAAATGGTGCCATACCATATATTATGCTATATCAGATTATATCATTTTATGATACTTTTTAAAAATAATAAAAATGCCTTGAAATCGTTTAAAATCAAGACATTTTCTAACATTCTGGCGTCCTTGGGCAGATTCGAACTGCCGACTTATCCTTTAGGAGAGGATTACTCTATCCAACTGAGTTACAAGGACAGGTTTTGCCTTATATTATAAGGCTTTCATAAATTTTCTCGCCTCGTAGCACACTCTTAGGAGGTCGTTACTCTATCCATCTGAGTTACTAGGACTTGCATATTTGTATTTTAGCATAAAAAAACAAAAAGGGCTACTTTTGGCCCATAGTTATAATATTAAATAGGAAAAGGCTATAGAGTAAGGCATATGTTTTAACCTTTTGTAAACCTAAGATACGGACAAATGACGTCGCTAGTTCATAGATGGCCACCGTTTTGTCGATACCCGTAATGAGCCAACTTTCCTTATATCGCGGCAAGGTCATATTGAGCGGAAACATATGCGCTTCGATGGCATTTTCTTCCAATTCATTGAGCCCAAATTCCCTTTTAGCATTGGCCAAGGCAATATCGGGATGCGCGATGCCCTTATATAGACCCTTGATATTGACAAAATCTTCGTCGATAAAAAAGTCATGTAATAAGGCGGCCTTAGTCGCTGAGCGATAATCTAAATGCCACTTGATAGCATATTTATATGTATAACGAGCAACGCGACAAGAATGTTCTAAACGCGTTATCCCATGATGGCTCTCTAAACCAATCTTTTGAAAATGACGATTTTTTAAAATATCATCCGTTAAAGACTCATAACTTTCATAATTATTCATGTTTTCACCTTCGGCACGATACAATTATAGCATAATTACCACATAATGGTTCCAAATTTTATATCTAAATAATAATTTTATTGCCCAATAGACATTTCCTTACCATTATAGTTAACACCTACTTCACTTTTTAGAAAAAGTTTATCGTCTTCTAAGCGAATATTTTCGCGATCTTCAATAAATGAACTCCGATAGATATTCGTACGATTTAAATTGCTATCGATAAATAAGGCATATTCATATTTAGGAGTGCCATTTATAATTAAGGTATAGGCATTTACTTCATCATTATAAGTATAATATTTCATTTCGGTATCCATAATTTTTAATTTTAAATCATAAGTATCGAGATAGAGATGATCGTCATTGATCTTTAAGGTATAGTTTCCGACTTTAATTGTATCGTTTTCTATAGTATATGTTCCACTTTCGGTATTTAGTCCGGCTTCATTACCAATTATTAATAAATAATAGTTATTGTTATCTTTTAAATCGGTATTGTTTGGTGCAAGAAGTAAAATATAGTGATCATATCCGACATTATTGATGGTAAATTCTTGATCACTTTCAAATTTATGAACGCGATTTTTTTCGAGGAACGTCATCACTTTATTGGCAGGGCGCGTCGAACGCGTCGGTTCGGTCGTAATGGGATCATCATAAGTCATAATCTTTTTGACGATATGATAGCCAAAATAGGTAATTATTCCCGTAAGAAGGAGGATAACGATGACGATGATGCCCAGTTTTAGAGGATTCATCTTCTTGTTGGCAATTTGATCGTTGACGTCGCGAGCCTTGGTCTCATCGATGGCTTCATTAGCTTGAAGCGTGGCACTGACGATATTTTCGCGCTCGCGGTTGAGCATCGTATCTTGAGCCGAAACGGGTGTGGTATTTACCGATGTCGGTTGGACGATGCCATCATTATAGCCACCATTTTCTTTATTTTGATTATCGTAATTGTTATTCATAACTATCACCTAACTTTATAAATATTTTGATAACGATCGACTATGCATTGATAAGATAGTCCCATTTCATATGCCCTTTTACTATAAAAGATATAGACTTTACCCATTTGATCATGAAATTCTAAACGATAGAGGTTTGCTTCCCTAGTTACGTTTTTTAAAAACAATTTTAAATTTTTATGATGAAAAGTAATTAAAATAAGTATTACTTCTCCAAAAAAGATCATAAAAAGGAATATTATCGAAAGAATTTCTTTAGCTATCAGTACTCGTGCCACCATATAAAGAATTATGAATAGATTATTTAATTCTAAACTGACAAAGAGGACTTGCAAGTTCTTTTTCCGCCAATGATTGCGAATAAAGACGACAGCTTTAAAATAATTAAAGATACACGAGCCACTTATTAAGCATAAGATAAACGATATGATGATAAGGGCTAAAAAGATATAAATATTCAAGGTTTGATAACTTATATAGTTTACAAGTAACGCCAGAATGATGCTCCAACTGATAAATAATAAGGGTATGGCGATCATCAAGATTCCTATTGCCATCTTACCACTCTCCCCCATAATTATAGCATGTAGCTAAAAGATATTGAACCGAAAAAAGGATATCGCTATCCTCTAATTGATGTTGTTATTATTTTCAGGCATTGGCGCCGGATTATGGGTTTGAACGATGGTCTTAACTTGCGTTGGAACGACCGTCTTGACAACTTTTACTTGGGGATCCGGAGCTTGATTTACCGTTTGAACTGGCGTCTCATGAATTATTTGCGTCGCCGTTGGATTAGCTACTACGCGAACGTCCGCTTGGGGATCATTTTGCATGATATTCGTCGGAACAACGGCTTGGCGCCCCAAACCAACGACACTTTGACCATTAATGGCAATACCTTGATTGGGATCTTCATTCTTGACGGCCCGATTTTCCAAAGCTTTGGCCTTCGTAAGGGCATTTTCCGTCGTCTTGGCCATCTTCTTCTTATTAGTAATCGTATAAATTCCAAGACCTAATAAGGAAATTCCCAAACCACCTATAGCACACCACATAAATATCAAACTATAATTTTTCGTAATATGAATGACATATTTTGTCGTTTTTAAATCGCCATATGATGAGGTAATATAGATATCCGTCTTATTATTGCTGACGGTATATAAACCCGCCCCATTGACATTGACATCGGCACTTAAAGCTTCGGCAATGACATAGACTTCCTTTGTATTAAAGGGTACGCTTACCGTATATTCGAGAGTATCTGGTTTAAAGTTCAAATTATAATCGACGACTTTTAGGGAGCGAAGGGATGTATCGTAATCGCCACCATCAGGTCGGGTGATGACAACTTGGAAAGTTGCCGTAACATTTTGTTCGTTGCGCAAGACCAATTCGACGAGGTTTTTGCCATTGGCAAGGGTTCGTTTACCCGTACCGACGATGACGACACCCTCTGGAGCCGTGGCCTCGACATTGACGCTTTCCGTATCGGCGTTGACCGTTACATAATACGTTCCATTTTCAATCGTGACCGGAAAATCATCGACCGTTACGCTAGTGGGCTCTAAGGGAATCGCTTGCGTCGTAGTCGTCGTCGCAGAAGTAGTAGAATTGATATCCCGCGTCGTCGAAGTTGGCTTTTTCGTTGTCGTTGCTTTCGTTTCAGGTTCTTTTACGGAGATGCTCTTCGTAGCATTGGAAACCGAAAATTCGCCATAATTTTCATCTGCTCCCGCATAGACGCGGATATTCGTTAGGGAAACTTTGGCATCTCCGGCTTTATTACCCTTAATAGTTACCGTACCAATCGTAAATGTCCCCATTTTATCAGTGTCGGTATAGATATCGATATTGCTACCATCGATACCACCACTCCAACCACTGCCATTGGCAAAACTACTGAAGCTGGCATTGCCACTGACACTCAAAGTCGCAGCCACGGCCGAAACCTTCCCTTTCGTATTTCCCGAAATAGTACAAGTTGCCGTCTTACCCACATTCAAAGTCTTACAACTAATACTTACCGTAGCCGATAAAGCTTTGACATTTAATGGCAAGAAAATCGCCATTAAGGGCAATATTAATAAAACGATTTTATGTTTCATTTAAACCACTCCATTTTTCTTTCTTTTTAATAATATATATATCATTATCAAAGTCATTGTGATTATTATCATTACTATACTTATGATAACATATTTAAAATTATTATTTTTCTTATCGGGAATATTTGTTTCAGATTTGACATTCTCATTGACATCTTTTTTTAAATCTAAAAGATGTTCATTATAATTAGCATCATAGAAGGCTGCCGAAGTAATTTTTATATCGACATTGGCTAAATCTTCTTTAGCTTGCAAGGTTAGAGTACCAATCTTAAAATTATCGATTTTATTTTCATCAGTATAGACGAGAACTATATCGTCTTCTTCATCGCCTTCCCATATGGCATCGACGCGGAATTCTTCCTTTTCCAACAACTCATTATCGAGGGAAAAGCGAAGATCGATAGCACTTACTTCATAATCGGTCTTAGCCGTAACTTGACAGGTAAATGGTGTATCCTTGGCAATATTCTGAGGACAATCAAAGTTGATTTCTTCAAGAGCCAAGACGGGAAGTGGGAAAAGGATAATTAGTAAAAGTAAAACCTTTTTCATACTATTTTCCCACTTTTCTAAATGGAACTCGTCTTACGACGATAGAATTGGAATAATTTAGAAACGTCACCTAAAGTAATGGAATTATCTTTACGAACCCGCATAGCTAGTAACGTTGCTTCATCCGAAACGCTTACTTTATGACGAATATATTGAAGAATATGGGCAACATCACCTAAGTTAATCGTTCCACTGCCGTTAGTATCGCCAATGACGGCAATCTTAAATTGTTCATTGCCATTGACGAAAGTCATACCCGTTCCAATATTTTGCGTCGTATTAGTGATATCTTTATTATGCGTATCGAGAATCTTATAGCCACTTACGACACCCGTTAAATTGCTCATAAATTCATTTTTCGTTAGACTTAAAAAATTCATCGTATTGACATAAATGATCTTAGTTCCATTACGGCGAATATCGTACTTACTTGAACTCAATAGTTGCCGTGTTGAAATCGTCTTTTCAACCGTTATATCATCATTGCTCAATTTCAAAGTAGTTGTACCCACACTTGAGAAGATAATAAATGATCCATTGACTTCGGCAATCTTTTTATCATCGACAGTAAATGTCAAATTTGGATTAGTAGCATTTTGTGGCTCATAGTCATAGCGGATATTTAATTTATCGCCGACATTATATGTTCCCGTATCCTTTAATTCTTGATAGTTGATATAGATCTTAGCACTCGTAACAGGAATATATTTATTAACCGTTATTGTTTTCCAAGCATATGGCAAGCCATTAATACATAGAGCAACTTTATATTCTCCTGGTTCGAGATCAGTTAAAGCAAAAGTTGAAGTTATTTTATCATTATCTTTTGTCGTTTTAAGATCAGTTATTTCTTTAACAAGAGTGACATTTTTTAATACTTTAATCGAATAATCACTTAAGTCATCCTCATTATAGGTCGTCGTAAATATGTAGTTGCCATCGGCACCATCGCGATCATAGATAGCATCGCTTTTACCTTGATAGATAACTTTTGGCTTTATCGTCGAAGCATCATCGAGTTCAACTTTATAATACGTTCTATCGATTTCAAATTCTAAAGCATTAGATTCATTATATTCTTGACTTTCGTTTTCAAGATAGATAATTATCCGATACTTACCAACCATCGCCTTAAATGGAATGATGTTAATTTCCATATTTTTAGCATC
>CANQFG010000028.1 GCA_947598395.1 uncultured Bacilli bacterium
CCCCCCCCAGTTGCATTTTTTCAACATAGAAATTTTAGCAGTTTTTGTGAAATATTTTATAAAAGAATAATTAAAAGCCGGCATACCAAAATTGTTGCCAGCTCTAAATTTATAAAAAAAATATTTGAAAATTAAAGAGATGTGAATTATATTCACACCCCATATTTATGTCTTATTTTTTACTTTTTTCTTTTAGTTCAAATAAGATATTTAACGCTTCCATCGGTGTTACATTGATTGGATCAATGGTGGCAAGGAATTCCTTAACTTCATCTTTAGGAGCTTCAAAATTTAAAGTCATTTGTTCAGCTTTTACTTCTTTTTTATTCGAATTATTTTCATAATGTTTTAAAAATTCTTCGGCCCGATCCAATAATTTTTCGGGCATACCAGCTAATCTGGCAACATGAATACCATAAGATTTATCGATGGCTCCTGGCACTACTTTATGTAAAAAAGTTATATTGCCATTTTCCTCGACAGCTTCAACATGAATATTTTTAATACTATCATATTGATTCTCAAGATCAGTTAGTTCGTGATAATGCGTTGAAAATAAAGTCTTACATTGAATATTTGTCGTAATATATTCGAGTATTGCGCGAGCTAAACTCATTCCATCATAAGTTGCCGTTCCCCGACCTAATTCATCGAAGAGAACTAAGGAATTATTCGTGGCATTAGCTAAGGCATTCTTAGCTTCAAGCATTTCGACCATGAATGTCGATTCCCCACTTACTAAATCATCAGAGGCGCCAATTCGCGTATAGATGCGATCGATAATGGGGAGTACTGCACTTTCAGCCGGAACAAACGATCCCATTTGGGCCATGATAACAGTAATGGCCAGTTGACGCATATAAGTTGATTTACCACTCATATTTGGTCCCGTTATCAAAAGCGTATTGGTAAATTCATCCATAAAGATATCATTTTTAATATATTCTTTCGTACTGACCGCTTCGACGACGGGATGCCTTCCACCTTTAATATCGATTAGTCGCTTATCGGTAAGCGTTGGACGCACAAGATGTTGCTCTTCGGCAACGATTGCCAAACTACTCAAGACATCAATTTCACTCAAAGAAGTAGCCGTTTCCTTTAAGGCAAAGATATCCTTTTTTATCTCCTCTTTAATACCTAAAAAGAGATTATATTCCAGTTCGATAATCTTCTCTTCGGCATTTAAAACTAAGGCTTCTTTTTCCTTAAGTTCCGGTGTTATAAAGCGTTCGGCATTCGTTAAAGTTTGCCGTCTTTCCCATCCGAGACTTGGATCAATTTTATCGATTTGTCCCTTAGTTATTTCGATATAATAGCCGAATACCTTATTAAAACCGACGCGTAAATTGGCAATTCCCGTTTGAAGGCGCAGTTCACTTTCGATACTCGAAATAAATTCCTTACCACCACTTCGAATACTCTTAAGTTCATCGAGTTCGGCACTATAACCCGGATTGATGAGATAACCCTCTTTTACGGATACTGGGGGATCGGGATAAATCGCCTTTTCCAATAGAGCATAGATATCGGCATGTTCATTAAGTTTAAAATCAAAGCCCAATTTTTCGATAATTTCATTGATTTGCGGTAAGACTTTAAGGGAATTTTTAATCTGTAACATATCGCGGGCATTCAAAGAGCCACATATTACTTTTCCACATAGACGTTCCAAATCATATACTTCATATAAAGCATTGCGCAACTCCTCGCGCAATAGAAATTCATTATTGATGCGTTCGATATAATCATATCGTTTTTCTATTTCGACTTTATCCTTTAAGGGATTCATGAGCCAACTCTTTAAAGTTCGCGATCCCATGGCCGTCTTCGTCTTATCCAAAAGCCAAATAAGTGAAAATCGTCGTTCCTTTAACCTTAAAGTTTCAATTAATTCCAAATTGCGGATTGTATGGACATTCATCTCCAAATAATTATCGCGTTTAATAACTTGAGCATGACCCAAATGTGATAGATCTTTTAACTCTTTGACATGAAGATAATAGAGGAGATTCTTTATACCAACTTTTAATCGCTCATCCTCGATATCCGCATAGATATCCATATATTCATCTTCTAAAAGTTCATCATTAATGGCAATATTGATATTATAGGTATTTTTAAATATATTTATTAATTCGATCGAAAAATTATTGGGTACGACGATCTCTTTGAGATTTAAATTTAAAACTTCATTGACGAGCGATTCTTGATTGTGATTGATAAGTGAGACATTGACGGATCCCGTCGAAATATCGATATAGGTCACTAAATAGGCATAATTGAAATCGATAATACCGCCAATATAATTGAAATCATGCTCATTTAAAAATTCTAAATCGACCATGGTCCCCTTGGTTATAACTTCGATAACATCCCTTTTGACCATTCCCTTAGTTAAGCGGGGATCTTCCAATTGCTCACAGATAGCTACCCGATAGCCCTTATTGATTAGCCTTTCGACATAGGATTTAACGGCATGATAGGGAATGCCACACATGGGAACGCGCTCTTTTAAACCGGCATTTTTCCCCGTTAGAGTAAGTTCTAATTCGCGACTACATATTTCGCCATCTTCAAAAAATAATTCATAGAAATCGCCTAACCGAAAGAATAATAATTCATCGGGATAACGATCTTTAATCTCCATATATTGGAGCATCATCGGTGATAACTCTTCACGATTTACTTCATTGCGCTTCATATACTTCCTCACCTTGCATAAATTATTATAAAAGATTTTGGAATCAAAAAAAAGAGATAAATTCTCTCTTACCTCGTTTTTTTCTAACCCATACAACACATCCATTTATTATTGGGCAATATTCTTTAATTCCTCTAAAACTTGATCAAAGGTAAAGGCTTCGATTATGGGAATATCATAACCATTCGCATCTTTTTCCTTTTTAGCCTCTTCATAGTTATCATGTGGGACAATAAAGACATCGCTCTTTTCGGAGACGGCCCCACGCAATTTATATTTGACGCCTCCGATACTGCCGACGTTACCATCGAGGTCAATGGTTCCCGTACCACTGATCTTTAAACCCTGCGTAATATCTTCATCGACTAGGGCATTATAGATCGCCAAGGCAATCATCAAGCCACCCGAAGGTCCCGATTCGTCCTCTTTAGGTCGATAATCGACGTTTGGATCTTTTGCATATTCATTTATCGAAGAGATGCTAATACCGATCTTTTGAGCCCCATTTATTTCGACAATTTCGGCATCACATGTGCGCATATTCCCGTTTCTTAAAACGTCAAATTTAATCGTCGTTCCTACTTCCAACATCCCAATATAGCTATTCAATTCCTCGGTTCCCGTAAACTCATGGCCATCAAAGGAAAGGATTTCATCGCCCACCTTTAAACTCGTCTTGGCTTCATCGACGATATAGAGAATATAATATTTGGTATTCATTATGGTTATCTCTTTATTCGCCTTCGTATAGGCCACATTCAGCGCATTACTTATCGATTCATCCAAATAGATTAGATCGCGCTTTAAGACATCCTGCATATTTTCTTTTTCTAAAGTGATATCCTTATTGGCGACGATATCCCAATGGGGCAAAATTTTGGCTAAAAGTAAACTGGGAATGGTTCCATCGATGAAGGTCACATACGTCAAATTAAGCGAACCCTTGCCTTTTATTACATCCCCCGATAGGCGTTCTTCGATGGGTATTGCCCCACCCGGAGCATATATACTCCATGGCAAATGAATGGTAAATAAGATATATATAATGATAGCAAAGAGCAAAATTGCATAATTTTCTTTAATAAATTTTATAACTCCACGATATAATTTAGTAATCATAGCTTCACCACTATGAAAATTATATCATTAGAAAAAGAAAAATATGAGAAAAATTATCATTTTAATATTATTTATTTGCTTCTTTTTAAAACGCGAGACGGTTATCCTTTCAGGCATAACGGCTTTAAATACGTGGAGTACGACGTTATTTCCCCTCTTATTTCCCGCTTTTATCGTCAATGACTTAATCTTATCTTCGGGAATCGCGAACGACATAATCTTCATCTTTGGTCCCCTTTTGACAAAATTTTTTAATATTTCTCCCTATGGGGCCTATGTTTTACTCATCTCTTTCATCAGTGGTACGCCAACTAATGCCAAGAACCTCAAAGCTTTATATGCCCAACACCTTATCGATAAAAATGATATCGTCAAAATATTATCCTGTTCTATATTCTTTAATCCCTTTTTAATCATTACCCTTTGTGGCTGGCATATTTTAATAATCCTGTGGCTCAGCAATTTGCTAACCGGGTTTATCATGCGGCATGTCCTTGAACCATCTAAGGTACCCTATCAAAAGATCAAAATTCCCTTTAATTTATCCACCTCGATTGAAAGCAATATCGATCTTCTATTGATGATCCTCGGCAATATGACGGTCTTCATGGTCTTATCTTCCTTGATCCATACGCCGTATCCTTTGATAAATACGCTTATAACGGGTTTTTTAGAAGTAACCTCGGGCCTTAAAGCGACCTTAAAACTCCCCATTTTGATTAAAGACCTCTTTAATATTATCTTTCTTTCCCTCGGCAGTATTAGTATTTTTATGCAAATAAAAAGTATCCTCAACGATATTGACATATCGTATCGATACTTTTATATCAGTCGTCTCCTATGTACATTTATAGGGGTTACTATCTTGGTCCTTTATCGTATTTTGACATACTGAATTAGCACTCGTACAATTGCAAGCTAAGTCATCGTCATTATAACAAGTAAAATTATTATTGCCCATAAAAGTAAACGATAGATTGATATCATAATGCTCGGCTTGCATATTCATAATCGGCAAGACGATCGAAGCCGCATTATGGCTGTTTCCTTGCGAGGCAGTATATAAGACATATGGGCGATCGGATAGATCGATTTCATCGGGAAGCTCGCGCATCATCGTCGTGGCTGGTGACCAGGATGACTTGATAGGGAGCGAACTCGTCGCATTGCATATGCCATAGGAACCCCTTACATATTGAATCATCCACGAAGGATCACGTCCTTGATAACGGCCATCGACGACATCATAATGGGTATAATAATTATAGACGAGTAAATAGCCAACTTTATCCTTAATATAATCGGCAGCATATTCGATTCTTATACATTTATAATTATCCTCATAGCCACTGACGACCGTATCGGAGATATTGACATCAGCTAAAGTACAAGAGCCGACGGCTTTGACGCCATAATTGACGATATCTTCTTCGATACTTTTAATGAATGTCGATTGGGCAATTATGAAACTCGATTCGATATTGTTTTGCTCATCTTCTTCGCGAACTTGAATTAACATCGAGAATAAAAAGACAATGACAATCGCGATTATGCATATACTCAAGATTATCTCGACCATTGTAATACCAGCATTTTTCTTCATCAGCTATTCACCTCAATCGACGAATGAAAGACCTCATATGTGCCATCAGCTTTATTATATTTCTTCTTATATTTGACAATTAATAGATTATTATCGATATCTTCACCTAAACTGGATAAGTAATCGATCGTCGTCGCATCAAAGGCGAGCATCCAACTCTTATTGAGCGTCGGATTTTTTAATTCATGGGGATTTAGATAGTAAAGTTTTTCGACTTCAAAGGCATTGCGGATTTGAATTAGATCATTATTCGCATTCGTAAGATCGCATTCATAGCTATTATAACCTTGCATTTGATGGCAAAAGCTCGGATGACTATCGATGAATTGTCTGACGCCCGTTTCCCGAATATTTGAATTCTTATAACTATCAATTATCTGTTTTACATAATAAGTCTTATAGATCGTCTCCGTCGTATCAAACGTATTTCGCGTGCGCGACCTTCTCAAGATATAGGAATATGAGGCAAAGAGCAATAAAAGGGTTATCGACAAAACGCCGACGACGACGACTGTTTCCATGAAGACAAAGCCATTTTTTTGACGCATTATTCCTTCACCCCACTTCTAAAGAGATACGGATCGATAGCCGTTCCCTTGCCCCCTGCTAAATAGGTATTATCATCATTGACGTTTACTTCTAATGTCGCCATCAAGCGCAGAGGATAAAGCGATGAATACGTATCCGTGACGATATCGCCACCCGGAACCATCTCATCGAGTAAGACGACGTGTTCATTAGCTGAATGCGAATAAGTGATAGGACTAGCATACGAACAATAATCGATATATTTCGTATTCTTAGCCGTTTCAACCATGACATTTAAATAGCCAAACTTATTATTGCTATTATAGATTATTCGTTCCCCATTGAAGGTTCCACTACAATATTTATTTAAAATACTTTGATTAGCTTCGTTAAACCGATACATCCGATATAGATAATAGCTTTCGTTAGAATATCCTTCACTTTCTAAATCGTTATAGACGATATAATCACTATCGATACCAAAAATGGCATTCTTAATCGTATCCGTAAGTTCTAAATCCCGAACCTTATTTAAAAGCGATGCCGTTGGCAAAGTAACTTGAATATTGGGATACATATATAGATTATTATAGACGCCTTGTGCTAATAAATCACGATAAACATCGATCGTAATCGCATGATATTTTTCGATTAAATCCGTCGTCAATTTATATTTAATATCCAAGTTATGAGCACTCATATCACTTAAAAAATAATATTTTTTTGAGTCGCCCTCGTCTACTATATCAGCTACTACCCATGTTGCATCTTCATTGATAATATTCTTCCCTTGATTAGATGCCGCAAATTTAATATGTTCGCCAATACTTAAATCACTAATCTTTGTATTATTTATCCCCATTAGAAGTTCCCACGAAGCTTGATTAATCGTATCTACTAAAATGCGATTATGTAAATAGTTCATTATTAAGCCAATAAAAAGAGTAACAAATACTAAAAAGAAGGAATATAGTACCGAAGTGGCGATAAAACCATTCCTTTTCATACGACCTCTCCTATTCTCATCCTTATTATAAAATATTTCCCTAATTATTACAAGAATAATAAAGTTTACTTTGCTATTTCACGTATACTTATGATATCTTTTTAAAACAAAAAAAGACGTTGCTTCCGTCTTTAAATGTGCCCTATTTGGCTTTTAAGCATAAAATATCATAGGTGATAATCATGTATCCAAATAAACGACCCGGTGGGGGCATATTTAGTTTAATTGCCATTCTCTTCTTATCTTGTCTCATCTTTTATCAGATAATTATAACTTTGATCATTCCCTTGCGTTTTAATCTCTTTATTTTACTTATCGAGATCTTTTTATTGTTTTTTTTCTTCTTTCGTATAATATGGCCCTATTAACTTTTCGGTCTTATAGATATAGTCGATTATCTTACGCGTCATAATCGTCTTTTCATATTCATCATCGGGTAATTCGATAATTTTGGGAATCGAGATATTGATAAAAAAGAGCTTTTTTTCTTCATCTGTCAGCTCACAATTTTTAAAATAAGTCTCTAAGATACTCGAAAATTCTAAGTTTTCCCATTCATTATCATAAAAGCGAATTAAGTCGAGAATCGGACTATCGAAGGAAGTGGCTTCCCAATTGATAAAATAGGTCTTATCATTGCTGATGGCATGACTTAGGCGCATATTGCCATGATTTAAGGCGACGCGTTCTTTGGTCTTAGTACTTACTAATCCATACCATACTTCGAGTTCTCTTTTGCTAAAATTTATCGCATCTTGAATTTTAAAATAATTCGTCAAGAGCAATAATTCACTGGGCGAGGGAAAATCGACATATTCGATATCATGAAGGCGATTTTGATAACTCTCTAAAGTATAATTTAAATAACCCAATATTTCATCATATAAAGCTTTAAAGGTATCTTGATTTACCTCTTTAGTATAGGAAGTCTTATTATGTAATAAGGCCATCGTCTTGATAATATCTTGGGCTTTTTGATTTTTACTTAAACTATAATCTTCGATAAAGCGATAATTATTCTTATTGCCATCGCGATTTAATACGGGAATAAAATAGGAAAAATCACGCGATTTTAAATAATTTTCTAATTCCGTTAAATCCCGTTCTTCTTTAGAGACAATCTCATCATTTAAAATGGTGACTTTTCCCCGTTTGGTTATCTTATTCATCGCCACATGGGATAATCAATTTCGTTCCATTAGTTATATTTTCGATATTATTATAATCCTTGATTATTTCGACACTTATCTTATAGCGGTTGGCAATCGATTCCAAGGTCTCATCTTCCGTACATATATGTATATGGTAGGTTATATAGGTGTCTTCGCGATTGTTTAAATCCTCTAATATCGCATTATCTAGCGAGGCACGATCTTCTGTTTGTTCTTCCATGATAATCTCTTCTTCCGTTTCCGTCTCTTCGGGAATTTTTTCTACCTCTTCTTTTTCGGGTACCACTTCTTCCTCTACTTCTTCACTAATGTCTTCTTTTATGACTTCTTCGGCAAGGGGAAAATCTTCGATATCGACTTCATGATCATTTATGAAGCGTTCAAATTCCGCTTTATCTTCGAATAACTTGACTTCAGCTTTTTCGGCAGCAACTTCATATTCGATGAAGATCGTCAAAGTATCGGCTGAGACATTATAGGTAAAGTCCTTGACATTGACCGCAGCACTGCCCTCTTCAATAGGCGATGCAAATTCATAAGTAAAGGGAATTTTAAAGTTAAAACTCTCTTGATTGAGAGAAACCTCATGACTGCGATAAGTTCCCTCGACGATAAAATTACCATTGATATGCGTATCTTCCGTATCATAGACGCATTCTAAACTAATACTCGAAATTTCCGCAATGTTATTATTAAATAATAACTCATGTTCCAAATTAATTGTTTCGCGCATAAATTCTTTCCTTTCTAATTAAAGATATGCATATAAAAAGCATAAATGACTTAAATCTTTATGCTTTTTTAAATAATTCTTTATAGACCATTTCACAGTTATCGACATAGATAATTTGAATATTGGCCTTGATCATATCATCGATCTCTTTGACTTCATTGAAATTATCCTTGGGAACGAAGATGGTCTTGAAGCCATTGTTGGAAGCGGCAATGATCTTTTCGCGAATACCACCAACTTTTAGTATTTCGCCATTTAAAGTAATCTCGCCCGTAAAGGCCACATCGTAACTTATTTTAACACCCTTGATGAGGGAGAGTAAGGCAACTAAGAAAGCAAGTCCCCCACTCGTACCCTCTTTTTTTATCGCATAATAAAGGATATTGACGTGAATATCATGTTGATTGAGCTTGCGTAAATCGATGCCCCATTGTTTATGACTTGCCTTAATATAGCTCATGGCTACTTGAATCGTCTCTTCGACACTTTCGTGGGCATTGCCCGTAATTATTAAGTGGCCCGTACCCGGCAAGAGGATAGTTTCGATGGGAATGATTACGCCGCCATAAGATCCGACACCAATCGTATTGACACATCCGACGTGATTTTGACGAGTTATAGCTGCATTATATTTAGCTAAACCGATGATATCGATTAAATTATCTTTACCTATCGTCTTGAGATTATAATCATCGATCATCTGCTTGCGGAATATTTGTTTTAAAATTCGTTCGAGTTCGCGAACGCCCGCTTCTTTCGTATAATTATTGATAATCGCGAGGATAGCTTCATCGGTAATGCGCATCCTCTTGGCATTATATTCCTTAATGATATTCGGTATTAAATATTTTTTCGCGATATCCAATTTTTCTAATTCGGTATAGGAACTAATTTCGATGATCTCCAAGCGATCTTTTAGGGCATTCGGTATCCGCTCGATATCGTTGGCCGTCAAGATAAATAAGACTTTCGATAGATCAAAGGGTTCTTCGATATAGTTATCGACAAAACTGCGATTTTGATTGGAGTCTAAGACTTCCAGCAATACTGCCGAAGCATCGCCCTTATAGTCGACGACAATCTTGTCGACTTCATCGATTAAGATGAGGGGATTAGCCGTATGGCATTTTTTTAGACCTTGAATGATCTTGCCTGGCGAACTTCCCAAATATGTTCGCTTGTGACCCGTAAGTTCCGTCGGATCATTTAAGCCACCGACGCTGATCTTGTAAAATTCCCGATGCAAGGCCTGACTGATGGAAATAGCTAAAGTCGTCTTGCCGACACCCGGTGGCCCAACGAGGCAGATAATCGGAGCATTGACATCATCGTTGCTCTTCTTGACGGCAATATATTCTAAAATGCGGCCCTTGACTTGTTCTAAGCCGTAGTGGTTGCGGTCGAGCATCCGCCGAATGCGCTTTAAATCCATTTCGTCTTTGGAATATTTATTCCAGGGCAAATCGATCAAAGTATCGATGTAGTTACGGATAACAGATGAATCGGGATTGGCATCGGTCGTATAGGAATATTTTTTGACTTCATCATATAATTTACGCCGTAAATATTCGGGAATATCGAGGGACCCGATGCGCTCATTATAGATCGAGACTTCCGTCTGTTTATCGGCATATCCTCCTAATTCGGCATTTAATTTGCTGATTTTTTGTTTGATAATATACTCGCGATGTTCCTTTTCAAAGTTATCGCGGATTTCATCTTCGATGCGATTTTCCAAATTGATGACTTCGATTTCGACATTTAATTCTTTTATCAAATTATTGGCCCGAACGACATAGTCAAATTCATTCATGTAGGAGACTTTTTTCTTGATATCAATGGGCAAGAAGTTGGCGATAATATCGGTTAGCATATCCAAATCGTCAATCGTTTCGACGGCATTGGAGACACTATTGGAGACGGCGGGATTCTTCTTGATATATTGGGCCATCTTATTCTTTAAAGTTCGCAAGAGAACCGCTTCCGTACTCTCGTTGGCATCATTGATATAGATGCGCTTTACCGTACTTTCTAGGATATCGGGTTCCTCTTTAAAATTACGGTATTCCAATACTTTGACGCGATTTAAGCCCGTTAAGACGACGCGATAGTTGCCATTTGGCAATTCTATTTTCGATTTTATCTTTCCCAAGACCCCCACTTTAGGTAGATCTTTTTCCGTCGGATGTGTCTCCCGCGTATCACTGGGACATATGACTAATATTTTATCGCTGTATAAATAGTTAGCTAAATCGATAATGTGTTTACTCAAGGTATTATTTAATTCTAAACGCACTTCTTGACAAGGAAGTAAGATGAGATTCTTTAAAAGTAGTACGGGCAAGTTTTCTTTCATACGCTTCCTCCTCAAGATATGAAATTTATTATAAGTTTTTTCAAAAATTTTGTAAAGACTAAAAAAGACATTTTAAGATGCCTTTTAAGATTTATTTTTCTGATAAAATTTACATTGATCGCGAAGCAAACATTCGTGACATTTAGGTGCCCGACTCGTGCAGATAAGCCGACCAAATAAGACGAGTTGATGATGTAGGCGATTCCATTTTTCTTGGGGGAAAATCCGCATTAATTTATGTTCGATCGTCAAGACGGAGTCGTCCACTTTGGCGAACCCTAACCGCCCCGAAACGCGTTCGACATGTGTATCGACGGCAAAGCAGGGAACATCAAAGAGATTGGAAAGTACGACATTCGCCGTCTTATGTCCTACTCCCGGCAAATTTTCCAAATACGCCCGATCATTGGGAACTTTACCATCATAGTCGGCAACTAAGGACGCCGCAATCTTTTGAATAAAGACACTTTTCTTATTCATATTGCCACAGGGATAGATGATGCGCGCAATGACTTTGGGATCTTCGCGAGCAAGCGAGAAGATATCGTATTTTGAAAATAATTCTTTCGTGACGATATTGACGCGGGCATCCGTACATTGCGCCGATAAAACCGTCGCAATTAGCAATTCATAATCGCGCGTATACTCTAGTGAACACCGCGGGTTGGGAATCATAGCATCTAATTTTTCATAAAATTCGTTACTCATCTTCCAACCAATTGTAATCAAAAAGTTCCGTCAAAAGACTATCTTCCGATTCCTTCTTTAAGCCCTTGGCAACATCACTTTTTGACTTATACCCTTTCTCTTGCCAAGATAAAATTATCTTGCTGACATAGCGCAAACTCTTGACACCATTATAGATAGCTTCTTTTAAAGCCTCAACGATGAGTTCTTTACTCGTACCCTGTACTAGCCAATTATTTATAATTTCAAATTCCATTGGACTCAATGTGCGCCCAAATTCTTTTTCAAATATTTCAAAAATATTATCTTTTTCCGCTTCGGTATGTTTTTTAGTAATATCCGTCGTCACTTGTTTAAGCAAATTATCGAGGCTAATTATCTCCTTCCGCGTTCCATCACTTTCTTTGACGACTTTGACATTGATGAGATTTATCCCCATCAAGCGCGTAAATGCTTCCATAATTTCTTCTTCCGATAAATATATCGTCGCCTTAATATTTTCGACATTTAAAACCGGTTCTTCTTGATTCATAAAATAGATTAATAAGAAGGTCTCATTTAACGATAAATGTAATTCCGTAGCTATCTTAAAGATATAGTTTTTAACGATAAAATCTTTTTCTTTTAAAGTCTTAAAGACAACTTCATTCATTTTTTTACCTCCAATTATCCAATATATATTGTTTTAACATGGCATAGTCATTGGGTATAGTACCATTTAAAACATTTAATTCGAGATCATGTAAAATATCTCTAATCGTATCACTAGGAGGAATATCGAGTATCTCTTGGATATTATCGCCATTGATCTTTAAATCTTTAATCGTATAGAGTGGCATATTCTTATATGTCTCACTGATAAAAGGCATGCCAATATTTAATATTTCCCCTGCTATCATACAGATATATAACCCATATTGATATAATACATAATTATCGATTGTTCCATATTCGAGAATCTTTTTTATCGATGTTATAATCGTTACTTCATTCTTTTTAAAAGGATATTTGACGCTATAGTCCATTTGGGCCCATATTCCTAGTTCATTTTCGACCGGAACGATATCGTCATTGAATTTTAAATCTAATTCTTTATCTAAGCCTAGTTGTTTTATGAGTTTAATTCCCTTAAGGCGATTATTATTTTTAAAGATATTGCTCAATTCTTCTTTTTTACGAGTATAACTAAGTGTCCGCAATAATTGACGATTTTGCCGAATATAATTGAGTAAATTGGGTTCGATTTCAAAATCGATGACACTAGCAAAGCGAACAGCTCGTAAAATGCGCAACGGATCTTCGGTTATGCGATCTTGAATACTACCTATAGCTCTTATAATTTTAGCATCTAAATCTCTTTTACCGCCAACTTCATCATGGATATTTCCTGAAATATCCATATATAGAGCATTGATAGTAAAATCACGTCTTTTAATATCTTCTTTAATATCTTTTATATATTCATAATCGACAGGACGACGATTTTCATATTGCCTTTCAATGCGATAAGTCGTTATATCATAATTATATAATGAATCGTGAATACGAATCGAACCATAATTATCTTCATTGCTATTATTAAGAGCAAATATCTCTTTTAATTCTTTGGGCGTAGCTGACGTAGCAATATCGACATCATAAGTCTCGCGTCCCAAAAGATAATCACGAACAAAGCCACCTACGACGTAAGCTTCATAACCACTATCCTGGATTTTCTTTAGAATGTTCTTGATTTTAATATTCACGCATTTTCACCATTAAAATTATACCATACCCTAATAAAAAAAGTAATATATGCACATAATTTTAAGTCATTTCTTTTTCTCCCTTCACTTATATTATTACCCATAAGTATTACTTTTCCTTTTTAAAACATTAAAAAAGTCAGATTTTTCTGACTAAATTAATTAGATGGAGCTAATGTTATACGGAAGCCAACACTTTCATGAGCTTCTCCTGTATCTCTACCAAAATCAAATTGTCCTGTTATAACTCCCTGACCATAAGCACCGCCTCGAATAAACCATGGAATATTCGGTTCAACGATAAATGAATAATCTTCATACCAATTATTATGCCAATCATTATAGCTCCCACCAATAATATATTGTTTAAAAGGTCCCATTTCTCCCGTGGCATCGCCTAAGGCCATTTTACTAAAGGAGCTCGCGTTACTTGTTTTATCATATACATCAAAATATTTATCGCCTATACCACTTAAATCTTGAAAAGTAAATCCACTTTTGTTAATTACTGATGACTCAGCTACATAAGCAGCCATATATTCCCATGCTCCTCCGGACATATCATAGACGCCAGTGATATTTCCCGTCGTACTAGCGGCAAAGCCATTAGTCGTATTCCACAAATCATTAAATGAACTTCCATCTCCATTGTCACCAGGATGACTGCTTTGATTAGTACTTGGTAATGCTGCATGACCTGTCTTATATAAATTATTATTATTAACTGTTATCTCTTTATTTGTTCCAAAGATTGAATGGCTTAAATATGCTACCGCTCCCCATTCCGTATTCTTCATCATGTGCGATTCTAGCGTATTTTCATAGTCTTTTGATACATCAAAAATATTTTTAACAGTTATATTTCGCCATGAATAGGCATTAGGCTTTATGATTATTTGACTTGTATCAGTATTATCGACTTTTGCACTATCTTTATCGTTAGCATTGCGATAACCCGTTTCAAATTTGCCGACCCAGAATCCAGTACCTCCAAAGGCTAAAAATGCTGGATGCGTCATATATTCCCCATCTTCACACTTTCCAATATTTCCACTTGTCTTTGGTGTTGCACATGATTTACCTGGATCTTCGGTTGTATCTTGCGTATCAAATATTATTTCTATACTATGCTTTCCAACTTCTGTATTTGTTGTCTCAACATTCCATAACTTATACTTATACTTTGGTATCCACACAAAATAACTCTCAATTGAGGTTTCTGGTATTACCTCTCCAACACTAGGTAAATCTGCTCTATCATTCAAAATTACCGCATTCGCCCATTCTCTTTTGCAATAGTCATACCAATTAGTATCTGTTTTCTCTACTCGCGTAGCAATGCCATTTTCATCTAATACTATCGGTATTAATTTATTTCCTTCTCCCAAATTTGGTATTTCTATATCTCGACAACTATTCTCAGCTAATTTTGGCTCTTTTAATTCTTCACTTCCTACAGGATTTACTGTTAATGTACAAGTGAATTCTATATCAATTGGTTCTACTGTTACTTTTTGTAACTCAACGATTACTTTCCCTTTTTCTCTCGTCTGAGCTTTTATAGTCTTATTTGTCATTTCATTATTTATAGTTACATATTCATTAGCAGTTTCCTTATCTTCAGTCTTTGCTTCGCATACTACCTCTACTGTTGCATCATATTGAGTACTATTATTTGTTACTTCATATTCTAAAACACTTTGCTCTTTTACTTTACTTAAATCTTTTGTTGAATAATTAATTGTTTTTCTCGTATCAGGATCGATTACTTCATAACTTTTATCAACTTCATCTACTACAGCTTTACTAAAATATATTTGGTAATCTTCTTCATTAAAATTTATATTTACTCTTCCCGTTATTGTTAATACTGTGGCTACTGATGCAAAGCCAATAGTAAGAAATAATACAATTAATAATACCCATCTTTTTTTCATGTCAATCGCTGCTCCTATTTTCCATTTTCTCTATTGTATTGCACCCCCCCCCCAGTTGCATTTTTTTGAACATGAAAAAAAAAGACACTTGCGTGCCTAAATTATCTTTTTGTTTTTTTT
>CANQFG010000029.1 GCA_947598395.1 uncultured Bacilli bacterium
TCCTTTACCCCTTTTTCTATAAGATAATTTTTAAAAATTGGATCTAATAAATATGACTTACCACATCTTCTAATTCCTGTAACAGTTTTTATAAGACCATTATCTAATCCCTCGATAAGCTCATTTAAATAAGAATCTCTTTTTATTTCCATTTTGACCTCCTATTACGATTTTTTTCCGTTTACGTATTTTTTTCGTAATGTGTGAAGAGCACTTATAGTAAACCTACATCTCTTAATATTTTGGCAATAAAGAGATGTATTTGCACATATGGCTGCGTATAATGAGTGAGTAATCCCGGCAATGCTTCTCCACTCTTTGCCTTATCAGCGGCAATTTTTTGAGCATTTTTAATCGCCATCTTGACATCATCAAGCGTTAGTGAATTAACGATTTTGACGATATTATCAAGGCTTTTGATACTTCCTTTGACACCAAACACTTTCTTTATATCCGTTACATATCCATCATTATTGGCAATAGCTTTGGTATAATAAGTTTTATGAAGCAGTAACCACAAATCAAAGTTGACATTGGAATATGCGGACATTAAATGATTTAGTTCACAATAGGCAATGGCATCGGTAAAATCCTCTTTAAAGTCGTAATCGAAGATGGCGGCCATGCGCTCCTCTTTAATTATTTGCTTTTTATTGGCAAAAGTTACCAACCTATTAGCATTTTTACAGATGGCCAAAGGTCCACCACCATTGCTACATTTTACATTGATATTAATATCATAGGAAGCTCGATCACAGGAATTGACAAGTTTTTGAAAATGTTTCAAATATACTTTTTCCTGTTCCCCTTCAATAGCCGCATAATATTGAATTTTAGTCCTTTTCATGCTTAATTTCCTTTTGATATTCCTTTATAATATGTGAAAAGTCAATATTGACAAAATTGATATATTTGCCTTCCAAATAATTCTTTAAGTAGCGTTCATCGCCACGAATATCAAAGTCATCTAAGGTCGAAATCGTCGATTCGAGCGTATCATAATTTTTTTCGACAAAGACTATTTCATCGCGGCGAAATAAATTATGATTTAAATATACGGGGTCATGCGTCGTAAACAATAGTTGGGCCCCCTTGGTATTGACTTCGGGATCGGCAAACGTCTTGACGATGGCCGCCACGACTTCGGGATGAAGGGAGGCATCCAATTCATCGACGACGATAACGCCTCCATCGATGATTGTATCGACAAATGGTGCGATAAACTTAATCAATTTAAGTGTTCCAACGGATTCGGTAATTTCCGATGGAACTTGAACTGAACGTCGATATTCAGCATCTTCATTATCGACGATATATTGGGAATAGAGATTGGCAATTTGATTATTATTATCGACTTCGTCTTGACTATTATACTTAAATTCGATTTTTTGAGGTCCAAAATCGGCTTCTTTAACTAAATTAATGATGATATGATTGATATAATTTAATTTTTTATTCCAGCTCTCAGTTTTTAAAGACGGCAAATTATATCTTATGCTATCTAAATCGGTAATAATGCGGACTTTGTCCCACCATTTCTTGATCAAGCTTACCAATTCGCCATTGATCGAGAACCAATTGGTAAATACAACCGTATCGTTGATTTGTTCCGAATATATGCGCTCCAAATTATTTAAATCGGTGGCATCGATATTAAACCAGTATTTGCGGATTTTATGATATCCCGCCGAATTAAACTTGACTTTATTATTAACGCGCTTAAAGACTTCGACATTATTTATTGCCAATCGTTCATAGACGATCTTCGAATCTACGGTATCATCGACTTCATAATTTTGCATATCGACTTCATAATCGATGCGCGCTTCATCGGCGATAAAGGCGATACCCAACTTTAAAGGTTCAAAAAATTTAGTCGTATCATGGATAAAATGATATATTGGTAAATTGACTAACTCATCAGCTTCGAGGGTACCCTTTTTTATGAGGATTGATAAGAAATAGAGGGCCGTTATCAATGACGATTTGCCACTGGCATTGACGCCATAGATGACTTTAGTGGGAAGCAAGGCATACTCTTGATTGGCATTGACTTTGATAATTTTCTCATTTTGTTCGCGCTTCTTGCCCTTTTCCATAGAGAAGACATTGCGTTGATAAAACATGCGAAAATTTTCTAAAAAGAAGTTAATAATCATGTTTTTTTCTCACTTTCTATTAAAATTATAGCATATATAGGTTATTTTTATTACTTATTTTCGCTTTTTTCGAAATAATCGTAACATAGTAAAATTAAATAGTCAAATAAAAACTACCCAATGTTGGATAGTCAATCATTATCTTTTTACTATTTTCAATCTTCTAATACTGCGAATTAAGAGACATATCAAACAAATTATCAATAAGATGACCGCACTTATATTCATATAAGATGAAATGCCAAAGACGATTTCTTTTAGCAATTCCGACACATGCTTATTCCAAAAGAAGAATTCGTCGAGTTCAAGGCTCTTAAATAAACTAAAGTTGCCGATAAATATCATGAGAGCCGTAGCTAAACATGGAATTGGTATTACCATCTTTTTCGAAATAACGCGGGTAACAAATAATAAGATTAAAATAACTATTCCTAAACCGATAATACCCACCGTCACAATTTTGTTAATAACGGGTATTTTATTAACATATTTAGGAATTTGATCATTGATAATTATCTTATTTTTATAAACCGTTACTATTTGATCGATAAACATATCTAATTCTTCTTGATTGGAAGCCTTTACATTGGCACTTTCGAGATAAGCATTGATCTTTGCTTCCAAATTATTTTTTACGACATTCGTATCGACGACATAAGATTCACCAGCATAGATATTATCGATATAGTTATCGATATCTTTTTTAACCATATCGAGATTATGAAGATCTTCGATAACCGAATTATCTAAACCCGATTGTAAAATATAGTATGACATCTCTTCACTAATATCTTCGTTAACTTCGGCATAATAATTAGTTTTTGCAATTTGTTTTTTCAAATAATTAGGATTTAAAAGCGTTATCTTAATAACTAAAATCCCCACAAATAGTAATACTAATATCGTCGAGATGAGTTCTAAAAGATAATAGGAGATCATGCGCAATCTAGCTTGCATATTCGGCACCTACTAACTCGCCAAAGACGACAAACCTTTTCGTCTTAAGGCCAACCGTATTGACGGGATAACAAGTATAGAGCATCAAAACTTCATGTTCCTCTTGAACTGGCAATTTACTTGGATCTTGATAATCGATTATTTCCGTTTTGGATACATTATAAGTAAATGTTCCATATGTCGCTTCAATGACAATTTCATCGCCTACTTTGACCTCTGGCAAATGACGAAAGAATTTTTTGGTATTATGCGCCGGCATTATTATCGATCCCCCTTCGCCAGGAAAATAACTCCCCGCGAAATGACCGACACCTTTTTTCAAGAGTTTTAAATCATCCCCTTGATAGATCGGCAAATCAATACCCACCGATTCGATCTTCAAAGTTCCCCAGACAGTCCCATAATTGGGATTGCGTTCCAATCTTTTACTTACGATATCGAAAGCAACTGGCAAATTACTTGCTTCCGTTTCCGATACGGACATCATATTAATAATATTGATATACTTTTCAAATGTATTTGAACACGTAAAATAGATAGCTACAATCAAAAGACAACAAAAGAAAAAAGAAATTGCAAATTGCTCTGCAATCTCTTTTAGTAAATGCTTTAATTTATTAGGCATTTCCTTTTGCAACTTTTTTAGCAATTACTGCAAATCCAATTACAGAAATAGCACCAGCAATCATGACGATATAGGCTTCACTACCAGTTTTTCTAATAGTTACATCAGCATTATCAATTTTTGAATATACTTCGCCATTTTCATCAAGAACAGTTAATACTAATCCATCATTTCCTTCAGAAATTGTAGCATTTACTGAAGTATTAGCAGCAACATCTCTAACTGCTTCGATAAAAGCCGTCTTAACAGTTGCAGGAATTTCATCTGGTTTAACGTTAGATTTTTCAGCTGTCTTAACTAATTCATCAACTTTACCACTGATATAATCAGCATCTTTTGATGAAACTTCGAAATCTTTTAAGTAATCCTTAATTTGTTTCTTAACAGCATCGCTAACTTTATAAGTTTCACCATTAATCGTATAAGACTTAGTTAACTTATTATAAAGTTCATCCTCGCTCATTGCATTAACTTTAGCAACACCACCAAATAAAGCAACTGCTACTAACATAACAAATAATTTCTTCATGTCTTCTTTTTCCTTTCTAATAAATTTACATACCTATTATACTAATTTTTTTTCATTCATTCAATACTTTTTGTAAAAAAGACAAATTTTTCACAAATTTTTCCCTTTTTTCACATATTTTTTCCACAATTATTGGCTAAAAAGGGGCCTATACGCTTGAAAATAAGAAAAGCCACAGCAGTTGTGACTTTATTCGGCACCATCTCTATTCAATAAAACTAAGAAAGTTTTAAAGAATATCTTAATATCTAAATGAAGAGACATATTTTTGGAATACTCTGCTTCCATTTGACAACGAGCTTTAAACGTCGTCTTACTGCGACCACTCGTTTGCCAATAACCCGTTATACCTGGTTTACTCATGATAATTTGCTTATAAAAGCCGCCCATATCCTCTATCTCTCTTGGCAAATATGGACGATTGCCAATCATTGCCATATCCCCTTTTAAGACATTTACTAATTGCGGCAATTCGTCGATTGACGTTCTTCGAATAAACTTACCAACTTTAGTAATTCGCGGATCATTGGCAAGTTTCTTATTGAGACGATATTCATTGGCCATTTGCTCGTCATTTTTTAAAATATCATCCAATATTTCATCGGCATTATTGACCATTGACCGAAATTTATAAAATTTAAATAATTTTCCACCTTTGCCAATTCGTTCTTGGACAAATATGGCATTTCCCTTACTTTCGATTCTAATAGCTAATATAACTAATAGTAAAAGTGGTGATAATATAATTAACATCGATAAGCTGACGACGATATCAAATAAACGTTTGATAAACAAGTAAATATGATGATTATCATACGTTTTAGCAACGGACACTATTTCACTTTCTTGCATAATTATCTCTCCTTCACACTACGCATTCCCTTTAAATTGTTGACTATAATACCACAATTCGACAAATAATGCAAATTTTTTATATTACTGTGAAATACCTCTTATATTATAGCAAATATCTTAGTTAATTAATACAGAAAAAAATGTCGAATAAAACACTTGACATCAAAAAAAGAGGACAGGCCTCTTAATATGCATAAATAGCACTGACAATAATTGCAAGTAAGATAAATAATACTAATATAATAAAAAATGAATTAGCGTATCCTGACCCACAATTATTTGAGGAATGAGTTGTACAACAATTCATGGTTATTCACCTCCACTCTAAATTAAAGCCCCTACAATGATTATTAATAAGATAAATAGAACTAATATGAATGCAGCACCAGAGATATTATTATTGCAACATTGATTCATTATTCTCCCTCCTTTTCATTACTCACTTTATTGTATGGCGAAAAAAAGCATTTTGTGAGTACTTTATCTCTAATTTACTATTAATTTTATTTAACTCATGCTATAATATATAAATGTTAAGGGAGGATTTAAAAAAATGAAAAAGAAAATAATGGTATTAATGCTCGCCTGTCTTTTAATAACTGGTTGTGGCAAACAAATACCTAAATTATCGAATGGTGAAGAAGCCGTAATCGAATTAGGAGATGGAACGAAATACAGCGTCAACGAAATTTGGAATGAAATCAAAGATACGTATGCGATGACGATTATCTTAAATAAAGTCGATAAAAAGATCTTGGAGAGCACTTATAGTGATAAACTCGAAGATGCCAATACTTATGTTTCCAATATCGAAACCCAATTAAAGGCCAATTATGTCGATGAAGCTGGTAATTATGATGAGGAATATCTCTTAAATCAACTCATGAATAGTGGTTATGATAGTCTCGAAGAATACTTAGATCAACAACGTCTTAGTTATCTTGAAAATCTAGCAATCATCGATTATGGCAAGACTTTAGTTAAAGATAAAGCCGTTAAAGATTACTATAAAGATACGACTAAAGGCGATATCAGCTGTGTTCATATCTTAGTAAAACCGGCATCTTCTAGCGATCAAGATGATGCCAAAGCTTTGGAAAGTGCTAAGGAAATACTCAAAAAAATTGATGCCGATGTCAAAGCGGGAACTAGTGCCTCAGAAGCTTTTGAAAAATATAAAGATGACAGCAGCGTCACTTATGAAGACTTGGGTTACTTTAATGTTGGCGATATGGTCGAACCATTTGAAACTGCTGCCTATAAGCTCAAAAAGGGCGCCTATTCTAAAGAGCCAGTTAAGACGACTTATGGCTATCATATCATCTTAAAGACGGATGAATTGGATAAACCCAAATTAGAAGAAGTCGAAGATGAGATTAAGGAAACTCTAGCCAATGAATTAATTGCCAATGATTCGACAATTAGTGGTCAAGCCCTAATCGAACTTCGCAAGAAAAATGGCTTAAAATGGTATGACTCCGAAATCGAAGAATCATATAATAAATATATGAATTACTTAGTAAATAGCAATACTGCACAATAAAAGAATCCGTTAAAGATTCTTTTTTTGATTATTTAAATTAGCAGCTATATCCCGTAACATATTGCGCATATTGATGATGATTTGCCGTTCATTATTGATAAACATTTGAAAATTATTATGGATATTTGGAAGAGCATCATTTCGCGTAAGCATATCAAATATTTTCATACGCACCTCCTAATATATATAATTATGAAATTAAAAAAAGGGCTATTTTAGAAGCCTATTTTTTCTTATTCTTATCGATTAAATACCGATTTAGTAAACTATTGGCCATATCGCCTGCTTTTAAGATAAAAATTAAACAGAAGATGAGGAGTAAGCCATCGAGGACGAAACTCCAAACGAGGGATTGAAACCAAAAGTCATAGATAAAGGAGAGTATGGCATAGACAAGTCCGATGATGCCCAAGAGGCGAACGCGGCGGAGTTTAGTATAAATTAAAGTCTTGCTCTTATCTTGAAGCATATATTCTCGACGCAGAGCTTTCTTTTCTTTAGGCGTTAAACGTGCATATTTATTCTTCATGTAAATACTCCTCAATATCCGTATATCCTTTGCGATATAGATTTAATTTCAAATGATTAAGCAATTCGGGACCAGTATATTTTTTGGCTAATTTTTTCTTTTCCTTGATAATATCATTTTTTAAAGAACTGGTATCATCGATGGGATAATTATGTAAAATATCCATAATTTGTTCTCTATCATAACCTAAATTAGTTAAATCGGCAACAATTTTTAATCTTAAACGATTAGCTGAACTATTTTTATTATTCTTAATCTTCTTTTTTATATATTCATCGATCTTCGAGTGCCAAATAGTTTCATCGATATTATCGAGATATGCGCGCACCTTTTCGGAATCTATGCCCAATTTAGCAAGATCATGAATGATTTTTTTAGGACCCTTATTAGTAAGTTTAAGGGCATCATTGATATAACATTTTAAGTAGTTCTCTTCATTTAAATAATGCGTTTTATAGAGTTTAGCTATCGTCTTATCGATGATCGATTCCTCATAGTCCCTTTGCTTCAAGTAGGCACGAATTTCATATTCCGTTCGCATGCGCCGCGTAAGATATTTTAAGGCAAGATAATAAGATGTAAGCTCTTTATCATATAGAAGAACCTCTTCTAACTTCGACGAAGTAATGGTCTTTGTTTGCAGCATATTAAATTTGATAATCGTATCATCATAGAGTTTATACTCTTCATCATCGATCGTTACGAGATATGTGTTGCCCTTTTTCTTGGTAAATTTTTTAATTTCCATAATGTCATCTCATCGTTTATTATACAAAATAAGGATCGTTTAAACAAGACGTCAATCGTCGAGAATCGTCTTTTCCCGTACTTTCATCTTTTTAGTTCGCGGGCGTCTTACGATGAGGAGAAAGACCAAGAAGATCGTGAAGGCCATGAAGCCCATGATGACATATTTAAATTGTTGAATTTTACCTTCATAGTAATCGATTATATCCTTATCATAATGACTTATGACATTGTTCTTGATATCGTATTGATAATAACCGATATCGCCCGTATCGACATCTTGGGCATAGATAATGACGAAGTTATCATCTTTATTTAAGGAATAGGCAGAAACTGTATTTTCATTGATCATCACTTCGCGTTCGAGATAATTATCCATGACTTTTTTAGGTAGAGGCATGGGGTTAATCGTCAATTGATTGCTCTTTAATTCGATATATTCATTGCCAATTTCGGAATTTTCGTAGATAAAGGTCTTGATATGGCCCGCGCTATTCTTGACGACGATCAAGGTCATTCCCGTTATTTCATTATATAGTGCCGGTATCTCTTCGCCATTATAAGTTATAGTACTTTCGGAAAAACTGGACAAAGGTGGAAAATTTTCACTCTTGCGTTCGATCGTATAATCTTCATCCTTAATCGTAATGGTAATTGGATTCAATTCCTTGCGATAGATATCGATGGTATAGGTTTGTTGATTCCCCTTTTGGGCCGTAACCGTAACTTCAAAGGTATTATTGCCCTCTTGTAAAGTTACTTCCCCCGTTCCACTGACGCTGGCATTGGCATCATCTTTGCTGGCACTTATCGTAACTTTTTCGACGTCGTTTTCGACATCTAAAGTATAATTTAAGGTCTTCTTATCGAACTCAGGCGTCAAATTATAACCCGTTACTTCGAGTTTTTTTAGAGCCGCATTGGATGAATACGTATCTTCGAGTTCTTCTTTGGTCAAAATCTTTAAAGTCTTGGACGATGGCGTCAGACTGATTTCGGATAAGTCGCTGAAGGCATAGGCTTCATAGGAATTGACGGACACTTTGGCCGAACCCTTTTTTAGCGTCTTAAATTTAAAGGTATAGCTCTTGCTCTTGACCCCCGTGGCCGAAGAATTGGCCATGATCGTTCCCCCGGCTTCACTCGATGCACTCGTAAGTTGCAGATAGGACTTATCGTAATTTAGTTCCATTTGCCAACTGCCAATGGCCGTACTAGATGATATCGTAACGGTAACCGTCGCCGTATTTCCAAGGACTACCGTACTCGTCCCCGTCACTTTAATCGTGCCACTGGCGGCAAAGGCCACGTTGGGCAAGATAAAGAAACCCACTAGTAAGAAAATTAATAATTTTAATCTACGCATATAACCCACTCCTTATTGTGCTATTTTATATGTTCCCAAGATACTTTTTTGAACTTGTAAGAGATCCAAGGCATTGATTTTGCCATCGCCCGATGTATCGCCAGCTAAATTATTGGCATCATTTAATTTATATGTTCCCAAGATATTTTTTTGAACTTGTAAGAGATCTAAGGCATTGATGACGCCATCGCCCGATGTATCGCCATGAACGATGACCGTCAAGGTCTTTTCCCCTTGGGCATTTTTGATCTTAACTTTGGCTCCCGTACCGATATTGCCCGAAGTGATCGCCTTTCCTTGGGCATCGATTATCTCCACATCCGTACCACTTATCGATTCGAGGCTCCCGATAAAGTCCTCGACTTTGGTATTGGCATCGATCTTGCTGATATAGCCATTATCATAACGATATCCGGCTAGGGTAACGATGGAACTGAATTCATATTCGCTGGGATTTTTACTAGACTCTTCTCCCGTAGCTCCATTGGATTGGTTAGTTATCGTATTATCCATATTATTATAGACGGGAATATAGAAGACAAAGGCCAAATTTAAAAGATTTAATTTATTATAAGAATTATAAGATATCGAAGATTCGCTCGAAGGAGCGGCGACATTGGTCATATATTGATGAATATATAACTTAGAAGTCTCGACGGGAACGACATTATATTTTTGCAAATAAGTCGTATATTGCCCAGCAGCAATATAGCTTTTCGAAAGACTTGATGAGGCACCGGAAATGGCATTTAAAGGACTATTCCAACCATTATTTTTAGCATAAGTCAAACCACAGATACTCGTACCACTAGTCGTAGCACAGGAATCAGTTACGCCATAATTAAAGAAATTATAATAACCCTTATAGGCATTGTTACTCCCCGTATATTCGCCACTATAGAGGTTATATAACGAATCGCCCGTTCCTAGTTCTTGAAGCATGCGCGAAGCCAAAAAGACGGGACTGACATCGGTATTCGATCCCGCTTCATTGACGATCTTACCTAAGTCATTGCCCTTTTTGGTATGATAGTTATAGAAAGCCGCATTTTTAATTATTTGCGTTACCGTATTGGGATATTCGTTGCTCATATTTTTTTCATATTTTAAATATTCAAATTGAAAGATATACTTTTCCGTCAGCCAGTTGCGCGGATCCATATAATAGGCTACCGCCTTTTGGGAAGCCGGATACCACGTCTTAGTATATTGATTTTTACATGAAGTATCCTTATAATCGGCGCGATCGGTCGCGATATAACTTTTGCCACAGCTGCTCTCTTTTTCGACGACTGTCTTAAAATCCAAGAAGGTCTTTAAAGCTTTAAATTGCCATGTTGGATGCTTGGCCTTTAAGGTACATAAACCATTCCAATAGGATGAGGGAAACCCTGCCGCTTCCATCTCTTTTTCGCATTCACTCGTGGCCGGTTTGTCATCTTCGACTTCTTGATATTCATATTTTGTCGCATATAAACTACAGATATAGGCCGAACTATTATTATAATTGATATTATACCAACCCTCATCGCATTCGCCATTGTGTGCTTCATCGGCAATGACTTCCAAATTGGATAAATCATAAGTTTCCCCATTTTTACCCGTAGCAATTTTATCATAATTAGTACCTGGTCCCTTGCGAATATTGACCGTATCATTTATGACGACATACCCAGAAGCGGCAAAGACATCGATCGTTACAAAGAAACTTAAACTGATAATCAAGAGAATTATTTTTCGCATTTTGCCGCCTCCTTATCATTTTAATTATATCTTATATACCAAAATTTGACAATTTACACGGCATGGTTTTTGTCAATAAACGTCAACAAAAAAAGAGCTCGATGGCTCTTATAGTCTTTCGATAACAGCGGCATTTTTATTGACGCATCTTACTAGATCTTCGGAATCATATTTATCGAGTATTTCATTAAAGTGACTAGGATTCATCAAGAAACGCTTTGGATATTTCGTTATACATTCGCGAATATTGGCCACTTTATAGGAATTCAAATTGATATAATTAGCTTCGACGATATCGGCAAATAAGTTGAGTTTCTTAAATTCGATATCATTAGCAGCTTGGCGCAAGGTCGTCTCTTCCGTATAGGATAGTCCGAGTTTATTAGGTAAATCGTTTTCGCCATTATAGGGAATTACATCGAATAAGATATCGCTTAATTCGCCCGTTGGATTTTCCTTAACTGCTGTAACTAGGGCTTCATAATCAGCTTTATAGAGCAATGGCAAAATCGCATTTATATCCTTATCCGTAGCTCCCGTCGTCTTTAATAAACTGATGATCTTATCGAGTTTATCGGCATCGATATCCGTAAGGATCTTGCTATCTTGATAGACTCTTTGAACATCTAATTGGTGACTATTTAAAACGGCAAGGGTCTTGACGACGTTTTCCTTATTATATTTAGCTTGCAAATTGGCAATGTTATCTTCATTAAACCGCGCCTTTTCAAGTCCAACTTCACTCAAATCCAAATTATCTTTTTCCTCTTCTTTAGGAAGTTCGTCATTGAATATTTTGCTATTGGCAAAGTCGATGCCATCATTATTTTCAAAATCTAAATCGATGACATTAGAGGTGTCGATATTCTCGGGCATCGCTGGTGTCTCTTCGACTGGCAAATCGATAGTTTCCGGTTCACTAGTTTCCGATTCATTTTCCGGTTCACTAGTTAAATCGTTAGGTATTTCTAAGACGTTTTCAACTGTCGAATCACTTTCGGCTTTTGGTTCTTCTACCATGCTAGAGTTATTATCAGTTTTTTCTTCGCTAGGCGTCGATACTTCGGTATTATCTAAAGTTAAAACACCCATGCCTAAATCTTCATCCGCTTCGTCCATCCATGGAAAATGCGATTCACTGGCAAATTCTTTTTCGACCTCTTCGACATTGTCATCATCGATAGTATCTTTTGGCGTTTCGATGTCACTGGCAAAGATATCATTTGGAATATCGAGATTATCTTCTTCTTTGGTTTCCGGAGTTTCATCTTCCTTGACTTCACCCAAATCGAGTTCGAGAGGTTTCAATTCGATGTCAGTACTATCCTCATTGTCACTGTTTTCTTCGATGGCTATTTCTGATTCTCCTTCAGGAACTTTAAAGGGTTCGACAGTCTCTAAATCGACGAGTTCCTCTTGCTCTTCGGGTTCTTTTTTCTCTTCCACTGGTTCAATAGGCGTTTTATCTGGCTCTTCTTCTAAAATCGATGATTCATTCAAATTTTTATCAAGTGCTTCTTGTACTAAGCGTTCATCGACATCGTCGGCGGAAATGGCATCAATTTCTTGGAATATCGAACCATCAATTATTTGTTTTAGATCTATATTTTCATAGTCATCACCATTGATATCCAAGACGTCTTGGGGTTTAACAGTGACATAATTAGCTAATTCATCAGGATTCTCTTCAGCTACTTCGATTATTTCCGTAATCCGCGTTTCATAATATTGTTCTAAGACAATTAAATCGGCTAAAGTTTCTTCAAGAGTTGTCTTTTGTTCCTTTAAGTTGACGAGAGCATCTTTGAGTTCCCGAGCTTTATCCGTTAGAGCTACAATATGTTCACTTTGTTGGTTAATCAAAGCCCGCTTTTCAATAATTTTGGTATTGATCTCGCGGTTGCCAGCCGTTAAAAGTTCTTTGAAGTCCTTATCGCCAAACTTAACTGTCAATTCTTGCAAATCGTTTTCTAAATCTTTGATTTCATCTTCTAGAGAAGTAATCATATTTCGAGCTTCATCAACACTTTTTTTATACTCATTGGCCGCATTAACTTTTTCATCCATCGTTGCTTTAACACTAGCCAAGGAATCTTCCGTCTCTTTTTTATGAGCTTTTATCCCATCAATAACAGCCCGTAAATTATTATTGATAACTCCAATCATTTTTTCCATAACAAAATACCTCTCTATTCTCTATCACAAATTATAACAAATTTAAATACTTGTGTAAACTAAAATTGCATTTTTTTATTAAGCAAATTTATTTTATGGCGGCATTGTTCTAAATAAGCACCATTATTAGGCAAGCAAAAAGGGAAATTTATCTTTTTTATGCAAGAAGGGAGATCCACAAAGTAAAATGCCTTTCATTATTATATATATACCAGATTATTTTCTTTCTTTATTAAGTGATGCCTTATGGTAACTCTTTGCTCAAATAGATTAACACCATCGCCATTGCCAGCAATAAAAGCACTTGCTAAATTGGCAAATTCGACCGATGTATCGATTGTAACATTTTCAACTTGGGCATTCTTTAAGGCCGTTTGGAAATTTAATAAGGGCATACCTCCACTTCTTCCGGCCAAGATCGTTAAACCTTCGATATCTTTAATATCTTGATAGTTAATTTCCTTGCGCAAGACTAAAAATTGGCCATCGCGTTTCGTCAAACCGGCAAATGTTTGAACATAGTCTTCGACCCCACCTTTATAAGCATAGATCGTCGCTTCGGGACCACATAAACCAATTTGAGCATCGCCCGATAAAACGGCGGCTACCACATTATTGGCCCCACTCGTTAGGACAACTTCGATATCTAAATCGTCAAAATATTTATTTTGTAAAGCGACATACCATGGAGCATAGAAGACGCTATGGGTGACCTCGGCTACGACTAATTTTTTATTATCTTTAACTTCTTTATGAGATACTAGAGCTATAATCGTCAAGGCAACTAAAATGATAGCAATAACAATCATCACCATAATTCTTTTCAAAAAAAATAACCTCCTTTTTCCACTGTATTATATGAGGCTATTTAATAATATGTTAAATTTTATGATAATCATCGATGGGAATAACTTCTTTTTTAAAGCGCTTTTTTAAACTTTTATATCCGATATAACTGATGAGGACAAAACCGACGATCCACCATGTATAGGTATCAAAGAAATTGGCAACAAAATACCAATTTTCTCCCAATATATTGCCCAGTAATATGAGAATGGAATTCCAAATGACACTGCCTAAACTAGTTAAAATTAAAAATGTTGGCAAGGGATATTTGGCAATTCCCGCTGGTATGGAAATTAAACTGCGAATAATGGGAATAAAGCGACAAAAGAACACCGTTTTAGCACCACGTTCCTGAAAGCAAGTAATCGATTTTTCAATTTTATCGACCTTAAAATGTAAAATTTTTCCCAACCGACCTTGAGCAAAACAAAGGATACGTTCTTTACTCAGTAAAAAACCGAAAAAATATAAAATAAGCGCACCAATAAGCGATCCCATCGTCGAAAAGAAGATAATAAGTAAAAGATTTAAATGCGCTTCATGGCTTATAAAACCCGAAAAACAAAGGATGACTTCCGAGGGAATGGGTGGAAAAATATTTTCAATAGCAATGAGAAAGAGAATACTTACATAGCCATATTGGGAAATTAAATTGATCATTAGTTCTTGCATCTTGTCCCCTTCTCCGTTATTAATAATATATCCATTATTTATTAAATTATGACGTTTAACTAAAAAAATGCCCACTTAAAGGGACATTTTAATAATTATTTTTCGTTATTCTTTTGCGATTTAACTAATGTATAAGTAGCCGAAGCAATGAGCGAACAGCTGACAATGGTAACGACACCGATGACAATATAGTTATTGGCATCTTTCTTATCCTTGGTAACAACAGGCATTGTCGTCGTCGTTTCCGATGTATTAGTAGTTGTTATGGTTGTCGTACTCGCCGAACTAGTCGTGCTGGTCTTTTTAGATCTCGTCGCCGTATTTTTAGTCGTCTTCTTCGTTGTCGTCTTCTTCGTCGTACTTGGTCGAGTTGTCGTACTTGGTTTAGTTGTCGTCGTACTCGTTGGCTTATTGTGCTCTTCATCAAATGTTGGAGTATCCTCTTCTTTATCGGAATCAGGTACAACTGGCGTTGGATTTACACTAGGCTTATCCTCCGGTTTTTCCTCTACACTTGGTGGATTTTCACTTGGCTCATCTTCCGTATCATCATCTGGTTTGTCATTTGGTTTATCTTCCGGTTTATCATCTTCCGAATCATCATCGGCATCATCGCTTGGCTTGTCTTCCGGTTTATCATCTTCGGAGTCGTCATCCGTATCATCACTCGGTTTATCCTCTGGTTTAGGGTCTTCCGATGGTTTAGGATCTTCCGTATCATCATCCTCGGGCTTGTCATCAGGTTTATCATTTGGATCATCGGCAGGCGGTTCCTCTTCCTTATCGCTTGGATCCTTGCTTGGGATATCGCCCTTATTTGGATCATCAGCTGGAATGTCCGGACC
>CANQFG010000030.1 GCA_947598395.1 uncultured Bacilli bacterium
ATCGAAGTATCTTAGAATATCAAGTAATGAATAATAGTAAACAATATGATGCAAGTGTAACAATCGAATGTGAAAGATTAACTGCTGACGGGCAAGAAAGTGAAGAAAAAATAAATAGTGAATATACAACCATTACACCAAGTCCTGAAACTTTAACAGTGAAAGCCCAAGAGAGTAGAAAAGGAACAATAACAGTAGAATTAAAGAAAGTAAGTCTAACTGATATTGAAGAAAAATTTAAATGTAGTTTAACAGTAAATCCAAGTGAAAGAGAAGAAGAACCAGTTGAGTATATTGCTGATAATTCATGTAATAATGTAGCAAAGCCAAATTTAGGAAATGATAAGCTTATTCCAGTAACGATAAATGATGGAGGAACAGTAACTAAAGTAAGTCCAGATAATAAAGATTGGTATAATTATTGTAATAAGAAATGGGCGAATGCAGTAATATTGACGGATACCGCTCAATCTTATAATGATGATCAAGTAATTAATGAATCTGATATTGAATCAATGTTTGTGTGGATACCAAAATATAAATATCGGTTATGGAATGTAAAAGTAACAAATCCATTATATACAGTTCATTCAATAGAGATAGAATTTGATACAACTGATACTGAAGACGTAGAAGGAGTATCATGCGCAACACCAATGGAAAGTGGAAAAACTGGAAATTGTAATAATGGCGAATATATGACGCACCCCGCATTTAAATCGTTTGGCGTAGATGGCTTTTGGGTCGGCAAATTTGAAACGGGCTATAAAGATGCCCATAATAAAGATGCTGCCCAACAAAATAATAGCGAAACTAGTCATATGATAATAAAACCGGATGTTTATTCATGGCGGGGTATATCTGTCAAAAATATTTTTGAACTATCTAAAAATTATAACGAAAATTTACAATCACATATGATGAAGAACACGGAATGGGGAGCGGTTGCCTATCTATCTCATTCAATATTTGGAATAAATAAGGAAATAACAATAAATAATAATAGTCAATTTAAAACTGGATATGCAGCGTTGTCAAGTACTGATCAAAGTAAAATGCCTGGTGAAGTAGGTGATGGTGGAAACTCTAATACTCAATGGAATACGGAAAGTGGAGTTGCAGCCAGTACCACTGGAAATATCACCGGAGTATATGACATGTCCGGTGGTGCTTGGGAGTATGTGGCTGCTTATGTAGATGAATCTCCAAATGATCAAAGTGGATTTCAAGATGGTGAATTCGAAAAAAACGATACTAAATTTTTCGATGTATATGATAAAGATAGTAAAGTAAATGAATATAATAAAATGATCTTAGGAGATGCTACCGGCGAAATGGGTCCTTTCGATAATTATACAGATGGAGATAGCCTCGGTAGAATGCACAACCATTGGTACGCCGACGGTTCACATTTCGCTGACGCGTCGGTCCCTTGGTTCTATCGAGGCGGCGGTTTCAGCGACGGAATTATAGCTGGCCAGTTCTACTTCATTAGGCACAATGGTGCTGCCAATGAACAGTATGGCTTCCGTCTCGCCTTATCTCCAGCAAATCAATAAATATCTTAAATAATTGTATAAAAATAAAAGAAAATACCCATTTATATAATAGGTGAGATTATGGATTTACTTATTGTAGTAATGCGAACATTTTTCTTTTATTTTTTTATTTTAATATGTTATCGAATAATGGGAAAACGGGAAATCGGTCAATTAAGTATAAGCGATTTAACTATTTCGATCTTAATTGCCGAATTAGTTGCCATTAGTATTGAAAATCGGGAAGATAATATGTTACTAACTATATTACCGATTGTTCTACTAGTCATCTTAGAAGTAGCCTATGCATTTTTACAATTAAAGTCCAATAAAATGCGCCGCTTTTTTGATGGTAAACCTAGTATAATTATCGATTCGGGACGTTTAAATATTAATGAGATGATCAAGCAACGTTATTCAATCGATGATCTATTATTGGCATTAAGAGGGCAAAATATAAAAAGTATCTATGATATTGATTATGCGTTGCTAGAATCTAATGGTAAATTATCGGTATTTAAGAAAAATCCTCTGAATATGCCTTCTGAATATCCATTGCCATTAATAATCGATGGTACGGTTGAAGGCAGTACATTGAAAAATATGAAGAAAAATAAAATGTGGTTAATAAAGAAATTAGCTGAATATAATGTCACATTGAAGGAAATTCTCTATGCATTTTACAAGAACAATACAATATATATTGTAAAAAAACATACTTCGTCATAATTTTGCGGTATAATAAAATAAGAATAGAGGTTTGGTGTGATTATGAAAGCAAAGAAAAAAGAACCTAAAAAGAAAACTAAGTATTGGTTGATTACTGTCCTTATATTGATTTTGGGAATAATTACTTTTAGTGTCGTCTATTATTATGCGGCTACGAAGAAGTATGAACAAAAGATCATCAATGCCGATATAACTCAATTTGGAACGACTAGTCCCAATATCGTCTATGGAACGACTTTAAGTTATGACGAATTGCTCGAAAATGTCAAAGGGGATAAAGAGTTATCAAAAGATGCTGTCATAACGCTTAAGGTCAATGATCGGATCGTTAAAAAAGGTGGCCAATATGAATTTGTCGATATTGGAGAAAATAAATTAATTGTTGAAATAAAGTATCCAAAATTTTATTTTGCTGCGAAAAAAGATTTTGATTTTAAATATTTGTTTTCTGTAACGGAAACGGCTGAGCCCTATATTGCCAATGTTCAAGACTTTGAGATTGGCCTTGGGGAAACGCTGGATTTGACGAATTATTTTTTAGCTTATGATGTCGATGGCAGCAAACTAACGACCGAAGTTTATGGTACCTTTGATAATCAAAATCTTGGCAGTTATGACATGTATGTTGCGGCACTTAAAAATGGCGAAGTCATCGTTCGAAGAGATTTTAAAGTTATCGTCAAAAATCCCGAGGAAATAACGACGACGATCCCCGAAGGTGTGACGCCACCAAGCGTTACTGAGAAGCCAAGTGAAGATGAAGAAGTGGTAACGACGACGACAACGGTTAAGACGACAAAAACAACGAAAAAGACGACCACGACGAAGAAGACTACGACCAAGAAAACGACGACGAAAAAGACCACGACGAAATTTAACTGTGCAACTTCCAAAAGCAAGTTAAAAGATCGGGGTTATAAGCCTGATTATGATAAAGATGCATGTGAAAAAGACCAAAAGGCCAGCGAGGTTGTCAAGCAAATTGCCAATGAAATCAAGTCTAAAGGTTATAAGACGGATCTCGAAAAAGTTCAAGCTGCCGCATCTAAAGTATCCGAATACTATTATAAAGGCGTTCATGTCGAATCGGGATATGATTATCGCACGCCATATGGCGTATTCATCAAAGGAGAAGCTTCCTGTGCTGGTTGTACGCGAGCTTTGATTCAAGTTCTTGAGTATCTCGGCTTTAAATGTGAACATGCCAATGCCAATGCCTGGACGCATCAATGGGTCATTTTGACCATGGACGGTCAAAAGGGCTATGCCGATGGCCAAGTAGGCTGGGTCGGCTATGGCTGCCATCCTATCGATGATAGTTGCCAATAATACAACAATAAATATCTTTAGAATTATTTACTAAAGATGTTTTTTATTGTCAAAAAAGCTTAAATACTATACAATATTTATACAGGGTGATGACGGATGAAATACAATTTATTGCCAGCTGATATCTATACCGTTATAAATCAAACTATTTTAACGGAAGTCGATAAAAAGACCCTTATCAGTTTATATGAACCCATTATCGGTCCCATTGCCATTAGCCTTTATCTTACGCTTTGGAGTGATCTCGATAAATTAGAACTCGTCAGTCGCGATTATAATCACCATCATTTGATGACGATACTCAAAGATTCTTTGGAAAATATCGAAAAAGCGCGTTCGGCTTTGGAAGCCGTTGGCCTTGTAAAGAGTTATCTTAAAAAAAATGAAAATGTCAACGAATATGTCTATGAATTATATTCGCCCATAGCGCCCTATGAATTTTTTAATCATCCCGTCTTAAGTATTTTACTTTTAAATAATATCGGTGAATACGAATATCAAATGCTCGTGAATTACTATAAAAAGAGCAATACTAGTCTCAAAGATTATACCGAAATAACTAGTTCGATGAATGAAACGTTCCGCAGTGTTACGCCTTTAGAAGCCCACAATGAAGATATTCGACGCCAAAATAAAATTGGCATAAATCTAAATGATATCATCGATTTTGATTTATTGGAGACGTCTTTGCCGAAGGGATTAGTCAATGCGCGGACGCTGACGAAAAAGAATCGCGATTTGATCAATCAATTAGCCTATGTCTATAATATCGATACACTTAAGATGGCGGATATCATTCGCATGGTTATCGATCCCGCAGGTCTTATCAACAAAGATAAATTGCGAGAAGTTGCCCGTAAGAATTATGAATACAATCACAATGGTTCATTGCCGACACTTATCTATCATGTTCAACCGGATTATTTGCGCAGTCCCGCAGGCGATACTTCCAATCGGGGAAAGATGATCTATGTCTTTGAAAATACCAAACCCTATGACTTCTTGAAAAGTAAAAACAAGGGTCTCAACCCCACGAATCGCGATTTAAAATTATTGGAACATTTAGCCGTCGACTTTGCCTTACAACCGGGCGTCTTAAATGTTTTAATCGATTATGCGCTCCGAGTAAATGATGGCAAACTCAATCAAAAATATCTGGAAACGATTGCCGCCAATTGGTCGCGCAAGGGCATCAAGACCGTTCCCGAGGCGATGGAATATGCCGAAAAAAGTTATCGCAAACCGCTTAAGAATGCACAAGGTAACAAGGTCTTGAGCGATGTCAAAGCCCCTTCTTGGATGTATACCGAACAAAAGAGTGAAGAGATGAGCCAAGAGGAACTACAAGAATTAGAAAATCTCTTCAAAGAATTTAGGTGAAAACATGAAATCGATTAATGAAATGCCGACCAATTTAAAAAAAAGTGATCTCGATCATGATCTTTTAAAGGATTATGTTGCCGCTTTAAAGAATCCCGACTTCAAGGCCCTAGTTGCCCATATTCAATGTCCTGAGGAAATCGCCATGAAATATACTTCCCAGTTGGAACGGACGGCTCGGGAATTAAAGAACTGTAGTAAGTGTCCGTCACTCATGGAATGTGCCAACGATATCGAAGGCTGTGTCTATTATCCGACTAAGGAAGATGATCGCTTGCGCTTTAATTATGTCGCCTGTAAATATAAACAAAGGCAAATAAGAGATGAAAAGTATAAAAGTCTCGTCTTTGAAGAACCCTTTGCCATTAAAAATGCGCGGATGGCTGATATCGATTTGACCGATAAAAAACGGGCTAAATTTATCAAAGCCGTCAATAATTTCTATAAAAATTATGCTAATGATCATCATATCAAAGGGCTTTTTGTCCATGGCTCCTTTGGCAGTGGCAAGACCTATATCTTGGCCGCCCTCTTAAATGAACTTGCCAAAAATGGCGTCAAGACTGTCATCATCTACTATCCCGAGATGCTGCGGATTTTAAAGGAATCCTTTCAAGATGATTTCGACGATAAGATGCGCTTGCTCAAGATGACGGACATCTTGTTAATCGATGATATTGGGGCCGAAAGTGTTACCCCTTGGAGTCGCGATGAGATATTGGGGACGATCTTGCAATATCGCATGGATGCCGCTTTGCCAACGTTCTTTACTTCTAATTTAAATATTTCGGAGTTAGAAACCCATTTGGCAACGACGAAAAATGGGGTCGATATCGTCAAGGCCCGCCGAATTATCGAAAGAATAAAACAATTGACGGAAGATATGGAATTAATTAGTGAAAATCGACGGAAATAGGCTAATTAAACTTGAAAATAAAAATATTATCATCTATAATTTAAATATAATGAAGGATGTGGCAAGATGAAAAAGTGTTGGATGGTTATATGTTTGACATTGACCTTTATGCTCTTTAATAATGTAGTTGACGCAGCTAGCGTTCCCAAAGCTTCATCGGGAATTGATTATTCCTCTTGTTTAGCTTTTTCCGATTCTTTTAAGACGATTCTAAATAGTGAAGGGAGCTACTACTATAAATATTGCTATCGGGCGACTTGTGGTAATAATGTCTATAATAAAGCTAATTTAGTGCCAATGTCGGGATACCGCTGTCAAAATGGCAATGGAACGCCATATAAAGTCATGGATGATGGCTGTGCTAAATATTCGGGATCATGTTCGGATAAGCGCAGTTACTATTGTACGAAAGTCGAATATGTCGATTGCAATCGCCTAGCCGATGGTTCGAAGTTTACCGGTAGTGAAACAAAGCCGACGGAAAAGACAACCACCAAAGAACCGACGACAAAAAAGCCGACGACGACCAAGAAGCCGACTACGAAGACGACCAAGACGACGAAGACGCCTTCATCGACGACGAGTACTACGACGACAACGAAGACCAATGAAGAACCGACGACGGCTGTGCCACCAACAGTTGCCAAAAAGAACAATACCAATATCAAGGTCCTTACGATAAATAATGTCGATATCGGTTACAACAATAGCAAACTTGCCTATGCCATCAAATTGCCTTATGATGTTACGGAAGTCGATATTCATGTCGAACTCGAAGATAGCTCTTCAAAATATACGATCGAAGGCAATACGAACATGCCCAATGACGATCATACGATTACGATAAATGTCACGGCCGAAGATGGTTCGACGCGAACTGTCACCATCAGTGTCCGCCGGTATTCCGGGGAAAATAATGACTGTACGTTGGCCAATATCTATATGGATGAATATTCGCTTGATTTCTCGAAAACGGTCTATAACTATCGCTTGCGAATTCCCAAAAATGTCCGCAGTTTAAATCTACAAATTGTTCCCAGCGATGAACTCAATACGCGGTATGAAGTGACGGGCAATGAAGACCTTAAGAATAATAGCAAGATCAAAATTATCTCCGTAGCCCAAGATGGTACGGAATGTACCTATACGATTACGATTAAGAAGAGTTCCGATACGTGGAAATATGTTTTACTAATCGTCATCCTCGGAGCTATTTTGGGAACATCTATCTATTTCTTACTCAAATATTTGCGCAAATCGAAGGGAAAATATAAATATGAATAAGTATTTGCAGTCCGCTGTAAATACTTTTTTTTACTTGACATATTTATTGTTTATCTAAAAAAAGCTTAGTATAATTAGACTAGGATTGGGGTGTTATATTGAGAGAATCTATAGGTGGGGCCTGGGTTTTAGGAATAGTAATGGTCTTTATGTCCGTTTTTATTGCTTTTATTGCCATAACGATCAACTATAGCAATGCCTTTAACTTAAAATCAAAGATGGTCAGCATTATCGAACAATATGATGGTTTAAATCCGAATTCTGTCGATAATATCGATAAATTATTAAAAGCGAGTAATTATAAGATAACTTCGACATGTCCCGATCGGGGCGATAAATATGTGGGCGTTAAAGATGGCATCGTAACTACTAATCCTAAGGATCGTCAAAGTTACTGTGTCTATCGCGAAAAGCGGGATGCCCAAGATGGTGCCGACAGCAAATACTATTATGATGTCTTAGTTTTCTTTAATTTTTCTTTACCGGTTTTAGGAGATCTGTTTACTTTTCGAATCGAAAGTGAGACGAATGTCATCTATTATCCCAATGATCGATATTTCTAAAAATGTGTCAAAAAGATGCATAACTATATTGAATGTGTCGAATAATAATAGTATAATTAATTTATAATAAAGGAGAGATGTATTAATGAAAGATGCGACTGGCGAATTAAGTATGACAGCAGTAGCAGTAGTAGCAATTGCCGCTATATCAGTAGTATTCTCAACGATGATATGGCCTACAATAAGAGCAAATATCTTAAGAAGTACTTATTGTTCACAAGCTTTTAGTTGTCAAGAAAGTGGCGACGGTATGTATACTTGCAAATATTGTGAAGGCGAAGGCGATGAACAAGATTGTGATAAAGAAGTTCAATGCGCAAGTAACACTGTAAACAAGTAATAAGAAAAGGGGAATTAAGCTAAATGAGAGAGGCAATTGGTTCGTCATGGCTCATGGTCATTGTTCTAACCTTTGTCGCTTTATTTTCTGGTTATTTAGCATTCTCAATTAATTATTCGAAAGCTTTTAAAGTAAAAGATGGAATAATTGATCGAATTGAAAAACATAATGGGCCGAATTCTGATGCTCTCGATGATATTTCGGAATATCTCCAACAAATCGGATATAATTCGAGGGGGAGCTGCGATAGGACTTTGGATGGCTTTGAAATGAATTATATTGGAGTTAATCGCAATAATCCTCCAGTAAAAAATCCGGAAAGTGGCAATTTTAACTATTGCATTCAACGGATTGATTCGTTCAATCCGGCCGGACAAATGACTGCTGCATATTATCGGGTCGTTGTGTTTTTTTCATTATCTTTGCCTATCCTTGACCAAGTAGCGTCTTATACGATAAGTGGCGAGACGATAAATATAAATTTTCCAGAAGATGATTATATGCGACAAACTATATAAAAAGGTGATTCTATGAATGTTGTAACAGCAAATGAAAATAAAAATATCATCGATCGCTTGGATATCGATATTATCAAGCGCATCGATGGCGAATATGAATTAAAGGAACTATTGAGTAAATTTGTCAATCTATACTTTAATAAGATGATTATCGATATAACTTCCATTAAAGATTATCGCAATACGGAAGTTATCAAAGAATTAGCTAAAGTAGTAGATCCAAATCGGGTAATCTTACTTTTAAATAATGATCCGGTTGTCAATAGTCAAGTATATATATCGAATTTAATTTCGTGTGGATTTTATAATTTTTCGCGGAATTTTGAGGGTATTAAATTTTTATATAATACGCCTAATACTTATGAAAGCGTCAAGCACTTAGTCATGAGTGAAGAGGATTATAATCAGGCAGTGACTTCGCAAAGTTATGAACCGGCAGATATTGGTGGGTCTTCGCGCAAGATCATTGGCCTTGCCAATTTGACCAATCATGCGGGGGCTAGTACTTTAGTCAATATGCTCGTTCGGCAATTAAATAGTGCCGGTATTCCGGCTAAGGGCATCGAGATGTTTCGCCAAGATTTGATCTTCTACCGCGATCCGAATCTATCGTCATGTATGAATAAAAACGATTTGGAGATGCGCCTAAAGGAAGTCGGCGAGGTTGCCGTTATCATCGATTTAAATGATTTTGGGGAAGCCGATAAATATTGCGATGAAATCTTATATCTCGTCGAACCATCGTATATTAAATTGACGAAATTACTGCGCAAAAACCAAAATGCGTTCAGTGAAAAGAAGAGCGAAAAGATCGTCTTAAATATGAGTTTTGTCAATGAACATGAAATAGCAGATTTTGAATATGAGACGAAGATCAAAGTCTTCTATAATTTGCCACCGCTTAATGATCGGAATAAGAATATTCCAGAAATAAATGATTTACTTCGGAAACTGGGATTTAAGATTCCAATGAATGATGTAAATTAAGGTAAATTTGTTGACAAATTTATGTGATAATGTTTATAATTAGTTTATGAGGAAAGAGGTAAATATATGTTAATGGGTTTTAATATAGAAGAATTTTGTTCATCGACGGGAGCAATCTTACAATTTGTCGGATATATTGTAACGTTTATAAAAATTGCCATGCCATTAGTAATTATTATCTATGGTATTATGGATTTAGGAAAAGCCGTCGTCGCTTCTAAAGAAGATGAAATTAAGACGGGAGCTAAGCGCTTGATGTGGCGTGCTGTGGCCGGCGTTGCAATCTTCTTTATTCCATCGATTGTCTTATGGCTCTTCGGAACGATCTCCCAATATGCTGCTGCTTCCGAAAATGCTGGTTTTGATAACTGCAAGACGTGTATTTTAGCACCATGGAATTGTAACGTAGCATCAACACCATACTAGAAAATGACTTGAAAGTCATTTTTTTTTGGGCAATACTATTGTAAAAAAAAAGACTTTCATTTATAATGATTATAGTGTATTATAGTCGGATAGGGATATTTATAATATCTAGTAGGAGTGATTCATAATGATGCTCGGTATAGGTTGGATTGCCAAGGGATTTGCAACTCTTTGCATAAGCATGTTTGATTTAACCGCTTATTTATTGACTTCAGTAGCTTATGAAATTTTTATTGCCGTATCGAAAATTGATTTATTTTCGACTGATGGCGCTTTGAATATGTATAATACCTTCATCAGAAATATATACAATGCCTTAGCTATTGTTATGGTCTTTGTCTTTGCCTATTATTTGCTCTTAGCTATCATCGATCCTGACAAGAGTGATGCGACGAAAAAGCCGATTAATTTGATTAAAAATACTGCAATATCGATTATTGCTATTATCGTCATGCCCTTTATTTTCTCGGCAATGGCGACTTTTCAATATCATGTTTTGACGGATGATACGATTCCCCAAATCGTCTTAGGTACTGGTGGAGGCGCCGGGGATAAACCGGGAAGTGAACTCGCCATGATTACCTATATGGCCTTTTATCATCCGACGGGTTCGAGCTATGGAACTTTCTTTCAAACGGAAGGATCGGAAAATGGCAACTTAAAGGATAAAAATGAAGCCGTAAGTGCTTGTACGAGTGGAGGTGCCGATGCCCAAGTCTGCGATGAGTGGTATGAGGCCTTATCGGAATGGCAAAGCAAGGGCAAGATGACGATGGCCCCTTTGACGAAAAATAGTTATTTGCGGAGTGTTATCAGCGAAGAGGGTGGAACGGAATACTTGTGGATTATCAGTACGGGCGTGGCCTTGATCGTGGCGTGGTTCTTTATCAGTTATGCCATCGATATCGGAACGCGGGCCGTCAAATTGGGAGTCTTGCAAATTTTAGCTCCAATTCCGTTAATTATGCGAATATTTCCCCAAACGGAAGGCAGCTTTAAAAAATGGCGCAGCGAACTCATCAAGACTTATGCCGATCTCTTTATCCGCCTAGCCATTATTTCGTTTATTATCTTTATATGTACATTGGTACCGTCAGTCGTCAATGCGGTATTCAATGCCATTTAAATGGGGTGATGAGATGTTATTACAGGGAATAGCGACAGTTTGCTTGATTCTGGGATTATTAAAATTTGCCAAAGATGCCCCCGAGTTGCTTAAGAATATCTTCAGCAATGGTGGCAATCTCTTTGCCGGTTTGAATTGGAGACCGGGAGTCCGCAAGCGAATTGAAGATAATGAATATTTTATGCGAGGCAGTTCGATGGCCGTCGGCGGCATAGTCGGTGCTGGGGCCAATGCTTTAAGGCAACGGAAGCGCTTTATGGATGAACATACGGATGGCGATGGCAGTCGACCACGAATTCGTGGAGCCGCCACATTCCTATCGGCTTTGCCACGAGGCCTCATTGCCGGTGGCCGGGCGGGCGTTACGAATTATGCCCATAACTTGAATGCCGATGCCTTTGGCAATGTCGCCGCAAATAGTGCAACGGAAGCTCAAAGATCGGGTCAAATGGCTTACGATCGCCGCGATCATGTCTTGACCAATGCCATTAATTCGGCGATCGATGATGGCTACAGCGACGAATTCTTATCTTATCTACGAGAAAATGTTCATGATAGTGTCGAACGCCATAAAGAGGAATTCGATACGCGCAATCAACAACGAATGGAAGATATTCGCAAGTTGATGCTCGGTGAATCAGCTGCGGGCGATGCCGTCAAGCAATTGAGTGAAAAGACGAGCGACTTGATCAAACAAATTACGAGTCTCGTCAATACGACCGCGATCGACAATGCCAAGACGGAGCTCAATAAGAAGCTTGCGATGGGCGAAATCGTCGATTATGCGGGCAAGAAATTTGCCAATGGCCGCGCGATTGGCTTGACGCAAGAAGACCTTACGACTTCCGATGCCGATCGGAGATTCCATGGTGTTCGCTTGGCCAATGGTCAATATGAATACACGAATGCCCATGGCGATAAATTTGTCTATTCTAAAGCTATCGAAGATGGTGGCGAATTAGTATCGCGTTATGACCGGGATAAGAATGAGACAATTTACAATTCTAAAGATCTCATCGCCAATATCGATCGCCAAAAGAATGAGGCGATTGCCAATAAACTTAACGATCAATTCCGCGATATCACGGCGACCAATATGGCGACGTTATCCGATATCATGGCGCGGCAAATTAGTACGCTTGGTACCGAAGCCATCAAGACTTTAAATAGCAATATTGCCAAAAAATCGAATGGGCAATATACCAATGTCGAAACGCTTCTCAAGACACTATCGGACCGCAATAGTAAAGTCGATGCCAATATGATTGCCGCTTTGAATTCGGTTAAATCGACAATCGAAGATCAAGCTAAGAGCATCGCGACGAGAGCGCAAGCGGATGCCCAAGCGAAAAATCAAAAAGATGATAAAAAATAGGTGAGGTGAATGGCCGATGTGGTTTAATCTCGCTAGTCCAATTAAATTGGAACGCTTGCAAACCTTTGCCCTTCGTTATCAAGAACTTACTAATAGCTTGCTCTATTACGATAGCGAAACCATGACGGCGATCGATGCCGCCGAAGCAGAACTTTTAAAACAGGCGTTTTTAAAAAACGATCGGGCACATGCCGAAGAACAGATTAAACTGCGTTATGCCCGTGAACGGACGCGCATAATTTCGGAAGTACTGAGTAAACACCCTCACATGCATAAAATTCGGGATGAACTCGTCAGTTTAATGCGCAATAATCCCTATGAGATGCAGGAGTTAGGTCTTACTTATAAGCCGAGTTTGCCGATTGCGGCCGTCATCTATAGCAATTATTATTTTATAAAAGAACGACTACCGGAAATTACGGCTCGTCTTCAAAATTATAAATAAGCATAGGAGGAATAAAAATGGGACAATATTTAATACCAGCCAATTCGAAAAGATCGATGTTAATTTTAGGCCTTTTTACCGTCGTTGATTTGATTATCTTTGGCGTCGGGGCCACGATAACGGCGGCTTTGATGATGTTTGTTCATGCCGAGACGATGAGCGATGTCTTAGTGATCGTGACTCCCCTCATCATTACTTCGGCCATGGTCGTTCCCGTACCAAATCACCGCAATGTCTGGCAACTTACGGCCAATGTCTATCATTATTTTGCGAATCGGCGGACATATTATTGGAAAGGTTGGTGCATGATATATGGCGAAGAAAATAACCAAAAGTAATAGCAAATATACGGAAGATTGGTTGCCGATAAAGGATATTAAAAATGGCATGATCGAGGTCGATGAAGGACCGATATTGGGCAAAAGAATTGTCACTGGCGTTCGCATCGAACCCAAAAATATCTTTATTGCCGATCAAGAAACCCAAGATCGAACGATCTATGAGATGCGCAATTTCTATAATCAAATGGATTATGAATTTTGGCTCGTCGTCTGCGATCGTCCCGTCGATATCAACTTATATCGTTCGCAATTGGAACTCTTATATCAAGATGCTCCAACGGCAGCTATTCGCAAGATGGTATTGCAAGATATCAATAAATGCGATCAATTTACGGGACCATTTTATAATGCCGTCGATACGGAATTTTACCTTCTATTTAAGGAAAGTGCGAAATCGATGGAAGTTATTCAAAAGCGCATCCACAATATGATTTCGGGATTGGCGCGGGCCGGTTTGGTATCCCGTCAACTAACGGATGATGATGTTCGCGTATTGTTAGATAGCTTCTTTAATGATAGCCAAAGAACAGAGTTTGGGACGGTGATGAGCAATGTCTAAATCGACGATTAAAAGTGAAATTGCCCCTAAGGGATTAAATTTTAAAATCAATGAGTTTATGATCAGCGATAAGTATGCGACGATCTTGACTGTTTTAGAGTATCCCAAGGCTATCGGACCCGGATTTTTAAGCAATATTACGAATATTCCCGGCGTTAAAGTCGTCGTCAAGCATATTCCCATCGATTTTGGAACGATGCAAAAGACGATCAATAAGGAGATTGCCGAATTGAAGGAATCCTATCAAAAGGAATATGACCATACTCTAAAGGAGCGCATTCGCATCGACTATGAATCGATGGAAAACTTTGTGCAAATGTTAGCTGCGACCCAATCGCGCATCTTTGACTTTCAATTGCACGTCATGATTATGGGCAATACCCAAGATGAACTCGATGCCAAAAAGTTGCAAGTTCGCAATCTTTTGACGGCTCTAAATATGCGGGCCGTACCGATGATGTTTGAACAAGAAAAAGTCTTAAAATCGATGATTCCGATCTTCCCCAAACAAGATGTCGAAGCGCGCATCGGTATTCCGATTCCTTCGCCAACGATTGCCGCCATGTATCCCTTTGTCTTTGATAGCATAAAGGATCCGGGCAAGTCGACCCTTCTCGGTATGGATTTCTCCGGTGGCGTCGTCCTATTCAATCAATTCTTATATCAAATAAAGAAAGAGCCGAACCGCAATAATGCCAATATGATTATCTTGGGAACTTCCGGTTCCGGTAAATCGACGGCGGGCAAACTCTTGCTTCGCAGTCATATCCGCAATGGCTATCAAATCGTCTATATCGATCCCGAAGGGGAGCTCGAAGAGATGACGAAAACCTTTGGTGGCTCCTTTGTCGATTTGGGTAAAGGTGGCTCATATGGCATGGTCAATCCTTTGGAAGTCGTCGTCGATGCCGATGATGAAGAACTTGCCAGTGGCCTCGGCTATACGGTTTTAACGCGAACGATTCAATCCTTAAAGGCCTTCATGAAATACTATATTCCGGAAATCGAACAAGATGTCTTAGAGATGTTTTCGGAGGTAGTCCAAGATACCTATAAGCGCTTTGGCATTGATTTTGATACCAATTTTGCTAATTTTAAACCCGAAAATTATCCGACTTTTGACGATGTCTATGCGACGGTCAATGGCAAATTGATATCGATGCCCGA
>CANQFG010000031.1 GCA_947598395.1 uncultured Bacilli bacterium
CCCCCCCCAGTTGCATTTTTTTGAACATGAAAAAAAGCCCCTTTGATGGAGCTATTGGTTAATATTAATCTTCTAATTTATCTGATAAGTCACTCAATATTTCAGCAACTTTCTTTTTGACATCACGAGCTGTCTTTTCAACCATTGGCATACTCTTTTCTTTAGCCATTTCCATTAAATCTTCAGCTTTTTTAGATATCATTGCCCCTTTTTCTTTAGCTATCTTTTTAGCTTTTTCGGCATCCATATCTTTTAATTCTCTCTTAAGATTATCGAATTCATGAAGTAATTGCTCTTTGACATCTTCTAAATCGACATCTTTGATCTTTTGAGCAGCTTCACTAGCTTTCTTCTTTAAATCTTTACGCGTCTCTTCACCACTTTTAGGAGCAAAAAGCATTCCCAATCCAAGACCTATGCCTAATCCTGCTAACATTTTTCCAAATCCATTTTTTTTACTCATATAACTTTTTCCTTTCCTATTCTTCTTCTGAGGATTCTACTTCTTTATCTTTTTTATTAAATATCTTTGTTATAGCATCTGAGGTAATATCGATTACTTTTTCCGTTAAGCTCGTAACTTTAGCATTAATCATATCGATTAAATAAAATAACGAATTTAAACTATTTACTTTTCCTTCAACATTTAACATAATACTCTTAGCTTTATTTAAAACAGATATACATTTAATACCAAGAATAATACCGACAGTAATTAATACGATCAAGAGAATATTGATGACAATAGGTAAAACAGTTTCCAATATTTCCATATTTAAGCACTTTCCTCTTCTTTATCATCATCTTCATTAGATCGATACATCGAATCTATCAAATTAAATAAATCTGTTTCAATGGTATTGCTCAAATCTTCGACATCGGTATTCTCATCATTTTTCACAGTTGAATTCTTCTTGACATTCATATCCTCATCAAATTCACTAGTTGAATCAAAAGCATCCTCAATATCATTATGTGCAACATATTCTTCTTCTATACCATCATCAATTTCTGGTTCATCAGAAGAAATAGGTTCAGCATATTTTTTTACGCGTTCATTAATAACGGGTTCAACATCTTCGACATCGCGCGCTTGAACTGTATCCGTTATAAGTTCATTGATGGTCGAATTTAATTCGTGTAGATCTTCTTTTAAAGGTTCTTTTTCCTCAACTGGTTCGGTCTTTTCTTCATGCTTTACATCTTCGACAGTTCGCGATACGACGACGACTTCCTTAGTCTTTTTCATGGGAAGAGGTTGATCATTAAAACTTACGGGTCCAAAAGTTCGCGTCTTTTCATTTGGAACAGGGACTTCCCTTTTAATCGGCTTTTTATTGACCAAATCTTCAGCTGTATAATTTTTATCTAATATTCCATAAACTGGTGAAATAATTGGCGTCGCTTTAAAAGGCTTATGTTCATCTTTACTAGGCTTATCTTCGATAAGTTTATGATAATCCTTTGGTTGTTCTGGTACCTTAGCTGTCTTTTGGGAAACGGCCGTTAAGACTTTCTCCCGTGGTTTTGGCATTTCATAAAGATCGCGATCGATAGGTGATTCTTCAAAAAAATCTTGTCTTTTCTCTTCACGGGCAAGTTCTTCACTATCTTTCCTGACGAGTTTGATCTCCCCTGTCGGTTCATCGCGATAACGACTGCGGCTTCGCAATTCCGTTTCAAAATCGATATCGACTGGAAAATTAAAGTTATTCTTAGCTGGTTCATCTTTAGGAACAACTACTTCCTTAATCGTATCTTCTTCAAAAGAATCATCATGGTGATAATCGATAAATCCTTTTTTCTCAACCTTTGAATTCTTTATCTTTTTAGAAGGACGTTCAGGAAGTTCATCATTGCCAACTGGCACTTCTATTTCTTCTTCATCAAATAGAATCTTTTTAAATTTATCTACTAATCCCATAATTTACCTCTTTCTATCTTATAACATCAGGGTCATAAAATTCTTCATCTTCATCATCAAAATTCTCATCGACATCTAATGAATTATTTCCCGTATTTTCCTTTTCAAATATATTGACTTGTTCTTCAGCTGACGATAAGATATCTTCACTCATCATACTTTCGATGACATCTTTATTATAATCAATTGTACTAACAATCGTAAGGGCATTGACCAATGCCGTTTTAATATCCGATTCATTAACTTTTACTTCAATCTTAGCATAATTATATACGACTTCAATTAGATAAACATCATCTATCTTGGTAATATTAATAATTCCCAATTTATCATTATAATTAATGACATGACTATAATATAATGAACTATCTTCTTGAAAATCATTAGCAATATTATTATAAAAACTTACTAAATCGACATATAGATAATAGTCGTAGTGTTTACTCTTTAGTACTTCATTTAATTCATCGATTTTCGAAGATGCTAAATTTCGAGGTAAATAGTATTTATAACCGCGCATGACATGATTATATAATGGATATTTACTATTTAAAACTTCATTAGTTAAATCATCTATTGAGGTTTTATCGATTGGAACACATCCCGTCAAAAGCGAAAGAAGTAAGACGATTAAGAAAATTTTTTTCATAAGTCACCAACTTTTTCATTAACATTATAACAAATTTCAATTACAATGAAAATAACTAATTACTTTCTACTCCTATCATTTCAATTATAGCATATTCAAAAGAAATAAACTACCTTTTTACGTCCTTTATCGCATGAAGATAATTGATGCGAATATTTTGCTTGCGGAATTTACTTTCATATTCCGTTAAGACATTGTCTTCATCTTGATAATCTAAGCTAGCTTCTTGAAAGTAATAATGATCTTGACTTAACGATTCGAGGGAATAGGCATATAGTTCGATATTGTCGGTCTTCATGATAATTTCGTTAATATCTTTAAAGATATTGGCATATTTACTGAGAAAGATAGGACTGGTAAGGCGCCGTTTGGCATGACGTTTTTTCGGCCAAGGATCGGAGAAGTTCAAATAAAGCGTCGTGATCTCATGGTCGAAGATGGCATCGATTTCGATGGCATCGGCACAGATGAGGCGCAGATTGGGTATTTTTTGACCCTCTAACTTTTGGATGGCACGAACTAAAACGGATTCATATTTTTCAAGACCAATAAAATTAATTTCGGGATATTTGATGGCCATGGCCATAATAAAATCGCCCTTCCCCATGCCAATTTCGATATTTAGGGGATGATCATTATTAAAAAGAGTATTAAAGTGGCCCTTATATTGCATAGGATCTTTGATAATGTATGGTGATTCATCGATGATTAATCCGGCATTTTTAACATTGCGTAGTCGCATAATATACCTCCGATAACTTTTTAACACCTCAGACATATAATAAAATGAGGAGTGATATTTTTTATGAAAAAAGAACGGAATAGCTTCTTTTCCCAATATGGCGTCAGTGCTTATAATACGGTTCCCAATATGATGCCCAATAACAATGGCTATATGGGAGCCAATATGCAAGCTAATAGTTACATGAATATGGCTACTAATCAATTCCCCGGAACGAATCAACCGATGATGTACGATGGCGATAATTTAGAAGCGCGCTTGAGTAAGATCGAACGCGAATTACAACGCCTCGATACGCGCATAACCAAATTGGAAAGCGGTAGCGCAGGAACGAATATATCGAATACGGATTATAATTTTGCCAATTCCATGTATATGGTTTAATCTTTAATCTTTAACTTACCTAAGGTAAGTTTTTTTATGATCTTATCGAGCATAGATGCGCCAAAGATCGAAGAGAGAATGCCCAATTTATATGATAAACCGAGATAGATAGGTGCACCGATTAAGACATCGATGATGATCGTCATGAGGGCCCCACTAAGCGATAAGACGTCAAATGGCAAAAAGGCATTGACGATAATTAGACATAGGACCATAGCACCAGCGGGGATAAGCGTCTTAAAGAGGACTTTGATGGTCGCATGATATTCGACCTTCATCGTCCGATGGAGGGCCATAAGGCCTATGGCCACACTCAAACCAAAGCCAATAATGCTGGCGACGATACTTCCGAGAAAGGCTTCGATTCCCAATTTATTAAACAAGAGCATAATGGGAACGTCCAATAAGGCATTCGTCACAAAGCCGACGATGGAGACGATATATACGAATTTAAATTTATTGAGACTTTGTAAAATCGTCGATAAGATCATATAGACATTGGCAAACAGTGCCGAAACGACGGCTAAGCGTAGAATCATTGGGCCATAAGGATTGCTATTATAAAAGACGCGCCATACTGGAGTTGCTAGGATCATTAAACCCAAGACGAGGGGCAAGGATATATATGTAACCATGCTGAGCGAACGATTTATCTTGTCGTTTACCTCATGGTGATCTTTTTTCGTACTAGCGCTCACAATCGTCGGAATTAAGCTAACCGTCATGCCCATGGCCATCGCATTGATAATCATACATATTTTGGGCGACCACGTACTGATGGCACTGGCGATAAACTCGACATCTTGCGAACTATAATGCATGTGTTCCAAAGTCCTTAGGACTAATATTTGATCGGTAAAGTTATATAAATTCGTGACAATATTGATGATGATAAAGGGCACGGCATAGAAGATAATCTTTTTAATGATGGCCTTATCCGTAATATTATTTTCGATTGGTCCATCGTCTTGAAGTTTTAAAGCAGAACGATTTTTATGCATGACATGTTCGAGATACAAGACGGCACCCAATCCGCCAATAAAGGCACCAAAAACGGCAATGCCGACGGCAAGGGATAAAGGTGCATGTACGATATTCAAGACGAAAAAGGAACCCACTAAGATGACGCCAATTCGCAAGACTTGTTCGATCAACTGGCTGATGGACGAGGGACTGACATATTTATGTCCTTGAAGATACCCCTTGGTAATACTCAAAAAGGGAATGACTAAAACGGCGGGAGCGACAAACCGAATAACTAAGGCGACATCGGCACTCGTATTCGTTCCACTTAGATCCCCGATGATAAACGACCCAATTTGGGGAGCAAAGATAAAGAGAATTAAAAACGTCGCAATCGAAATGAGATAGATAATTCTTTTCGCTAGTTTATAAGTTCGATTCTTGGCATTATCATAACCTAAGGTATTATATTCGCTGATGATCTTGCTGATGGCATTCGGTAAACCAGCCGACGATATTCCCAAAAAGATCAAATAGATATTATAGGCATAACTATAAAGGGCTCCTCCATCCGATCCCACAATAGCATAAAAGGGAATGACATAGAGCATCCCGAGAATCTTGACCAACACGATGGCCGTCGTAGCAATAATGGTCCCTTCGACAAAATTATTCTTTTTCATATACCTCACCTATTTTTATAGAGAATCATCGCCGAAAAGCAATAGATCTGTTCCTCGGCAAATATTCCCACTGCTACATTAAACTTTATATCGATAACTTCGACATCACCGATAAATTCATTGATATCTGCTTCGAGATCCTTTTCATGTGATTCATCAAATATCTTAACTTTCATCTTAACTATTCACCATTATGACATTAGCAAATAATAGTTAAATAAAATGTCAATTATTATCTATTATATCAATATCTATATATCTTTCATACTTTTAAATAATAGTTGACGTAAAGGACGATTTTGATTGGCAAGATAATAATCGGTATCGAATAATATCGGCATTAATTCTTCATGCGGTCTTAAGACATAATTAAATTCGATCTTCATACCCTTTAAGTCTTTAATGGCCATATATAGATAGTCGATAATTGCCAGTAGTTCAAAGATAAGGGTTATTATGACGAGCATATTTAAAATTGGTTCATTGATAAAGGCTATTTTAAAGGGTTTAAAGATCAGCAACAGCGCATAGATCATGCTTATTCCTAACGGCCACATCTTTTGTTTGCCAATCCGATGGGAATTTACGACACATCCAAAAGAGAGGGCCATAATATTGATGATGGAAATGATGATCTCACCCATAAATAGCCAATAACATAAGGGATAGTATTTACTTACGATTAAAATGATGACGATGCCAAAAGCTTTATCGGCAACGGTATCCATAAGGGCCCCAAAGAGACTTTGAACGCGATATTTTCGGGCCAATATGCCATCAAAGGTATCCGTCAAGAGAATAGCAGCGACGATTATTATGATGGCGAGTGGTGAAAGTCGGTTCCATATCCACGGTATTAAAAAGGTCGCACCTAATCGCATAATGGTTAAGATATTGACAAATTTCTTCATTGGTCCCTCCCCTAAAAGGCTTTAACTTACGAATGTATATTCATACTTTTTTAGAGCATTAGATATGATAATTTCGACGATCTTATCATCTTGAATATGGACTTCGCCCTGATAATCGGATTCATTTAGCTTTTGATATTGATAGATAAGGACATCACCTTGGCGATATTTGATGGGCGAAGATGTAAAGTACGAACTTATTTGCTTGATATCCAATAAATTTCCATCGAGGGTAGCTAAGGCATCGGTTTCTTCTAAGCCCGAAATGTTTTCCTTATAGACTCGATGATCCTGAAATTTAATCTTCATCGTCACATCATCAGTTTGCAAATAACCGGATATCTCTTCGCCATTGACGAGATCTAAAAGATAGATCTTTTCCGAACCATCGGCTAAAAATTCCCCACTTATGCGAATGGTATAATTCGTTATCGTATTTAAATTGGCAAGTAAGTCATTGATCGTCACCGAGGTCTCTTGATGATTTTCCATTGGGGAAGGCTCTTCTTTTTGGCCGTTAGCCAAAGCGGCGACGAGGCAGATGATGAAGATAAAGACGAGATATCCACATAATTTGACAAAACTGGCAAAAGCTTTGCTCGCTTTATAATTGCGCACAAAGACGTCAAAATAGTTTTCGCGCTTGGCATCTTTTCCCTTAGCCATCTATTCACCTACTTTGATATGCCATAATTTATGGGCATCATATCCATTGAAGAGGTCGCGGACACTCATGATGTTCTTCCCCGGGCGCTTGATCTTTAAGACTTTAAGGCCGCCCGTTTGACAGGCAATAGTAAAGCTTTCCTTATCGATGGCGACAATTCTTCCCGCCTCGCCAGCGACATCAGCGCATTTGACGGCCGCCACGATCTTCCATTCTTCGCCATTGATCATGGTATTGGCAAGGGGTTCGGGATTTAAACTGCGCACGTGATTATATACTTGTTCACAAGGCAAGGAAAAATCCAAGACTTCATCCTCGCGCTTTAAAAGATGGGTCATGGTTGCCTCTTCGTCATCTTGCGGCAAGTCAAAGTTCTCGCCCGCATAGATTTTGGGCAAGGTGTCCATCAGTAATTCGGCCCCCATGTGACTCAATTTTTGACTCAAAGTACCGAGGGTGTCATCTTCCAATACCGCCACTTCCCTAGCATTGATGATATTGCCCGTATCGAGATTTTCATCCATATACATGATCGTTACCCCACTCTTCGTCTCCCCATCGCGAAGGCATTGATAGATGGGCGAAGCACCCCGATATTTGGGCAAAAGCGAAGCATGGATATTAATACAGCCATATTCGGGATAATCGAGAATTTGTTTGGGAACAATTTGTCCATAGGCACACGTAATGACGATATCCGGTTTATAATTTAAAATACTTTCATATTCCTCGCGCAAGCGCTTCGGTTTTAGGACGGGAATATGATGGTTCATGGCGACATCACTTACCGGACTGGGCGTTAAAGCTCTCTTTCGCCCAACGGGTGCATCTTGTTTAGTTACGACCAAAACGACATTCGTATTGGCAATTAATTTTTCTAAAACGGGAACGGCAAATTCGGGCGTTCCCATAAAGACAACTCGTAAATCATGCATGTGCATCACCTATCAATATTGTATCATTAAGTTTATAATTATGCTATACTTTAAAAAAAGAGGGTGCCTATGAAAAAACAACATCTTTTCCATATCCTATATTGTCTTTTATTAGCTTTTTTATTTTTGACGATTGGCAGTAAAAATTCGTTTCTCTATCGCATCAATGACTGGTGGGATGCTCAGGCGTTTTTCACCGTCGGCAAAGGAATGGTCCATGGCCTCGTACCTTATCGCGATCTCTTCGAACAAAAGGGCATCGTCCTCTATGCCATCTATGGCATATCTTCGCTCATATCCGAGCATAATTTTTTAGGCGTTTACTTCTTCGAAATCATCGCCTTCACGCTTTTTTTATATTATGCGCGCAAGACCATCCGACTTTATGTAAGGGAAAAATATGCCGACTTCTTGCTCTTGCTCATCGCCCTTTTCATTACGACCTCATCGCCCTTTGGCCATGGGGGCAGTGCCGAAGAATTTACTATGCCCCTATTCATGATTAGCCTCTATTATCTTGGGAAATTTTTTAAAGAGGGAAAAATCACGAGATGGGAAATTCTTTTAAATGGCTTCCTCGCAGGTCTCGTATTGTGGATCAAATATTCCTTATTGGGATTCTGGTTCATCTGGGCAGCAGCTTTATTTTTCATAAATATCTTCAATAAGCATTATAAGGAAGCTTTTTTAAGTTCCCTCATCTTCTTACTCGGCATGCTCATAGCATCACTTCCTTGGCTGGGATATTTTGCCTATCACCATGCCCTTAAGGAGTTAGTCGACGTCTACTTTTTCTTCAATGCGACGACATATGCGAAAGATATTACGATCTTCGAAAAATTAATTCGAGCCATCTTGCTCTTGGGCAAAAATTTATTATTAAATCCCGTCTACTTATTCGGCATCGTTATTCCAATCATCATTATCTTGATAAAAGGAAAAATTAAGGATATCAAAGCCTTCATCACTTTGCTATCGAGCATTCTATTTACGGGACTAGCGACCTTTATCGGAGGCAAGGGTTACTTCTATTATGGCTTAATCCTCGCACCCTTTATCATCATCGGGGGTATCCTATTGGGAAAATACTTCGAAAAAAAAGATATCGAGATGACGAAATGGTTCCTCAGCAGCAGCCTCATCATCGGTCTCATCATGGCCACATTCATGGGCAATTACACGTATATGATCAAATACCAAAAAAGCGATTATGCTCAGTTCACCTTTGCCGAGATCATTAAAGATCAAAAAGTATTGAATTATGACTTTCTCGATGGCGGTTTTTACTTTACGACTAATCAAATACCTAAATACTATTACTTCATGCGCAATAACGTTGATTATGAAAGTTATCCGATCCTATTTACCGAACAAAAACGGTATATTGTTGAAGATAAACCCGAGTATATCGTCACGCGCAAATCAGCCACGGATATTGCCAAAATTCCCGAAATAAATAATTGTTATCACCTCGTAAAGAGTCATACGCAAAAGTACGAAAAACGCCAAATTACCTATTATCTCTATCAAAAAAATGTAGATGCCTAAAGCTCTACATTTTTAATTATCATGCTTTTCTTTACAATACGCCTGACAAGCAGCATCTAAGGCAGCAAAGAGTTCATCGACTTCTTCTTCCGTCTTAAGGCGCGCTCCCGAAGCAAATTTATGGCCGCCCCCATTAAACCTCTCGGCAATATCATTGATTACGACATTGCGACTGCGAATATTTATCTTATATATTCCCGCTTTTTCATCAAATGAGGAAAAGGCCCAGACATTTAGTTCTTTGATAAAATTAAAATCGTTGATCATATTGGATGCCGTCGAAGAATCAACGGCAAATTCACTGATGGTCTTATTATCGATCTTTATATAGCCAAAGCCATATTCATTTATCTTCATATTATTGACGATATAGGATTCAAATTTGCGTTCATTTATTCCCCGTTCATAGATATGATTATAAAGGGGCATTAAATCCAATTTATAATCGCGCATTAAGTTGGCAACTAAGGAAAACGTCTTCGCCGTCGTATACGATAATAAGAAGCGATCGCTGTCGGTAACGATGCCCATGAATAACTTTTCGGCAATTTCTTTATTAATCTTCAACTTCGTATTATAGACTAATTCCGTAATGAGTTGACAAGTACTCGAAGAGGAAACGTCGACTAATTCCAAATCACATATCCCTTCTTCACAGGGATGATGATCGATTTTAATCGTGTACTTATAGCGATTCTTATAAGCGGCATCGACGCGATCAAAGCGCGGTACATCGACGATGATTAAAAGGGCATTTGTCAAAGTGGCCTCATCGATTTTATCTAATGACCCAAAATATTTAAAGCGCGATACCATAGCTCCTACCGCATAGACTTTTTTATGGGGATAGTTATATTTGATGATTTCCCGCAAGGCAATTTGCGAAGCTATCGCATCGGGATCAGGTCCAATATGGCGGGCAATGACAATTTCGTCAAATTCCTTTATCTTTTTGACAATACTCTTAAATTTGGCATTTACCATATAAACCTACTTATTTAGTAATTCATACGTATCGAGAGCAATCATCAATTCTTCATTAGTTGGCAAGACATAGACAGGAATCTTGGAATCATCCGTAGTAATTAAGCGAAATTCCCCACGAAAGTCATTTCTTTCCGGATCGAGTTTAACACCTAATGAAGCAATTTTAGCCACGATATCGCGACGCATATCCTTAGAATTTTCACCTAATCCGGCCGTTAAGACGATTACATCGGCACCATTTAACATATTATTGTAAATGGCAATATAATTGGCAACCCTTTGCGCATACATATCTTGAGCTAAGCGACATAGCTCATCGCCCTTTTTGATTCCCTCTTCGACATCGCGTGAGTCACTGTGGCCACAGATTCCCTCAAGACCACTATGCTTATTGAGCATCATCATGACTTCATCGATACTCATATTAGCTTCTTCAGCGACATACGTGACAATACTTGGATCGATATCACCTGGACGCGTACCCATCATTATACCGGTCATTGGCGAAAAGCCCATCGACGTATCGACGACACGACCATGATCGATAGCACAAAGACTAGCCCCACTGCCGATATGACAAGATATGACTTTTAAGCCATCCTTATTCAAACGCTCACAGATACTGCGATAGATAAATTTATGGGATGTTCCATGAAATCCGTATTTGCGGACCCCATATTTTTGATACCATTCATAAGGAACGGGATATAGATAATTGATTGGCTCCATCGTTTGATGGAAAGACGTATCGAAGACGGCCGTCATTGGTTTACCAGGAAAAGCTTCCTTAGCGGCATTGATACACGTCAACATAGCTGGATTATGTAATGGTGCCAATTTCGTAAATTTTTGACAAGCCTTAATTACGTCATCGGTTATAATGACACTTTCCTTAAATTCTTCACCACCATGAACGAGGCGATGACCGATAGCATCAATTTCCTCTAAGCTCTTGACGATACCTAAATCAATCAATTCTTTTTTTATGCATTCCATAGCATCTAAATGATTATTTAAAACGACATCGCGATGCAATTTTTCGCCATTTAATTTGACATTGTAAAAACTGCCATCCATGCCAATGCGTTCAAAGTAACCATTTATTAATTCCTTATTTTCGGGAATTTCCATAACGCTGAATTTCATCGATGAACTTCCTGCATTAATCGTTAATATTTTCATATATCCACCTCTCGAACGTATTATAGCATAAAAAAAGGATAATCTATTACCTTTTTTTCGTAATTATTCCCGGATTGACGATATTTCGTGGATTATTAATTAAGTTTTCATAATCGATCGTTTTTTTCGAATTAGAACCCAAATTATAATCATAGGGATTATCATATTCAAATAAAATCCGTTCATATTCATTTTGCATCATTAAATCACTGCTCTTATAATGATAATTAATATGTTTTTGCATAAAAAATTCACCCATTTATATTATGGATGAATTAAGTATTTTTAATCACATTGATAACTACTAGTAGCAAAGGCATTTTGTAAAGACATCTTATACGTATCATAATTCGTTATATTTTCGATATCCATCGATAATGTTAGGAAATCATTTAACATATTATCGACCATAGTCTTATCTAATGTTGCCAAGTTGACTTGAACAATTAAGACAAAATCACCGGATGTGCCACTTAGATTCGTCGATATGCCATTGATATTGGCATTATTGATATTGGAAGCAGCCGTATAGATATTGATATCACTCGTCGTAGCTCGATAAGTAATGACTAAGCGTTCGATATTTAACGTATTGGCATTTAAGACAAAGTCATAGGCACTCGTTCCCGTTGGAAGAGTCGCTGAACACGTCTTCTTATTGGCATTTTCGACGGGTTTAGGTGTATACGTATTTTCAGTATCGGTTAATAATAAGTCTTGATTTAACATGCCAAAGATTCCGAGAGCAAAAAATAAGACTATTGCCAGTGCCCATATTACAACCACCTTTATATTCATATCATCACCTACTGTATGCTTTTATTATAGTATGTTAAGCTAACTTTTACAAGATATTATTAAATTCTTCGCTGATCTTATTTTCAATTTTTATAACTTCTTCAGTTCGTACTGCTTCGGCAATTAGACTCTCAAAATCGAATAATTCTTCGTATTCGCGACAGAGCGCCGAAATGGGATTGATGACGGGATGTTTGGGAACAAAGATCGTACAGCAATCCTCATAGGGAAGAATCGACGTCTCATAGGTGCCAATCTTTTTAGCAAGATCGATGATATCCAATTTATCAAGGCAGGCAACGGGACGAATCACTGGCATCTTGACGACTTCATTGATGGCCGCCATACTCGTCAAGGTCTGACTGGCTACTTGGCCAATCGATTCGCCATTGATGAGGACTTTGGCATTATTCTTCCAAGCGATGCGCTCGGCAATGCGATACATCATACGGCGCATAATGGTAATGAGGTATTCATGCGGACATTGGCGCAAGATCGTCTCTTGAATTTTGGTAAAATTGACGATATGCAATTTGACATAGCCCGAATACTTAGATAAATCTTGAGCTAACGATTTAACTTTGTTCTTAGCGGCTTCACTCGTATGGGGTGGACTTTCAAAATAAAGAGCTTCGATGCGAACGCCACGCTTTAAAGCTAGATATCCTGCAACGGGCGAATCAATTCCCCCACTCAACATCAAAAGGCCTTTTCCCAAAGAACCGACGGGATAGCCACCTAAACCGGCAATCTTATCAAAATAGATATAGCTATGATTATGCCGAAGTTCGACATTGATAGTGACTTCCGGATTATGGACATCGACTTTGACATTGTCCTTATTTTTTAAAACGACGCCACCTAAAATACGACTTATTTCCATCGAAGTCATCGGAATCGTTTTATCGCTGCGCTTGGTCTCAACTTTAAAAGTCGTAAATTCCCGGTCGGCTATCAAACTAATTAACGATTGTTTTATCTCTTCTAAGTCATTGGTCTTTAATTCATAACCACTATTTATCTCATGAAGGCCAAAAATAGTTTGTAATTTACTTATAATAGATTCATAATATTCATCATTACTCGTAATAAACATACGTCCTTTATCATAAGTAATATTGGCATTTAAATCTTTGAGACTATTCTTGATATTTTCCTTTAAAGTACTTATAAAAAAATTAATATTATCTTTTTTGGTCGACAATTCTCCATATTTAAGAATAATAATTTTTCGCATATTATCGCCTCACACAACGTTATATTAGCATTATTTTTAAATTTTTAAAATACTTTTTATATTTTTACAATTTTATCAACTTTTATATCTTTCAACATAGTATTTAACACTTTTCAATAAATTCATTTAACACTTTTCCGAAGTTTTATTTAACACTTTTCCAAAAAAATCGATATAAAAACTCACCGAAGTGAGTAAGTATTCGATAGTTATTGGACAGTTCCCTTACTGCGATTGCGCAAATAATCTAAGGCCTCGGCAACTGTTCCTACTTTCCAATTAGGATCTTCAGGCTTAAAGACAATATCTTTCGCATTATTACAGCACGAGTTAGATTTACTCGTTCTTTCGAGTTTCGTAATATTTAAAGTACAACTGACGATATCTTCACCATCAAAAGTAAACTCGCGCGTCTCGATGCTATGAGCTAAAATTTGGCCCACTTGTTGGTCTTCAGTTAACTCGATTGTTGAACCATCTTTTTTCGTACATGTCAAGCTGACATTGGCATCATATTGAGTACTCTCATTTTTTACGCGATATTTTAAAGTATTTTGTCCACTTTTAGTATTGACCGAAAACTTTTTATTATCTTCAATCTTATCCGATTCATTAGTTCCATTGACGACGACGCGACTCAAATAGACATTAAAGTCTTCGACATCAAAGCCTAACTTTATGAGACCACTCAAATCTAAAGACGTACTTAAGGCAGCATATCCAATCGTCATAAATAGGCAAATACTTAAGATAATTATGACTGGTTTCTTCAATATGAACACCTACCTTATTTTAAGAATACCACTTTCCTTAGTATTTTACAACAAAACATTGATTTTATAATAAAAAAATTGTCATAATGACAATCAATTTAACTCGATACGCGTAAGATCTTTAACGCGAAAATATTGTTCATAACTAACACCTTTTAAACAATAGGCAAAGACAAACCACTCTTCATCATAGGCAATTATTTGACCCTTTTCCGTTATCTTATAATCGTTAACGGTAATGTAGACATCCTTTTTAAAATTATGTTCGATCTGTTTTAAAAGATCAATATGCCTTTTCGAGTGATCGATTTCGACGACGAATTTATTTAACTTAGATTCGATATCAAATAGGATAAAGATAATAATTAATAAAAGCAATATATTCATGCAATCTTATCCTCACTTTCCATTATAATCGAAAAGATATTTCGTATGGGAATCACCTTTATTATTTCCCGTTCATCTTTAAGATATCGTACTTTTATGATCGATTTATCGATACTAATTATTTCACAATTGGGCATTTTCTCTTCGAGTTTATTAAAAATAATCGTCAC
>CANQFG010000032.1 GCA_947598395.1 uncultured Bacilli bacterium
TTTGCTCCTATTTTTTCTCTATCTTCAATGTATCGCACCCCCCCCCAGTTGCACTAAAAAAGCACCGATATTCCGGTGCAAAAACGAGAAGTTTTTATTCGTCTTCCTCGAGAGGAGCTAAGAATTCCCGGGCATCGACTTTTAATATTAAAGCGATGCGCCATATAACTCCAAAAGAAAAACTTTGATAGTAACTTTTACTTTCAATATTGCCAATAAAACCTGGCGTATAATTACATTTTTCAGCTAGTTGTTCTTGAGTAAGTCCGGCAGCTTTTCGCAGTCTTTTCAAATTTTGACCAGCTAAATAATAGACGTAGTTTTCATCTTCATAGTTATATTTCAATGTATCTCCACCATTCATTAAAATTGTCCCATAATTGGGACATTTTTAATTTCACTTGCTCGGTGAGATTTAGATGTCAATCGTCGAACGAATTTTATTGATTATCTTCTTTTCAATGCGGGAAATATAACTTTGAGAAATACCTAACATCGTCGCAACTTCTTTTTGCGTATATTCTTCTTGATTATTTAATCCATATCGCAAAGTCATAATTAACTTTTCGCGATCATTTAAACTATTTAATTCTTGTTCTAAAAAGCGCTTGTCGACTCTTCTTTCATAAGTATCGGCAACGATATCCTCATCCGTTCCCAAGATATCTTCTAAACATAAAGTATTGCCTTCGGCATCGAAGTTTAACGTATCCTCAAAGCTTATCTCGGTCTTACGGCGCTTATTCTTGCGTAGAAACATCAATATTTCATTCGATATACAACGGGAGACATATGTCGCCAATTTGATATTTTTATCAACTTTATAAGTATTAATACCCTTTATCAAACCCACGGAACCGATCGAAACTAAATCCTCGATATCATAACCGGTATTCTCATACTTTTTGGCGAGAAAGACGACTAACCGTAAATTATGTTCGATGAGTTTATTGCGGGCTTCGATATCCCCCGCTGATGAAGCCCTTGCCAAAGACATTTCCTCTTCCTTACTCAAAGGGGGTGGTAAAATATCCGTACTCCCAATAAATAGACATATATTATTCCTCTTAAAAACTTCTAGTATGCGTGCAATTAATCTTTTAATCATATTAGATCTCTTAACCTTTCATTTAAAATAACATCGATACCATTATTAAAAATGGCTCTATCTACTAATCCCACATAAGCATCTATTTCCTTATTATTTATGAGAATCTTATCGATGCTTAGACATTTTAAAATACTACTATGATTAACTACTTTATAGGGTACTAAAAATTCATTATGGCCCTTTAAGGAAATGGTATCTCTAACTAAAATAACGGGTTTCTTCGTTAGGGGTTCGAGTAAGGTATTTCCCGTATCCATGTATCCTGTTAAACTATATGCCTCCCTTCCATCAATTAGAATTACTGAATGATATTTGGTATATTTTAATTTATATTCTTTCTGACTTTTTACATATAGAAAAATAATTACTGGACTAATAAACATCATCGTCAAAATATTGACTTCATAGGCATTACCCGTTAATAAGTATTGACTGCCTCCGATAATTATCGTAATGATATAAAAATAGAAGAGATTATCTTTAATATTATGGGGCCCAAAGGTTATGACGACCATTACTAAACTGGTAATAAAATCATAAAATATTAGGACATACTTATTTAGTTCTAAAAAAAGTGTACACATGCTCGAGGCTCCGATGAGAGTACCAAAGAGAATATGTTTTAAAGAAGCATGCCGTTTTAAGAGAATAGATACCGAACATAGAATTAAAAAATCATACCAAAAATTGATCATTAGTATGGCATCGACATAGACTTTCATACCATCACCATTATTAGTATAAAAAAACACTTACAAGAATTTTGTTTCATTTTGTAAGTGTTGAATATTTTATTAAAAAGAAAAAAACTAGATTGCTCTAGTTAATCATTATATATTATCGCGATCTCTTAAGAATGGCGGAATATCGTATTCTTCATCGATGACACTCATTGGTTTATGAATCGTATCATCTTCGTTATAGTCTTGATATTGAGCACCAGTTGTTGCCGCATCTTGATCTTCAAAGCCCGTAGCAATAACGGTTACGATGACTTCATCATTTAAGGATTCGTTGATGACGGCACCAAAGATAATGTTGATATCCGTATTGGCACTGGCACGAACGACTTCAGCGGCATCTTCGGCTTCAAATAGCGTCAATGAGTTGCCACCGGTGACATTGATAATGGCATCCGTTGCTCCGACGATGCTCGTCTCGAGTAAAGGACTTGATACGGCAGCCTTAGCCGCTTCAATAGCCCGATTTTCACCGACACCTAAGCCGATACCGATGAGGGCATTGCCACGTTTTTCCATGACGGCTTTGACATCGGCAAAATCGAGGTTAACTAAACCGGAAACGGCAATGAGATCGGAAATGGATTGGACACCACGATGTAAGACATTGTCGACTTCTTTGAAGGCCTCCAACATTGGCGTCGATTGATCGATGATATCGCGCAAACGATCGTTTGGAATGACGATTAGGGTATCGACATGTTTCTTTAGTTCATCGAGGCCAATAATGGCTTGTTCCATCCGCTTTTTACCTTCAAACCGGAAAGGTTTGGTAACGATACCAACGGTCAAAGCGCCAATATCTTGAGCAATTTCGGCAACGATTGGCGAAGCACCAGTTCCGGTTCCACCGCCCATACCACAAGTGACGAAGACCATATCGGCACCTTCCAAAGCGGCCCGGATTTCATCTTTGCTCTCCAAAGCGGCTTCGCGACCAATTTCCGGATTGGCTCCAGCTCCTAAACCATTAGTTATCGAACTTCCTATTTGCAACTTCTTTTCGGCATGGGAAGCATTCAATACTTGTAAGTCCGTATTGGCAACGATAAATTCAACACCGGCAACACCAGATTCAATCATGCGATTGACGGCATTACATCCGCCTCCACCGACACCGATTACTTTAATTTTTGCGATTTGATCCATTTCTAATCCGTTCATTTAAATCCTCCTAGTTATCAAAAAATATTCCAAATACTTTACCAAGTATTGAATCACTTGATATCAATTTCTTATCATTATTTCCCGATAAGATATCTAAATCATCTTGACTTAAAACGGAATATTCTCTCTCTCGTAATTTTAATTTATAATCAAAGTACTTAATCATACCGATACATGAAGCATATTTATTATCTCGTGCCCCCACAATATTCAATTTGCCAATCGTGGCCGTGTGGCCAAAGACACTTTCAATTTCCAAAGGAAAGTCCTTAAATTCAGTCAATCCTCCAGTTATAATTATATAACTAATTTCTTTCTTTGTTAAGTAGTTAATTTCATTTTTGGCAAGATTTAGCATTTCATGAAGCCGACTCATGACGACTTCGGTAAGTTCATATTGATTAATCGTTATCTTTTCGCCTAAAGTCGTGACCAAAGTTTCCTTTTCCTTAGCATTGGCATAACGCTTATTGGCCAAAGCTAAATTCTCCTTTAACTTCTTGCTTTGATCGTCATTTAACTTATAGATGAATGATATATCATTGTCGACATTTTTGCCACCATAACCGATGACTAAATTGTTGATGATGATGCCCTTATTGAAGATGCCAATCTTGATACATTCGGCCCCACAATCGACGATGACACCCGTTTCGGTATCCGTCGATTCATTATGATGCGCATAATAGGAACCGATACTGCTGAGCATGATATCCACAACTTCGACGCCACATTTTTCGAGGCACTTGGCAACTAAGAAGATATCGCGTTTGGGGACACTTACGACGACCGATTTGACCGCCAAAACCATACCCCGCATGCCCTTGGGGTTATGCGTCTTCGCATCATCGACTTTAAATATGATCGGAATGACCGTCACTAATTCATTCGATTTCATTATATTATTGCGCACACTTGCCTGTAAGACGCGACTGACATCGCTAGCCGTAATTTCCTTATCTTCGCTAGTTATCGTAATCTTGGCTTCACCAATTTTAAAATCAGCCGATTCTTCACTGACATTGACTATGGCCTTCGTAATTTTGACATTTAAGATATCTTCGGCATGTTTTAAGATCTTTTTAACGGCATATTCACATTCATCGGGTTCGACGATATTGCCCTTTTTGACGCCACGTGCATCTTCATCGATAGCACACAAAACATTTAGCCGTTCATCAAGCATTTCTGCAACGACCATTTTTATCTTACTACTACCGATGTCAATACTCGCGATTATCTCTCTCATAATATCCTACCTTATAAATCATTATACTATAAAAGAATTTAAAAAAAAAGCAAATTACGGCTTCCATAGCCATATCCCGAAAAAACATACCCATACGACTGTCAAATAATGGTTAATTTACACTAATTGTGGTATACTTTAATTGGTGGTTCAAATGAAAGAACGTTTAGCAATTTTAGTCAATCGTCTTATCTATTTTATATGTCGCCTTTTACGGCCCATTTTAAAGAAAGATGGTTCCGTAACCCCGGGATATTATGCAGCAAAAATCGATAATCATATCTTAGATAAGTTGGAATATCCACAATTGATCATCGGCATTACGGGTTCTTCGGGCAAAGGCTCGACGACTTCATTGGTGGCCCATATATTGGAAAATAATGACTATAAAGTCCTATGGAACAAAAATGGTTCTAATCTCTTTAATGCGGCCGTTACTTTAATCTTAAATCATACGAGTATTTTGACTAAAAAAATTAAAGCTGATGTCCTATTATTGGAATTAGATGAATCGTTTATCAAACAGATATTTAATAAAGTTAAGCTTACCCATCTCGTCATCACAAATGTCACGCGCGATCAACCAGCGCGAAATGGACACGTCGATATCATTTTCAAAAAAATTGCCGATGCCATCGACAATGATACGCATATTATCATCAATGCCGATGATCCCATCGTCGCCCGCTTTAAATTATTTCATAAGGGCAACATAACGACGTATGGCATGGGCAAAACGGCTTACTCCTTAACGGAACCTTTGAGCAATACGATCGATGCGGCTTACTGTCCTGCCTGTCATGCGAAATTGGTCTATAGTTATTATCACTATGGTCATATCGGCAATTATAAATGTCCAAAATGTTCTTTTAAACGGGGAAAAGTCGACTATGAAGCTAAGGACTTGGACTTGGATAAACAATTTATGACGATCAATAAAGCCATCGTCCATTTAAATAAAAATGTCTTCTTTGCGGCCTATTATACGTTAGCTGCCTTCGCCATTGCCCATGTCATCGGCATTAGTACCGAAGATATCCAAAGGGAATTAAACGAACATGTCTTAGAAGCGAAGCGCATGAAAAAGTATAAATTGGATGATCGGGATGTCGAAATGTTGGAATCCAAAAATGAGAATGCCCTTTCCTATTTGCAATCGATCAACTATATTCGCCATCAACCTAATAAAAAGACCATCGTCATGGGCTTTGAAAATGTCTCACGACGCTATCGTTATAATGATTTAAGTTGGCTTTATGATGTCGATTTTGAATTATTAGATGATCCCAATATCTCCAAAATATTCCTAATCGGTCGTTTTAAGTATGATGTCTATACGCGCTTAATGTATGCCAATATCAATAAAGATAAAATTATCTTAGTCGATGATCTTCACGATTTAATTTCCCTTATACGACAAAAATCCAAGGGCACGATCTATACGATGGTTTGCTTCGATATGACGGCCATATTAAAAAAATTATTAAATGAGGTGCAAAATGAAGACAATTAAAATTGCCCATCTATATTATGATTTGATGAATCTCTATGGGGAATCGGGAAATATCTTGGCTTTAAAACAAGCTTTAGCCAATCAAAAAGTCAAATGCGATGTCGACCTTTTGACAGTTGATAGCAAGATCAATTGGAATAAATACGATATTTTCTACATGGGCATGGGTACCGAAGATAATCAGGAATGCGTTCGTGAAAGCATCATAAAATATCGCGAAGAGATTGCCAAGAATATCAAAAAGAAGACCTTCATTATGACGGGCAATGCCTATGAATTATTTGGTAGTACAATCAACGGCAAAGAAGCATTGGGAATCTTCCCCTTTAAAAGTAAAACTATACGCAATCGCATCGTTGGCGAACAATTTGCCAAAACTTACTTTTTAAAAGATATCGTCATCGGCTTTCAAAATCGTGGTTCAATCAACAATAATGAGAAAAATCATCTCTTTGAAATAATTCAAGGAAATGGCAATAACCAAGGAAGTATTAACGAGGGCATTCATATCAATAATTTCTATGGCTCATATCTCTTAGGTCCCCTTTTAATTAGAAATCCCCATCTAACCGATTATATCATCAAGAATATATTGGATAGTTATAACTACCCATATAAAGAAATAAAAAATACTCCTGACTATCAAAGTTATCACGAGTATTTAAAAAATTTTTATCACGAATAAGTCTTTAGCAACCTAAAGGCTTTTCTTATGGAATATTTTTTAAGATAAAAAGCACCGAATATCGATGCTTTAAATAGTATATTACTTACTTAATGCTGCTACTAAATCTGCTTTTTTCATTGAAGATATACCTTCAATACCCTTTTTAGTAGCCATTTCTTTGAGTTCAGCAACCGTCAATTTAGAAAGATCAACACTTTCAGTTGCTTCTTTGCCTTCCGTCTTTGTCTCTACTTTAGATGCAGAAGCCTTTTTGATAGTTTTGCCAGCTAGAGCATCTTTAGCAATATTGACATATGAAGTAAATAATGCTGGATTATCGATAGCAACTTCACTTAACATCTTACGATTTATTTCAACACCAGCTTTTGATAAACCATTCATGAATTTTGAATAACTAATATCATTCATACGGCAAGCAGCATTGATACGTGTAATCCATAATTTACGGAAATTACGTTTATTTTGCTTGCGATCTCTAAAGGCATAAACTCCACTATGGAAAGTTTGTTCTTGAGCTGTCTTATATAGACGATGCTTAGAACCAAAATAACCTTTAGCTGATTTTAATACTTTTTTACGTCTGTTTTTAGCAACAGAGCCACCCTTAACTCTTGTCATTTCTCTTCACCTTTAGATGACATTTTTTAGTTTGTCAGCTACTCCTTTCGCTAATTGTCCTTTATTTCTTCTTTGTCTAACTTGTTTTGATGAATCCTTAGCTGTCTTATGATTGCCATTCGACTTCTTGTAAGTTATTAAGCCACTTTTATGTTTCTTTAAAACTTTTGATGTAGCCTTATGAGTTTTTAATTTTGGCATAATATTATCCTCCTATATTTCTTTTTTTGGCGCTAAAATCATTACCATAGTACGTCCTTCAAGTTTGGGATTACTTTCAATATCCGCATAATCTTTTAAAGCATCAGCAAATCTTAACATCGTATCACGTCCAATATCAGTATGAACCATTTCCCGACCTCTAAAGCGCATAGATACTTTAATCTTATGACCTTTTTCCAAATAAGCTTGCGAATTTTTACGGCGAGTTTCGAAATCACCAACATCAATTTTATATGATAATTGATATTCTTTCATTTCCTTATTGCTTTCGCGTTGTTTCTTCAATGCCTCTTTTTGCTTTTTGCTCTTTTCGTATTTGTACTTATTATAATCCATAATCTTGGCTACAGGACGATCAGATCCCGAATTCATTAATACTAAATCTAAACCAGCAAAATTGGCAATCGTCAAGGCATCAGCTAATTTTTTAGTTCCCATTTGTTCCCCATTTGGACCAATTACCATAAGTTCAGGTACTTTAATTTGGCTATTGATAAGTAAGTCATCATTTTTCTTGTTTACGTTTGCTATGGCAACGCACCTCCCAATTATAATAAAAAGTGAATACATATGTATCCACTTAAAAACCATCTAATAATAATATATTAAATTTGGCTCTTAACCTAGAACTATACGCTCTCAGGTGGATGTGGATACATCGCTTTCCTTTTTAAAACAACAATATTATATCATTATTATATTGTTTGTCAAGGTCTTTTATACATTAAATCAATTTAGAAACTAGATTTAATTTTGTAATTGTTTATATTCTTGATCAGTAATATTTAATATTTTTAATATCGTCTTCTTTTTAAAACCACTATCGAGCATATTCTTTAATACTTCCCGTTGATTATCTATTTTTCCTTCAACTTTTCCTTCAAGTAGCCCCGTTATTTTCATCGATTCGAGTTCCCACTTTTGCTTTTCTTCTAAATCATAGTAACCGAGCATCTCTGGTCCCTCCATCAATTGTTCAACTTTCTCTACCATTCTCATATATACCCTCTCCCCTTTAAATTTTTTTCGCAATTCCGTCAGATTCTTTGTTGTCAAAAAGGTTATCATCTTCTTGATCTCCTCATCTCCATTATAATCGTCTTTCAAGATATTTTCAATTACTATATGTATCGATTTATAATTATCAAATTCACTTTCTCCTTCATCATTTAAAAATTGAAATGCTGAAATTCCCTTCTTTGTCTTAAGCCCCCTAAAGTTATCGATATTTATTAAGTATATCGTGGGATATGTCTGCGTATTTATCGGTGTCAATTCCGAAAATAACCGCATCGCATAACTGGCATTCTTTAGAAATTGATTATAGTGTTTATGTTGATTCATTTCAACGACTATCAATATATCATTTTCCAAACTAATTATGACATCGGAAATCTTGGTCTTTTCTTTACTATTTGTCTTGATAAGTTCGCCTCCGAAAAAATGCGCATTTTGGATATCCAATTCCGGAACCTTCGTTACACGACTTAAAAATTTAGCAACTCCTTCCCGTGTCTCTTTACTTCGAAATATAGCTTTAAATATCGCATCATTTAAGAGATTTATTTCTTCTATTTTAGTAGAGACATCTTTTGTTTCTATTGCAACCATTTTATCCCCCCCTAGTTCTTTGCAATGTAAACTTTTTTACTAAATGTCTCTAAAGTAACATATAGAAATTAAGAATTTTGTCACATTTTGACAAATACAAAAAAAACGCATTAAAGCGTTTAATTGGTGGGAGCCAATGTAATGCGGAAGCCATGACCTTCATTGACAGCGCCAGTGTATCTAGCGAAGCTGAACTGTCCAGCTACAACTCCGTGGCTGAAAGAACCGCATCGAGCGAACCAAGGATACGACGTGTCAGCGAAAGCTGAAAAGTCGGCATACCAACTATTGTGCCATCTTGTACTTTTGTCACCATCTTGATAATTATCGAAGGGTCCCATTTCTCCTGTTGCATCTCCTAAAATCATTTTATTATGTCCATTTATAGTACTTTCACTATCATATACATCGACAAATTTTGTTTCAATTTTTTGTAATTCTTCTTTAGTAAATCCACTATTGTCTGTTTTAGGTTCAGAAACATAGGCAGCTACATACTCCAAAGCACCACCGGACATATCATAAACACCGGTTACATTTCCCGTCGTGCTAGCTGTAACTCCATTTGTCGTGTTCCACAAATCATTATATGGACTTCCATTTCCATTTTCACCAGGAACATCGCTTTGATCGTTAGTTGGCAATGATGCATAACCTGTTTTATATTGATTATTGTTATTAATAGTTATTTCTTTATTAATTCCATATATTGAATGAGATAAATAAGCCACTGCTCCCCATTCTGTATTCTTCATCATATGAGATTGTAAATTTTCATTATATTTTTTCGATGCATTGAATATATTCTTAACATTTATACTTCTCCATGAAACAACATTTGGTTTTATGACTATTTTATTAGAATCTTCAATATTATAATTACTTATTGTTCCATTGTATCCAGTTTCAAACTTACCAACCTAAAAGCCATCAACATCAAATGATTTAAATGCTGAATGTGTCATATATTCCCCATTATCACATTTACCAATATTTCCACTAGTCATTGGAGTTGCACAAGATACGCCATCTATATCAGTTGTATCATTTGTATCAAATTCTATCTCTATAGAATGAATTGTATATAATGGATTTGTTACTCCAACATTCCATAATCGATATTTATATTTTGGTATCCACACAAACATTGATTCAATATCATCCATACTTATTTGTTGATTATCATTATAAGATTGAGCGGTATCTGTCAATATTACCGCATTCGCCCATTTTTTATTACAATAATCATACCATTGATCATTATCTTTACTTACTTTCGTAACATTTCCATTTTCATCAATGGTTACTGGTATTAAATTTGTTCCATCCCCTAAATTTGGTTTTGCTACATTTTTACATGACTCTTCAGCAATATATTTTTCTCCCTCTTCTTCTCTTTCACTTGGATTTACGGTTAGACTACATTTAAACTTTTCTTCAAGTATTTCTGTACTTACTTTCTTTAGTTCTACGGTTATTGTCCCTTTTCGACTCTCTTGGGCTTTCACTGTTAAACTTTCAGGACTTGGTGTAATAGTTGTATATTCACTAGTTATTTCATCGCTTTCATTTCCATCTTCATCAAGCCTTTTACATTCGATCTCTACTGTTGCATCATATTGCTTGCTATTATTCATTACTTGATATTCTAAGATACTTTTATCTCCTAATTTACTTAATTCTTTTGTAGTAAATGTTATACTTTTCTTTTCCTTTGATTCAATTAAATTATTTTTAACCACGCCATCAAGTATTGCTTCACTAAAGTAAACATCAAATTCTTCACTATCATATCCATAATTTATTGTTCCATTTATTACTAGTGATGTTGTTACAGCTGCAAATCCAATACTCATTAATATTAATGCTATTATTATTCCTTTTTTCATGTCGATCTCTGCTCCTATTTTCCATTTTCTTTATTGTATTGCACCCCCCCCCAGTTGCAGCTTTTTCAACATGAAAAAAAGACACTTGCGTGCCTAAATAGGTTACTTTAATTCTCCTAAAACAATCGTTGGATCAACAACTCCTGCTCCTAGTTTACCTTCATAATTTTTGACAAATGTTTCTACAAAGTAGCGAAATTCTTCTTCATTGCCATAGCCAATAACATTAGGTAATAGTTTTTGATATTTAGCATCATATCCCACTGTCTTTTGAGCTAAAGCTAAAATAGGTTTTTTTGACATAATGGCATATTTTAATTCCATATTAAATCCCATAGTTGGATTAGTAAGTTCTACTATAAATAAATCAGCTTTATCCATTAAATCTTTATAATATTTATCACGATTATTATTACTTGCCGTAAATACTAGCTCATGTTTCGATAAAATATTACTTCGTAAAACTGGTAAATAAATCAAATTATTATAATCAATTTTATCGGAATGAATAAAATAAATATTTAAACGATTATCACGAGCCATTAGTATCACCTTAAGGAATTATAACACACATTTGCCTATTTTGAAAACCTATGTTACGATAATGCGAGGAGGAAAAAATATGGAAATAATTGGTTTAATTGCCGAATATAGTCCATTTCACAACGGACATATTTATCAACTACAAAAGATAAAAGAACTTTACCCCGATTCATTAATAATTGTCGTTTTAAATGGTTACTTTTTACAAAGAGGAATACCATCAATTATTTCTAAAGAAGAAAAGATTAAAAAAGCTTTAGAATATGGTGTCGATATCGTTATCGAACATCCCTTTATCTTTAGTAGTAATTCAGCTGATATTTTTGCAAGCAGTGCAATTGAACTTTTAAATTATATGCATATTAATCGTCTAATTTTTGGTAGTGAATCAAATGATATCGATTTACTAACCTCTATTGCTCAAAAACAAATAGATCAAGATCTAAATAGTAAAATTAAAGATTATTTAGATAGTGGACTTAATTATCCAACAGCATTAAATAAAGCCTTAGATATAAATATTAATGAACCAAATGATTTACTTGGAATATCATATATCAAAGCAATTATAAAAAATAATTATTCTATTAAAGTTGAAACGATAAAAAGAACTAATGATTATCATGATACAACAAGTAATAGCTCTATTATATCAGCAAGCAATATACGACAAAAAATAAAAAATAATCAAGATATAAGTAAATATATGCCTTCTACTAAAATAAATATTATCGATGAAGATCTTCTATTTAAATTACTTAAATATAAAATCATAACAGAAGATAACTTAAATAAATATTTAACTGTCGATGAAGGAATTGAAAATAGAATCAAAAAAATTATTTTAAAAGCTAACAATATTGATGAATTAGTTAAATTAATTAAAAGTAAGAGATATACTTATAATCGGATGATGCGAATGCTTATGCATATTCTTATTGGAGTTACCAAAGAAAATAAAAACAAAATAGTTAAAAATGATTATATTCGCCTTTTGGGTTTTTCAGAAAAAGGACAAGAATACTTAAACCAAATAAAGAAAGATATTGAAATTCCAATAATAACAAAATTATCATCAATTAATTCTAAAATTAAAGATTATGAATTAAAATCAGCTCAAATATATGAAATTATCACTAATGAAAATATATTAGACTTTGAATATAATAATAAACCTATATATAAAAATGAAAAGAAATAGTCTCTTTTCATTTTTTAATACAATAATTATTTAGATGGAGATAATACAATGCGGAAGCCCATACCCGAATTGTTGACGCCAGTGTGCCTTGTAAAATAGAACAATCCGCTCAAAGACCCAAGCTGACGAGGCCCACCTCTACCAAACCAAGGCCGAGACGTGTCAGCAAAATCGGAACCATCGCCATACCAACTTTTGTGATCATTAATGGGTCCCATTTCACCAGTAGCATCCCCCAAAATCATATTACCATAAGATATTATAGTACTTGACTTATCATAAACATCAAAAAAACTAGCATCTTGTTCACTTAATTCTTCTTTACTAAAAGTACTAGCATCGTCTCCAAATTCTAGTACATAAGATGCCATATACTCCCAATTTCCACCATTCATATCATATATTCCAGTGATATTTCCTGTAGTACTTGCTCGGTGTCCATCTTTCGTATTCCATGGTGTATTATATTTTGGTCCATCACCAGAATCACCAGGATTTTTACTTTGATCTGTAGTTGGTAAAGCCGCATATCCCGTTTTATATGCGCTATTGTTATTAATTGTAATTTCGTTATTTATTCCAAATATCGAATGAGATAAATAAGCCACTGCTCCCCATTCTGTATTTTTCATCATGTGAGATCGTAAATTTTCATCATATTTTTTTGAAGCTTCAAACATATTTTTAACGTTTACATTACGCCATGAATAAACACATGGCTTTATGATTATATTATTTGGATTATTATTATCTTGTTGGGCACTTGTTGTATCAGATGCCTCGTTATATCCCGTTTCAAATTTGCCTACCCAAAAGCCATCGACTCCAAGTGAAATAAATGCTGGATGCGTCATATATTCTCCATTACCACATTTGCCTATATCTCCCGATAATCCTTGAGTATTATTTTCATTCATTGGCGTTTTACACGATACACCTTCTAAGTCTTCAGTGTCTTTAGTATCAAATTCTATTTCTATTGAATGAACTGTATACAATGGATCAGTTACATGTACATTCCATAGTCTATATTTATATTTTGGTATCCATACAAAGTAACTTTCGATATCAGTATCTTCTATTTGAGAACCTACAGGGTATTTTTGAGAATCAACACCATCATTTAATATAACTGCATTCGCCCATTTTTTATTACAATAATCGTACCAATTTGGCTCATCTTCACTAACTACCGTCGCTTTTCCATCGTCTGATAAGGTAATAGGTATTAATTTTCCATCTATTCCTAAATTTGGAGCTGCTACATTTTCGCATGAATTTTCAGCAATATACTTTTCTCCCTCTTCTTCTCTTTCGCTTGGATTTACAGTTAGACTACATTTAAACTTTTCTTCAATATTATTTAAGCTTACTTTCTTTAACTCTACTGTTATCGTTCCTTTTCGACTCTCTTGGGCTTTCACTGTTAAACTTGCTGGACTTGGTGTAATAGTTGTATATTCACTTTCTTGTGATTGAGCAGTATTTCCGCTCTCATCTACTCTCTCACATTCAATAGTTACACTTGCATCATATTGTTTGCTATTATTCATTACTTGATATTCTAAGATACTTCGATCTCCTTGTTTACTTAATTCTTTTGTTGTAAATGTTATACTCTTTTTGGTTGTATCAATTAGTTCTTCACTTTTTACTTCGCCATCAAGTATTGCTTCACTAAAATATACATCGAATTCATCACTATCATATCCATAATTGATTGTTCCATTTATTACTAATGATGTTGTTACGGCTGCAAAACCAATACTCATTAATATTAATGCTACTATTATTCCTTTTTTCATGTCGATCTCTGCTCCTATTTTCCATTTTCTCTATTGTATTGCACCCCCCCCCAGTTGCATTTTTTTCAAAACGAAAAAAAGACACCGAAGTGTCTTAATTAGCTAAAATGAATCGATATTA
>CANQFG010000033.1 GCA_947598395.1 uncultured Bacilli bacterium
GGGAATATCAGTTGTTGAGTGTCTACCTCCAATCTTTATAGAAAGGAGGTTTGATAAAAATGAAAACTAAGACTTTTATTTTAAAAGTTCTCAAGAGATTTCTTGTTTAATGTTTTTCGATAAATTGCAATTAAATCAGGATCATTTTGATTCATAGGTAAACTATCTAAATCAAAGAATTTCATATTTTTGGATTCCTCATCCCATTTTAATGTTCCTGAATAATTTTTAACACAATATAAAGCTGTATTATTAATAACGACATCTCCATTTGGATATTCATTTCTTCTACTATTACCAGAAACAATGGCTATCAACTCTAAATTATCCTCTGTTATATCTAAATTTGTTTCTTCTTTAACTTCACGTATTATAGTATCTTCAAATCTTTCTCCCAATTCTTGACACAGGAAGTCCCCATCTATCATTATCTGCTCTCGATTGAAGTAAAATTTGTCCATTTTCATTTACGATAATAGCTGCTGCTCCATCTTGCAATAAAACAAATTTATGCATTAATGCTCCCATACATAATCTTGTAAATACTGGATAACCAATAATATTACTTAATTCAATAATTTCATTAGTTTCTAACTTATTCATTATTTCAACTAAATTATCATATGGAAAATTTCTTTTTTCTTGTTTTGATAATTTCTTTATTGAACATATTAATAATTCCTCCTATATTATGTAGTTTTTTAGCATGATTGACTTGTCAATATGCAAGTATGTTTTCTAAATTGACACGCATATCAATTAAAATCTATAACATAAATTAAAATATTTTAAAACTCGAACTATAAAAGTCCGAGTTTGGTATCAATCTGGTGCCTGTGGCCGGACTTGAACCGGCACGGTATCGCTACCATTGGATTTTGAGTCCAACGCGTCTACCAATTTCGCCACACAGGCGTGTTACAAGATTAATTATAACATGTATATTAAAAAATGTAACTATTTTTTTTAATCAATCGTTAATTCTAAAATGTCAATTAGTTCTATAGCTTCAACTTCGGTGACGATCATTCCCTTAACCATTTGGGGATCGACGATAATTTCCGAAATAACTGATGAGCGTACATCTAAATTCTTTAAAGGCGTATTGACAAATTCGGAACGGGAAAGATCGACGTTTTCTAAATTGAGATGTATAAAGGTTAGCGAGTCAAAATACGATTGGGTTAAGTTAGTATCTTTAAGTACCACGTCATTCATCGTTACACTGCTAAAATTAGCTAAGCGCATCAAACTATTTAAAATATCGACATTTTTGAAGATAGTATCCACAATATTTATGCCAATCATGCGATCTTGTTCCAATAATGTTGCATGAAAACCACAACGTTCGATGAGGCAATTAGCCATATCACATTTGGTAAAACGGACATTATAAAAAGTACAGTTTTTGATGGAACCGACAAATTGACAATTTTCGAAAAGGCAATTTTCAAAAGTTATATTACTTATTTCTTGAGAAAAAGTTTGATCACTAAATCTTTTATATGTAATCGTCTCATTATCCAAAGTCTTAGCACTTTCGATAAAAGTCGGTTCACTAAAGCGTTTGTTTATCTTCTTCATTTTTATAAATCGACGTAAATAATTCCGTCTCACTTTCATTATTTTCTTCCATCTCGACGGTTGGCAAATCGTCGATGGTAGCCAGTCCAAAATAATCTAAGAATTCGCTGGTCGTTCGATAGAGATTGGGGCGTCCCGGCATATCCGATTTTCCCGCCTCTTTAAGGAGTCCTTTGGCTACTAATTTGCGAATCAATTGGCCACTTTGCACGCCTCGTATTTCACTGACTTCGCCCACCGTCAATGGTTGATTATAGGCAATAATCGCCAACGTTTCCAAAGCCGCTTGACTAAGCTTATTGGTGCCCGGATTGGTAACCAATTTTTGATAATATTCTCTATGTTCTTCTTTCGTCGTCAATTTAAAGGCATCCCCGAGATAAGAAATGCGAAGTCCCCGATCTTCAGCTTCATAATTCTTTTTGAGCATTTTTAATAGATCTTTGGCTTCCGTCTCATTGATATTCATAATTTCACATAAGCTCTTAATATCAATGCCCTCATCGCCCATGACAAAGAGAATTCCCTCTAATATTCCAAGTTGTTTCACAAATTTCACTTCATTTCTATCATTATTCGCCCAAAATTATGTTCTTGAGTCAAATTAATTTCCTTATTCTTAGCCATCTCTAAAACCGATAAAAAAGTTACGACAATATAAGGTTTAGTAAGCGTATCAAAAAGCGATGTAAACTCGCATCTCTTGACCTTTTTTAAGATATTCATAATTTGATGACGACGTTCCGTTACCGATAATTCCCGTTTAGTAATTTTAGTATTTAAGGGCTTACTTAATTTTTGTCGAGCTAGAAAGAGGCTAAAGGCATCTAAGAGTTCGCCAATGCCAATATCGGAACATAAATTGGTCTCTTCATCGCGATATGCACTTAAATCACTAGGTATTTTCGTATAAAAAGCACTTCGCCTATCTTCTAATTCTTTAAAAGTACTCGTCACTTCTTTAACTTTTTGATATTCCAATAATTTATTTCTTAAATCTTCTTCCGAATTCAATTCATAATCGTCATCTTCTTCGCTCTCCTCTTTCTTATTTAAGAGCAGACGACTTTTCAAATGAATTAATTCGGCAGCCATAACTAAATATTCACTGGCAATATCGACGGATAAATCGCGGCTATGATCGATAAAATCTAAATATTGTTTGGTTATACTCGTGACATTGATATCATAGATATCCATTTTACTACTGCGAATTAAATGTAACAAAAGGTCCAAAGGACCTTCAAAATCATTGATGCTAAAATTATAATTCATCGACAATCATATCCTTTTCCTATTTGGGCATAATGAACTAATCGAGCATCTGTATCTAAATTATAATAATTATAGTCTATCAATTTTTCCGGATAACTAAATTGAGGTAAAGTCAAATCAAATTGGGCACTAAAGGTAAATCCTTCGCTTCCCTCTTCGACGCGTGCATTGTCGCCAATGATGGCCTTTTTATTATCATAATCGCGTTTTAAATTCAAATATTCTTGAGCATTTTGAGCACTATAGGCTACCTTTACTGTATCGATGATCCCGATTAAATAGCCATTTTGAAAGCGATATTCGATTTTTTGATTGTCTTTAGAACAAGTAAAGCTGCCAATTCCCGATTCGTCGCTGGCAATAGTGACGGCTGGATAATCATTGGAACCCATTTCCACTATTTTGCCACTATAAGTATAGTTTTCATTAAAATTTAAATTATAACTCGTAAGTTCAACTTCGGTCTCTTGATAATCATAGGAGCCAATTAATTTAACTGCGGCTAACAAATTATTGCTCGTCGAATATATCTCCAAATATAGGGGCTCTTCATCGAGATTTAAAATATCGTTATAACTATAAATGATACATTTGATAAGGCCATTTTCTAAGCGAAAATTCTTCATAACTAAATTTTCATATTTGATCGTCGAATTAGCATTTAATGGTTGCAAGACTTTGCCATCTAAGAATTCTTGCTTTTTCGGTTCCTCAACTATTGGTGATTGGACATTGCCAAAGAATAATTTATGAAGCATGCTATTTTCATTATCGAGCATCGTCGTAACGATTGGAAGAGCGATGAGGACTAATACTAATAAGCCAAATATTTCGAAGACGAGAATGGGTTTGCCAATCTTTTCTTTGCGCAATTCACCGATGACTTCGGCTTCCATGCTTTGAGGATTAACATATTCATTATTGCCGGCAGCTTGATTATTTTCTTGGCTATTTTGATTCATTCATATCCCCTCAATTCTTACTATTTTCATTATAGCAAAAAAATACGGAAAAATAAAACTATTTTTCCGCAACTATGCCATCTAAGCTAAAACTTTTGGCTTCGGTTATTTTGACGGGAACGATTTGACCTTCGAGAGCTTTATCACATTGAACATTGACGAGTTTCATCGTATCGGTATAACCATATAACTTATCTTGACCCTTTTCGCTTGGTCCGACTAATAAGACGGGAACGATCTTGTCTAAATATTTTTGATTGTTCATATTGGAATACTTATTGACAATTTCATTCAATCTATGAAGGCGTTCTTCTTTTATCGCTAAGGGAATACTATCGGTCATCTTAGCAGCTGGCGTTCCCTCCCGCGGGGAATAGATGAAGGTGAAGGCCCCATCGAACTGACATTCATCGACGACTTTTAAGGTTTCTTCAAAATCGGCATCACTTTCATTCGGGAACCCCACGATGATATCGGTCGTGATACTGACATGGGGAATGCGCTCTTTCATCTTATGGAATAAAGCTAAATATTCGGCCTTAGTATACCTACGTCCCATCAATTTCAATATGCGATCCGACCCACTTTGCAAAGGCAGATGAATATACGGCATGATATTGGGATATTTGGCAATGATATCGATCATTTCATCGGTAAAATTCCATGGATGCGATGTGACAAAGCGGATGCGATCCATTCCCGTAAGGGCAACATTTTCTAAGAGTTTGGCAAACGTCGTACCATCTTCTAAATCATGGCCATAGGCATTGACATTTTGCCCTAAAAGGGTGACCTCTTTATAGCCCTTTTCCTTAAGGCAATTGACTTCTCTTAGGACATCTTCCATCTTGCGGGAACGCTCCTTACCACGCGTATAAGGGACAATACAATATGTACAAAACTTATCACAGCCATACATGATATTGATCCACGCGACATATTGGCTATCGCGTTTAAAGTTTTCGCCGACTTCGATGACATCGCCTTCATTGCTCTTGACTTCGATATTTAAACCCGCTTTTAAATTCATAAGATAATTGGGAAGTTCGTGAATATTATGCGTACCGAATACTAAATCAATATAAGTATGATGTTCCATTATTTCATCGACAACGGATTTTTCTTGGGCCATACAGCCACATAAAACTAATTTTAAATTTTTATTCTCTTTCTTTAAATGTTTACAACGCCCTAAAAAACCGAAGACTTTATCATGGGCATTTTCCCGAATAGCACAGGTATTTAAGATAATTAAATCGGCATCGAGTTCACTAGTAGCTGGAACATATCCCAAATTCTCTAAAAGACCAGCAATTTCTTCGGAATCATGCACATTCATTTGGCACCCATATGTCTTGATAAAATATTTTTGATCCTTAAATTGATTATTAACTAACGGCGCTTCATAGCGGTAATGCGTATTTAAATCGCGCCGTTTGGCTTCTTGCATATTTGGCAAATTCATAGTAAATCACCTACTCGTAAGAGTATAACATACAATTTAAAAAATCTCTACCTATACTTTAGATAAAGATTTTCATGATGCATTATTGTTCATAATAAGCTATTGTCTTAGTACTTTCAAGATTGTTTAATTCTCGAACGCGGTTATTTAGTAAACTAGCCATAACGACTAAGACAACAAAGAAGACGATCACCCCTTTATACTCATCGAATACTCTACTCATAAGTATCACTCCTTCCTACATTTTGAATATATCACATACGTTTGTTCGTGTCAAAAGTTTTTCAAAACATTTGTTCGATTTTACTTTATTTAAACAATTGTTTGACATTTAAACAATTGTTTGCTATATTTTTAGTAGGAGGATATTAAGATGATTAAAGATTTGACGAAAAAGCAAGAAGAAACTTTAACTTATATCAAAAAGTATATGGTCTCCCATGGTTACCCACCTTCAGTTCGCGAAATATGTGCGGGCATGGGCCTATCTAGTCCGGCAACGGCACATACGCATTTAAAAGAACTCGAAAGCAAAGGTTTTATCCGCAAAGAAAATTCCAAGTTTCGGACGATCGAATTGCTCGTCGACAATGAATTCGATACGGATAATGATAAAGAAGATGTCGTATCCGTTCCCCTTTTGGGTAAAGTCGCGTGTGGTAACCCAATTGAAGCTATCGAAAATCCCAATGAATTCTTTACTTTGCCAGCTAGTCTCATACCTGCTCGAGAGTCAATTTTTACTTTAAAATGTTCGGGAGAGTCGATGAAGAACGTCGGTATCTATGATGGCGATATCGTCATCGTCAAAAAGCAAAATGTCGCGCATAATGGCGATATCGTCGTCGCGATGACGGAAGACAATGAAGTTACGTTAAAGACCTTCTACAAAGAAAGCAATCACATTCGCCTACAACCGGAAAATGATGAAATGGCCCCTATTATCGTTCCCAATTGTACGATTCTAGGAATTGCCATTGGCCTATATCGAAAATTATAAATACTCAAAAAAAAGCTCCGCAAGGAGTTTTTATTTTGCCTAATACTTAAAAAAAGACTATCAATAGAATTTCTTCTATCGATAGTCGATGATTAAAAATTATCTAAAAGTCATAAAGATTAAGAAGGCCAAAAGAATGATCGTGACGATGATGCCATTTAGAGAATCGGTCTTATCAGTCTTGCCTTCAATGCCGACGATCATACTTGCAAAGAAGCCGCCAACTAAACCGCCAATATGGGCAAAATTATCGATATAGGACATCGAAAAGCCGATAAAGAGATTTAGAATGATAATGGGCAAGATTTGATTTTTGACAAATGACCCCAAATAAAGGCGGAAATGATAACCAAAGTAGAGCATCGCGCCCATGAGGCCAAAGATGGCCCCACTAGCCCCAATGGAGGCAACCGATACGCCATTTAAGACCCCACTTACTAATGAGGCGACAATTGCACTTAGGAAATAGACGACCAAAAATTTGGCTTTGCCCATAAATGTTTCCAATTGGGTACCTAAAATATAAAGCGAATACATATTGCAGAAAAGATGTAAATAGCCCCCATGAAAGAATGACGAAGTAATTACGCGCCAAAATTCGCCAGCTCGCAAAGCAGCCAAATTCATCGAAAACATATTGACATCGATAATACCCAACATATAGGAAAGGATAAAGACAATGACATTAATAATTATCAAAGCATAAGTTACGACGATCTTCTTTTTCTTGAAAGTCTTTTCATATAATTTATTCTTTTCTTCCGTTTTAACATTAATATCATGGGTGACATTTAAGAAAAATTCCATCTCATCATGGGCATCGATTTTATCATCTTTCAATGTTGGAAATAATTTTGACATCGTCTCATTGTTAAAATCTTTAACATTATCGACCTTTAAAATACTTATATGTTTATAACTATTATTATCGAGTTTAACATTATCACCGACATTTAATAGGATATTTAACGTATCACAACTAAAGGAAAATGTCTTCTTTTTGATTTGTTTGACAATTTCTTGAGCCTTAAAGACATCAAAATTTAATTGTTCATTATTATGGATATAATTGCTATTAATCCGAATAACACTATATTTTTTATTTATATTTTCAAGCCATATCTCATTTTCTAATCCAGCAACTAATATGGGTTGATAATTCTCTTTGGTAATGAAGTAATGCACTAAGCGCATGGTTATCTCATCCATCTTTGGTAAATTCAAACTACTACTCATGATACTACTCCCTTCACAAATTATATTGTATAATAGATTTTATTTTAAGTAAATAGCCCTTTATTCTTCCGTCTCTAATGCTTCAATAAAATTTTGAAAATATGTGGGTAATGGCGCTTCAAAATGCATTGGCTCATGGGTAATAGGATGCAAAAAGTCAATGCTAGCCGAATGTAAAAATTGGCCAAACTCCGTACATTTATCATTAGTATATACTGGATCATTATATACGGGATAGCCGATATATTGCATATGAACGCGTATTTGATGGGTTCTTCCCGTCTCTAATTTTAGACGAACTAAAGTATAATCTTTAAAGCGTTTTAAGACGCGTAAATGCGTTATTGCCTCTTTGGAATTTTCTCCCGTCACCGTCATTCGCTTGCGATTTAATTTATCCCGACCAATTGGAGCATCGATTGTAGCCGTATCATTTAAAAATACGCCTTTTAATAGGGCAATATATTCCCGTTTTATTTCGTGATGTGCCAACATATCCGCAAGAATTTGATGTGCTTTATTGTTCTTGGCAACGATCATGAGACCAGACGTATCCTTATCGATACGATGAACTATTCCCGGACGAATATAGCCATTTAAATCGGATAATTGATTCGTATGATTTATGAGAGCATTAACTAAAGTATCGCGATTATTGCCCGCCCCTGGATGAACGACCATTCCACTAGGTTTATTGATAATTATGATATCATCGTCTTCATAGACAATATCCAATGGTATATTTTGAGGTTCAATAGTAATTTCTTCATTATATTCGCCAACTATCTCAATAAGATCGCCATTTTTAACGAGATAATTATTTTTAACAGCTTTACTATTTACTAAGATAAGTCGATTTTCTAACATCTTAGCTATAGTACTACGCGAGGTATCTAAATATTCAGTTAGATATTTATCGATTCTTATGCCGTCTTCGTTTACTTCGATTTGCATTACTAATTTCTCCTTTAATAGTTATATATATTATTAAAATTACACCTAATCCAATACATAAATCGGCAATATTAAATACGGGAAAAGCATAACCAAAGATATTAAATGAGATAAAATCTCGAACATAACTATATAAAATACGATCGATTAAATTGCCGACTATTCCACCAAATAATAAACCAAAAGCTAAATCATTAAGTCTATTTTCTTCAAAAGAAAACATCATATTATAGACCAATATTAAAACTAAAATAGTTATGATGATAAGTAAGCCTTGATGTCCTTCTAAAATAGACCATGCTGCTCCCGTATTTTGACAATAATGAATGCCAAAAAAACCAGGTATAATAGTCTTTGATATACTAAAAAGGCTTACGATTAATTTACTTATTTGATCAAATAAAAGAATAATTATAGCAATAATAAATTTCTTTTTATTCATAAGCGACACCTGCAAACATTATACATTATTTACTTTAAATCTACAAGTATTACATCTTCCCCTATTTTAATAATTTGGCTTATTTTAATACTCGTTTCATTATTATATATATTGAGTTTTTTTAGCATCTTTTTGGGTTCAACGACAAAGTAATTAATAGTGCCATTTTCCAAGATATCCATATCGATAATTCGACCAATATTGCGCCCATCATTTTGATTGACGACCTCTTTAGTCTGTAAATCACTTATTCGCATAACTTCACCTAATAAAGTATATGCATTATTCAATAAGTTACAATTATTTATAAAAAAAACACATTTCTGTGTTTAATTAGATGGAGCTAGAGCAAGGCGAAATCCAATTTGTCTATCGCCTCCACCAGCACGTTTATCGAGGGCAAACTGGCCAGCAAGAGCTCCACTCGTTAAAAATCCTCCACGCCCAAGCCAGGGTTGCGACATGTTAGCGAACGCTGAATCATCGGCATACCAACTATTTACTGTTCTCAATAGGCTACTATTCCATGAATATTTTCCCATTTCCCCAGTGGCATCTCCTAAGATCATATATATTTTTTTTGAGTAGTACTACTTTTATCATAAACATCGACTAGTTTTGGGTCTAAAGCACTTAATTCATTTACTTGGAATCCACTGGTAACATCTGAAGATCCTGATACATATGCTGCCATATGCTCCCATGCTCCACCACTCATATCATAAACACCCGTGATATTTCCCGTGGTACTTGCCATATAGCCCGTTGATGTACTCCATTCAGAGTTAAATAATATACTATCACCAGATACACCAGGATATTTACTTTGATCAGTACTTGGTAATGCAGCATAACCCGTTTTATATGAACTATTATTATTTATTGTTACTTCTTTATTCGTTCCAAATATTGAGTGAGATAGATAGGCTACTGCTCCCCATTCCGTATTTTTCATCATATGTGAATTTAGACTAGTTTCATATTCTTTTGCGGCATTAAACATATTCTTTACTGTATTATTCCGCCATGAATAAACATTGGGTTTTATGATTATTTTATTGGAATCAGCACTATCTACCTCAGCGCCAGCTTTTTCTTTAGCATCTTTGTAACCAGTTTCAAATTTACCGACCCAGAAACCGTCAACTCCAAATGAAATAAATGCGGGATGTGTCATATATTCGCCATTTTCACAATTACCAATATTTCCGCTATCCATTGGCGTTGTACAAGAAACACCATCTATATCAGTTGTATCTTCAGTATCAAATTCTATCTCAATTGAATGCACTGTATACAATGGATTATCGACACTAACATTCCATAATCTATATTTATATTTTGGTATCCACACAAAATAGCTTTCAATATCATTATCTTCAATTTGTTGATCATCATCATAAGATTTAGCAGTATCTGTCAATATTACCGCATTGGCCCATTGCTTATTGCAATAATCATACCAATTTTCATCATCTTTATTTACTTTTGTTACTGTTCCATTATCATCGATGGTTACTGGTATTAATTTTGTTTCATCGCCTAAATTTGGTACTGCTACACTATTACAAGAATTATCCGCAATATAGGTACTTGGTTTTTCTTCTCTTTCTGTTGGTGTTACCGTTAGACTACATTTAAATTTTTCTTCTTTTTCTTCTGTACTTACTTTTTTTAACTCTACGGTTATTGTTCCCTTCCGACTCTCTTGGGCTTTCACTGTTAAACTTTTTGGGCTTGGAGTTATTTCCGTATATTCACTGGTTTGAGTTTCAGATACATTTCCACCTGCCTCTAATCTTTCACAATTTATTTCTACTTCTGCATTATATTGTTTGCTATTGTTCATTACTTGATATTCTAATATACTTCGATCACCTTGTTTACTTAAATCTTTTGTAGTAAATGTGATGCTCTTTTTATCTGTATCAATTAGTTCTTCACTTTTTACTTCACCATCTAATATGGCTTCACTAAAGTAAACATCAAATTCTTCACTATCATATCCATAATTGATTGTTCCATTTATTACTAGTGATGTTGTTACTGCTGCAAATCCTATACTCATCAATATTAATGCTATTGTTATTCCTTTTTTCATGTCAATCTCTGCTCCTATTTTCCATTTTTTCTATTGTATTGCACCCCCCCCCAGTTGCATTTTTTTCAACATGAAAAAACTCACCGAAGTGAGCTATTTTTAAATAAACTTTATTTTTATTTTACTTCTGTACCACAGTTAGAGCAGAACTTACCCGTTACAGGATGTCCACAATTGGAGCAGAATTTTGCCGTTCCTGCACTGGCATCATTTGGCGTCATAGTGTTGGCGACATTCATTGCCCCTACACCCATACCTTGAGCAGCATTCATACCCATGAATCCCATCATGGCACCATTTTCATTTCCAGCAGCCGTCTTCATCGCATCAGCAGTAGCAGCTGCCATTAAGCCCGAAGGATTAGTCGAATATAAATCGCCCCGCCGTTTTTCACGTGATAATTCGGAATCAACTTCGCGAATAATTTTTTTAGATTCTTCACTAGCATTGATATTGATAGCAACATTTTGAATTTCTAAACCATATTGTTTTTTCCATGATTCATCTAATAAATCATTCATCTTCGTAACAACTTCATTTTTATGAGATTGTACAACATTAAAAGAAATATTATCTTTTGTCATTAAATCACTTATACAAGTTGAAACGTTGCTAGCAAATTGCAATTTTAATTGACCACCAACGACATCATCGACCATGACGATATCTTTAGAATTAGCACCAATTAAGCTCGTTACCAATACGGTTGGATCGACGACCTTAAAAGAATATTCACCAAAGAAAGTTATCTCTACTGAACCATAGACTGGATCGAATATTGTTTCCGGATTTGATGAACCAAACTTATTACCCGTAATATTCAATAAATTGACATAATATACGCGTTGATCTTTGGCAGCTTGTCCACCATAAGTAATACGATTGCCAATATTTTTTATCGATTCCTTTATGCCCTTAAAGAAACCACCCTCAAAGACACTTGGTTCGCTCGATGTATCCCAAATAAATTCGCCAGCTTCGGCACTAAATTCTTTAATTTCGCCATTATCGATAATCATCATGGCATAGCCACTAGGAACGACTATTTTACTGCCATTGGTAATTACCCCTTCCGTACTTACTCGATTTCCATCGCCATGATGTACTTCACCTCTAACGACTAAAGCACTTCCTTCGACAGTTGGCAATGTAACAAACTCTTTAAATTGATCGCCAACTACTTTGGATGCCGCACCAACTGTTGCCCTAATTAAGCCCATTATTTCACTTCTTTCTTCATATCTTAAAATCATTATATCATATTTACATAATATATATGGCATATTTTACTAATCTTTGACAATTAGAACTATTTGATTAATTTTTTGACATTCATAATGGCATTCTTTTCAATCCGCGATATTTGAGCTTGACTAACTCCCAATTCTTGAGCTAATTCCATTTGGGTCTTACCGACAATATACCGATCAACTAATATATTTTTTTCGCGTTCTTTGAGTTTTGTCATCGCTTTATTTAAAGAGATAATCAAATCTTTATCGACATTTTGCTCTTTATCATCAGCTAATTGATCGAGTAAATAAATCGTATCTCCACCATCATTATAAATGGGTTCAAATATACTAACGGGTTCCTTTAAGGAATCCATTGCCTCTTTAAGTTCATACTCCGTAATATTCATCTCCTTTAAAATTACTTCAATAGGAGGTTCTAGGCCATGAATTTCCATATATTGATCTTTAAATTTCATAATATGATAGGCAAGATCGCGAATACTTCGCGTTACTCTTACGACATTGGAATCCCTGATATAACGTTTTACTTCTCCCAAAATTAGGGGCACCGCATAGGTCGAAAACATGACATTTAATGAAGTATCAAAATTATCGACGGCTTTAATTAGACCAATACAACCCACTTGAAAGAGATCATTCATATCATTTTTGCCATTATTATAATTTTTGATTATCGATAAAACTAACTTTAAATTGCCATTGATAATCTCCTCTTTGGCTTGCTCATCACCATTTTTATATCTTTGAAATAATTCATCCATCTCATCTTTTTTTAAAACCCGAATATTATTTGTATCGAGACCATTAATACTTACTTTGTATTTATTCACTTATTTGCCATTCCTTTCACCTTTATAGTGGGGATATTGGTCAATGTTTATTCAAAATTCTTTCTATTGCAACAAATAATGCAAAAAGATATAATATTTTAAAGATTATTGAGGTGTCATATGAACGAAGAAAATTTAATTACCTATTATAATAAATTTAATGAAGAAAAACGTCTAAATACGCGGCATGGCCAAGTTGAATTTATTACTAGTATGAAATATATTCATGATTATTTAAAACCGGGTATGCGCATCTTAGATATTGGGGCGGGTACGGGAAAATATGCTTATTCATTGGCACTGGAAGGTTATGAAGTCACAGCCATCGAACTTGTTAAACATAACTTAAGAGTTATTGAAAAGAAAAATGATAGTATCCATTGCTTTCAAGGAAACGCGACTAAATTAAATTTTTTAGATGATGAAAGTTTTGATCTAGTTATCTTATTTGGACCAATGTATCATCTCATATCTAAAGAAGATAAGATAAAAGCCTTAAAAGAAGCTAAAAGGGTTTTAAAAAAAGATGGGATATTATTCGTCGCTTATTGTATGAATGATTATTGCATCATTACCCATGGTTTTAAAGATCTCTTTATCAAAGATGCCAAAGCTAATAAAGAAATCGATGATAATTATCATTGCCTTAGTAAAGATACCGATCTTTATAGTGTCGTCCGTTTAGAAGAAATCGATGAATTAAATAATATCGTAGATTTAAAGAGAATAAAGATTGTTACTTCCGATGGTCCAGCTAATTATTTAAGACCCTATCTAAATAAAATGGATGAGGAGACATTTAAATTGTTTATCGATTATCACTTGCATACTTGTGAACGAAAGGATATGTTAGGGGCAGCTGCTCATACTATAGATATATTAAAAAAATAATTTATATTATCGAAGAAATTGTTGATACTAATAGTGGTGATTCTATGTACTACTATATCAACAATTTTTTATTATTTTCCATTATTGGCTTTTTCTTTGAAACAATTTTATTCGCCATATTAAAAATTCATAATCAAAGTGGTTTTATGCATCTTTGGTGGACGCCCTTTTATGGAACGGGTGTCATTATTGTCTTACTCTCAAAGAAATGGTTTGATAAATTAAACATAAAAAAGAAATATAAAACCTTATTGATGATTTTATATTTCTTTGTCGTTTTATCCTTACTTGAATTTAGTGGTGGTTGGATACTTGAGAGACTTCATGGTTATTCATTATGGACTTATGAGATTATTCCCCTTCATATAGGTAAATATATCTCGATTGGTACCTCTCTTATTTGGACGATGTTTGCCTTTTTATATCTTTATGTTATCCGCAAATACA
>CANQFG010000034.1 GCA_947598395.1 uncultured Bacilli bacterium
ATGAAAAATATTAAAATAGTCTTACTAACCTTGATATTATTATGTCCTTTTAATGTTTTTGCCTATTCGAATTATATTATCCCTGGTGGCGAAAATATCGGTATTGAAATTGTATCCGATGGAATAATGGTCGTCGGTTTTTATGAAATTGAAGGTAAATATAATAAGAATTCGATAAATGTTGGCGATAAAATCCTCAAAATTGCCAATGAACCGGTGGAGACGATTGCCGAGCTCGTAAGTGCCATCGATAAATATCAACAAAATGGGAAAGTCAAGATGCTTATCGAAAGCAAAGGTGCCCAAAATGAAATTACCTTTAAATTGATAAAAAGTGGCGATCTATATAAGACGGGTCTCTATGTCAAAGATTCGATAAGCGGAATTGGAACGCTTACGTATATCGATCCCGAGACGAAGATCTATGGGGCGCTCGGACACGAGATAATCGAAAGCAATAGCAACGCGAAAATTGAGGTAAAGACGGGTTCTATTTTCAAAAGTTCCGTTTCCAGCATCGATCGCTCGGTAAATGGCAGTCCCGGTACCAAAAATGCGCGCTTCTATGCCAATAAAGTCTATGGGACGATCGTTAAAAATACGCGTCATGGAATCTACGGCAATTATGATAATTTATTAAACAAAGAACTAGTTGCCGTTGGCCAACCCGAAGATTTAAAATTAGGTAAAGCGACGATTAGTACGGTTTTAAATGACGAAACCGTAAACTATTATGAAATTAATATTACGAAGATCGATACGAAGAGTGATGTTAAGAATATCTATTTTGAAATTACGGATAAACGTCTTTTAGATAAAACGGGTGGCATTGTCCAAGGCATGTCGGGTTCGCCCATTTTGCAAGATAATAAGATCTATGGAGCCGTCACCCATGTCGTTGTCGAAAATGTCAAAAGGGGATATGGCATATTCATAACGACGATGCTCGAAGAGGGCGATAAAAACTAAATTAAATAGGCCAAATGATGCCTATTTTTTTGTTGTATGGAAGTAAATACATGGTATAATAATTATCGTAGGGAGTGGCGATATGCTCTATCAAATAACCAAAAATGATGAAGTGTTATTAAAAGATTTCTATCGGCAAATCCAGGGCTCTTTAGAAGAAGTCCAGGATATTGTCGATAATGTCATGGATTCTTTAATTGTCATGAGCATCAAGGAAAACGGGCATATCATCATGCTATTAATTGTGAAGTTGATTCACAATAATTACTATTTAGGCGATATCAAGTTTTTAGTTAAGGATTGGGACCTCATGCGTCAGATGATCAAGGAAACTATTGAAACCTTGCGGCGCGATGAACGCGGTTTAAATATCTTTTATGATAATAGCCCCTATAGCGTCCAAATGAATTCCTTATTGATCGAATGTGGCTTTAAAGGAATTAGTTCTCTATATCATTATCATTTTAAAGAGGATACCATATGGCCCCTTAAGCATAATTTTATCATCAATGATCGGCAAGAGGATGTGAATTGGTATCTTTTGGAACATCATCGTCATAGTTTGGATACAGCCAACAATTATCTCGGCTTTAAACTCGATGATCAGCCCGAAGTCGTCAATTTGGATAATGCCAATATCGTCGTCATTCGCTCTCCTAAGGCCATAAGAGGTGTCGTCAAATTCAATCTAATTGGTTCGACGATCGTCTTAAGTCTCATCTATGGCGAATCTAAAGATATTATCGTCGACTTAATCAATTATATCCGCAATTTAACTAATCGCGATATCGTCGTCAAAGTGCTCTATGTCCGGCAGTATATTCGAAAAATATTCGAAGATTTGGGCTTTAAAAATGAACAGACAGAATTGATTTATAAATTATATTAAAGAGGTGAATATATGAAAAAGAAGAAAAAGATGAATACGGTAGCCGTATTTACCATCGTCATTATGGTCCTTTTTATCTCGGTAATTGCCATTGAAGTCGTCTTTGCCATCTATCATGAAAAGGAAGCCGATAAGCGCCTTCGCAATTATGATAGTAACGTCAGTCAAGAAATGCGAATTAATCGTAATATGTCAAAATGATGTCAATTTTTTAGAAATTTAAAAATTACATTATAATGCTTGTTATAATTATCATAGAGGTGGAAAAATGGATATAAATATTTTGATCAATAATGGGATCGATGTCAATAAAGGCCTTGAATTACTTGGCGATATGGAAATGTATAATGAAACTCTTAATGACTTTTTAGAGGAGAGTAAGACGCGCGTTCCCAATATTATAAATTATGCACAAACGGGCAATTTACCGGAATATACGACCTTGGTACATGCCCAAAAAAGCGATTCCAAGTATTTGGGTTTTACGACGCTAGCCGAATTATCCTATAATCATGAAATGGCCGGTCGGGAAAATAACTTGGAATATATTAAAACGAATTTACAAAATCTATTAGATGAAGAAAAACGGATTGAAGATATTGTTCATACATATTTAGGAAAGTAGGTTATCCTATGGATATAAATCAAGTAATTAGTAAAATTCCGACTTTACTAGCAAGTATTTGTGAAAATATTATCGTTATAAAAGACGATACTTCGGAAGTATACTATGTGAAATATACGGGCAAAGTACTCCGCATAACCGATACGATTTCGATAGACGAATTAAAAAGTGACTATGAGGAATATCCCCATCTTATTGAGGATGTTCTCAATAATGATGAATATGGCGAGGTCTTAGTCTCCGAAGGCACTTCGCGCGAAGTACTCTTTATGGAAAGAAGCGAGGAAGTTTGGAAATATATCTTCATGATTCCCGTTCGCGAAGCCAATATTTTAAACGATCGCAAGACCTTACTTATCGCCGATGATTCTAAAGTAATTACGAATTTCTTTACTAAATTATTTAAGGATAATTATAATATTATTGTCGCTCGCAATGGCAAGGAAGTCATAACTTTTGTCGAAAAAAATCGCGATCTTATTTCGGGCGTATTCCTCGATTTGCAAATGCCAGAAATGAGTGGCCTTGAAGTTTTGGATTATTTTGCCAAACATGATTTATTTAAACAAATACCGGTATCGATAATATCGGGTGAGGATAGTGCCGACGGCATTGCGAAAGCTACTAATTATGATATCGTCGATATGTTGCAAAAGCCGTTTTCCAAAGAAGCTGCATACAATATCGTCAATAAAACTTTACAATATGGCTTAAATAACAAATAAAAATATTATAGTCAAGCTATGATATTTTTTATGTCCTAAATTCCGAGATTAAATATTTGTTGAAGAAACTTACTAGTGTCAAGTTTACATATAAATAAACATGATAATTTTTCTTTTAGCATAAAATGTAGTATAATAGCAAACAATTTTAGGGGGTAATTGTCATGTTGGCGAGATTAAAAAAAATTGGTACCATTATCAAAAAACGTTATGAACGGGCGATGAGATCCCATTTTGAACGCTTTGTCTTGGAATATGAAATAATGGGTGATGATATCATTTTAAAATCGACGCGCGGTGAAACGCGACGGGTGCAAAATAACCGTAAAAATGTCAATAAGATCAATCGGGCCATTGTCAAAAATAAGATAGCTGTTGCCAATAAAATTGATAATTATGAAAATCATAGTAGGGAACGCTTGGAATTATTGCTCATCAATGCTTTAATCGAAGGGGCCAGTGGTGGATTAGTAATATTATCGTTCTTTACGGGCGTCTATGCTTTCCTCTTATTTTCGATGCTCGTATTGATCATCACTTCTGTAAGTGTTTCGTTGATGCTCTACCATATCTATATCGAAGTAATGGAAATTAGCAAACTTAAAGAATTGACGGGTTATAAACGCGAATATGAATTTAAAATATCACGCGTTTTAACATTATTAAAAAAATCGAATAAATTAAGTAAAACCGTTTAAAACGGTTTTTATATGCTATAATTTATTTAGGTGAGGCCCATGCGCAAGATATATAATATATTTATCGTTATCGTAATTATCGTAATTTGTGTTATAACTTTCAAACCTGATATAATTAAAACTTTTTCTAGCGATGATATAAATGAAGATATAAATTTGGATATTAAACATATATATTTGGTAGTTGGTGAATCCTATAAATTAGAAGATAAAGGAAATAATGTTAAAGTTTCGTGTGATAGCGATATCATCACTATTACGGATACGACGATTGAAGCCCAAAAGGTGGGCAGTGCCGATGTCGTATTTAGCAATGCTTCTAGCAAAGATACTCTAACGGTCGAAGTAACGGATTTGTTAATACGTCCTGTAATTGATAATAAAAAAGCTTATCTAAAGTGCAAGCAATATACCGAAGAAGAGGCCCAAAAACTCGATGACCTCTTGGCCTATCGCATTCAAATGGCGGGCTATAATACGCGAGCTGGGGCGGTCGCGGCTGCCAGGTTCTTAGCTTTGGAATTTCCCTATCGCATCGCTTATTTTTATGAAAATGGCCGCCTTCTTACCAATGGGGAGCGGCGCTATGTCGATGGCGAGGGAAGGTATTATCACCGCGGTTTATATTTAGATGCTTCGAAATTTAATGATCTAGCAGCCAGTGATGCGGGACCAGCTATTTGGGGCTGTCCCCTATATTCGCATACGACGGGCATCAAAAGTGCCAATGGCCTCGATTGCAGTGGCTATGTCTCGTGGGCCTTATATAATGCCGGTTTTGATGTCGGCGATGCCGGTGCGGGAATAAGTGCGAAAAAGACGAATGATTTGGATGACTTAGGCGAAAAAGTCGCCAATAAAGCGGAAAATCTCGAGCGCCTAAAAGTTGGGGATTTATTGAGCCGTTATGGTCATATTGGAATTCTTATCGGTTATGATACGGACCATTATTATGTGGCCGAAGCTTTAGATAATGATTTGCATGTCAATACTTATACTGTCGATGAATTATTACATAGTGACTGGGTGTATTTCCTTTTATTGGATAATTTATATTTGGAGGATGGCAACTTGACGAATATGTGGTCTTAAGGAGAATCTCTTTGAACGGATATGAATTAGTTATTTTGGCCTTAGCTTTGAGCATGGACTCTTTTTCGGCGGCTATTTCTAAAGGCATCGAATTGTGCCGACCAAATTTAAAAAAGTTGTTAATTGTCAGTCTATATTTTGCTTTTTTTCAAGCTTTAATGCCCTTATTAGGTTTTTTTCTTGCCAATATTTTAGAACATTTTCTCTATCAAATAGATCATTGGATTTCCTTCTTTGTCTTGGGTTATTTGGGATATAATATGATCAAAGAGGCCAAAGAGGACGCGATAAAGTGCAATGAGGCTTTGGGAATTAAGGATATGGTTATTCTTTCGATTGCCGTTAGTATCGATGCCTTTACGGTAGGAATTACTTATTCCTTTTTAGATGTCGATATTATATTGGCGACGATAATTACGTACGTCGTAACTTTCATTACGACGATGCTAGGCGTTAAAATTGGTTCAACGGTGGGACAGATGTTTCACGAAAAAGCGCTCATCTTAGGGGGATTAATGTTAATCGCCTTGGGCATTAAAATCCTGTTTGAACACTTGGGAATATTCATTCTATAATACACGTATGAAGAAGACTTTACTATCTTTTTAAGGATGACTATATCCAAGCTAATGGCAATATTTTTGACTACTACAATCATACGTATTCAAGCATCATCGAATATGATGATCATGGTAAACTTCGCTTTAAAGGCCAAATCGACGATCTATTGTATCAGACATCTAAGAGGGTGCCGATGTCAATAATTCTTAATCCTTAAAAAAATGAGAAACCCGCGAGGGGTTTCTCAATATTCTAATTTATGTTGGCGTTGTGGTTCGTTTATATTTTTTTTGATGACGCGACATATTTCCGTTATTTCATCATCGATGCGCTTGGCAATCATCGTGGCATCAAACCAACCATCGGCATGGTAGCCATTTTCTTCGAGAGGCGATTCCACTTGAAAACTTTTATGGACCAATTGAATTTTGGAAACGCGAGTATCATCATTATAAAGAATTCGCAAAGCACCATGACTACAGATATTTAAGATCGTATCTTCACTAGTGAAAGCCGAAGATAGGGGCATACCTTGTTCATATTTTTCGGTCATTACGCGATCGTTAAGTCTTGTCTGACTAAATAGGGAACCACAAGGTCGCTTGGAGCTTGGAAATTCAATTTGTGTCTGTTCATTTTCAAGGGCTTTTGGATAATTCGTACCCTTTGTAGAAGGATCAAAGAATTCGCCATTATTAAATATTTTTAATTCGGCATTCATCGTTTGTTGATCAGTCAATTTTACTAAGATATTTTGAGTATTATTCTCGATGATGAAACTTTGCTCATAGCGATGAAGCGTATCTTCACAATTATAGCATACGTGATAAGTTATAAGCGTAACTATGTCGTTTGTCGAACGGGTCATTACAAAATCCGTAGTATTTTGACTATTTAAGAAGTTCAATAGATCGGGATTTAGAACTTGCAAAATTTCCCAACATTCGCCGTCCTTATAATCATTAAATTGGTCTTCTGTTGCCAACTTTTCACAATTCATTGCCGTTTTAAAACGACAATAAGCATTTAAACTCATACAAAACCTCCCAGATGATTAATACTTTCTAATTAATTATATCAATTTTCCGAATAATATAAAACCATTTTTTTAAATATTGCAATAAATATATTTTATGTTAAAATAGACAGTTAATAGAGGTGTGCGTATGGTTCGGGATCTTATCGATGAAAAACATTATTACTATATCGATTTTCTAAATGAACAACTGGAATATTTTAACGAATTAAAAAAGGAATATGAGCGAGAAACCATGACCATTCATGATGAAAGACGAGAAGTGCTATATGATGAGTATCTAAAGATCTGTAATAATTTATCGGTAATCGATACGCTTTATGGCTGTGCTCTCGATGTCGATGAATATGATAATCAGCTGCTATTTACTTATTTTCGGGCTCTTTTAGATGTCTTATCGCTATCGAATTTTACGCCTATTGAAAAGCTTTTAGTCATATCGAAGTATGTCATGGCCAATTTAGAAACCGATTTAAATCCGGAATATTCTATCGATATTGCCCATCTCGATGAATTCGATTTTTATTATTTTAGTCCTCGGGAAATCCGGGCCCTCATAAAATCCGGTCAATTAATTGCGCGTTTGGAACTTCCCGCGGATGCGAAGACGTATCGCGATAAACTTTTACTTTTGGATATCGAACGTTATATCAAAGCCTATCCGATAAATATCGAAGCCTTGATGGCCATAAATGCGACTTTTAAAGAACATTTTATCGATGTCTATCCGCATCATACCCTCGAAGATATTGACTTTGTTATCGCTTTTTTGCGCTTCTTTAAGGTTCGCGATAAGGATATTTCGGCTATCGAAAGAACCCTCAAGGAAGAATATTTTCATCGCTTTAAAGCTCGTAAAGGTGCGAGTAGTCCAAAGAAAAAAAGTAATATTATTGATTTTAAACGCGTTCGCGAACTATATTTTCAAAAGCGTGATGCTATCAGCTCCTATTATCGCGACGGGGAATTTATAAGACCTGCTTCATATAAGCAATTATTGGAACTAATCGCCGATATGATCGATATCTCGATGCCTTTTGACGCCATTGCCGAGATGATTGCCGCTTGGTATCACTTTTCTCATCAAAATAATCCCCTTGCCAATTATGCCGAGGAGTTAAAACGCTACGAATATTATGCGCAAGTGTTGCCAATAACTAAAGATTTAGAATTTTTACGAGAATTATTTGGCATGCTATTCATCAGCAATGACGAAGATTATGTTATGATTAAAAAATACTTCGAAGAGGAATGCCATCGCCTCGATCAAGTGATAAGAGAAAAATATGGTTATGCCTATGAATTTAAGGCTGCCCGTTTAATCTTAGAAGCGCGGGATCATCGATAATTTTTTGCTTGCACTATCATTTTAGTTTATATATAATTAAATATGAGAGGTATTTTCAATATGTTTAAAAGAGTTGTAGCCATTACTTTTTTATTATTCGGTCTATTTTTGTTGACATCATGTGATAATGTCTTTAAAGCCGAAAAAAGTGATGCTTTAAAATTTAAAGAGGAATACGAAACGCTAAATAATGGCGATAATGGTGCCGGGCGGAATTATCGTCCGTTAGAGATCGCCGAAGATAATCCGTTTATCTATACGACCGCCGAAGAGTTAGTCAAAAAGATCGATGCCGATGAGACCTTTTTAGTTTATTTTGGTTATCCAACTTGCCCGTGGTGTCGCAGTATGTTGCCAAGTTTGATGCAAGCTCTAAATGACAATCATATCAGCCGTATCTATTATGTCAATGTCTTAGATATCCGGAATTCCCTCGAATATAATGATGGCATAAAGACGGTTAAAGAGGGAAGCAAAGGGTACACTGATCTACTCGATCGCTTGGGTAATATCTTGGAAGATTATGAACTTCAAGATGACAATGGCACGGCCGTAACGACGGGTCAAAAGCGCATCTATGCCCCAACGATTTTAAGCGTTTTAAATGGCGAAGGAAAGATTTTAAAAACTTCAGCCGATACTTTATTGACCGATGCGTATCAAGAATTGACGCCGGAAATTAATGACTCAATTTATAAGGCCTGTCGAGAGGTCATCGCAAGCATCAATACTTCATGTGAAATCGATCGCAATTGCTAAAAAAGCCCGCCAATAGGCGAGTTTTTAATTTAAGATAAAGATGCCAAAAGTTAGATAGGTAGCAAATAAAATCCATAAAAGATAGGGAATGTTTAAATAAAATGAAATGCGTTTGCGTTTATAGAAAAGACTCAATAGATAGATGAGGAATATGTCGAGAAAAATAATCCATAGACAAGCAAATCCCCGCCATTTTAGAATGAAGAAAATAACGGACCATAAGAGGTTGACGATGAGTTCGATATAATAAATTAACGATATTTTGTCTCGTCCTATCAAATCTTGTTTGCGATAAAAATAATAGGATAGACCCAGTAAGAAATATATAGTTGTCCAAGCGATGGGAAAGACAATGCTCGGTGGGGCAAGAGGTGGTTTGATTATCATATTGTAATCGATATTATCTTTTATTAAAAAGCCAACTATACTACCGAGAATAAGTGGTAAAAAAAGATAATATGCTCCTTTAAGTATTTTCATGCATACTCCTTTCTTAGTATTATTGTACGTCATAAATTGATTATTATTCTTGCAATAGTTAAATATTTTCGGGTAAGTCTCGGGAAACTAATTCTTATTTTATGAAATTCGTATAAATGTTAGGAAAAGATTCAAACTATGAAAAAAGGGGCAAGAAAATGGAAGATAAATTAAAGCAATATCGACAAAAGCGGGATTTTAATAAGACCAAAGAGCCACGAGGTACTAAACGGAATAAGAGTCAAAAATTGCATTTTGTCGTTCAACATCATTTGGCGAGTCACGACCATTATGATTTTCGCTTGGAGTGGAATGGTACATTAAAGAGTTGGGCAATTCCGAAAGGGCCGTCATATAATCCCAAGGATAAGCGCCTAGCGGTCATGGTCGAAGATCATCCTTTGGAATATCGGCATTTCGAAGGCGTAATTCCCCAAGGCGAATATGGTGGTGGAACCGTAATGATCTTCGATGAAGGCGAGTGGGAACCCATCGGTAAGATGGGAAAAAGTTTTCCCAAAGATATGCTCAAATTCACTTTAAAGGGCAAAAGGCTCAAGGGGAGTTGGACCCTCGTCCATTTTAAAGAAGATAATTGGCTATTGATTAAGGAAGAGGATGAATTTTATGAATTTGCCGATATCAATACGCTTAAGCGCAGCATCAAGACCAAGCGAACGATGGAGCAAATAGCTAGGCAAAGTAAGTCAGCTAGTGTCATCGATGGCAATCAAAAAATTGTCGAAAATATTCCCATAACGCATCCCGATAAAGTCGTATTTGCGCGGCCCCGTATTACCAAATGGGATATCGCCATGTATTACGAGCAAGTATCTCGGCGCATGATGCCGTTTATCGATAATCGCCTCATAAGTGTCATTCGCGCTCCACAGGGAATGGCTGGTGAACATTTTTTTAAGAAACATTTGGATAATGATAACCCGGGTATCGGCAAAAAGATTGTTCCCAATGATAAAAATCATAAAGAAGACTATTATTACATAAAGGACGTCGAAGGACTCATAAGCGAAGTTCAAATGAATAGCTTTGAATTTCATATATGGGGTAGTGAAGTCGATCAATTGGAACACCCCAATATGATGGTCTTCGATTTCGATCCCGATGAAGATTTAGATATCGGCCAACTGCGGCAGGGGGTCGTCGATTTAAAGAGTATCTTAGATGATTTAAAGTTGCCATCGTTTCTCAAAACCAGTGGTGGCAAGGGGTATCATGTTGTCGTCCCGATAAAACAGCACATGACTTGGCGCAAGTTTCGCATGACAGCTAAAAATATTGCCGAATTGATGGAAGCCAAATGGCCGGATCGATATACGAGCAACGTGCGCCTTAAAAATCGCCACGGTCGGATCTTTATCGATTGGATTCGCAATACGCGTAGTGCGACGAGTGTGGCTCCCTATTCCCTTAGGTTACGCGATAATTGTCCCGTGTCGATGCCCATACCATGGCGCGATCTTTATAAAGTCAAACCCAATGAAATAGGCCTTAAAGAAGCCCTTAAGCGCTTAAAGCGAAAGGATCCATGGGAAGATTTTTTTAATTAGTTCTCAAGATTTAAAACGCACATAGACTTTATTAGGTGAGACAATGAAATATGCCAGTTCAAATACTTATCCGGAAGTCAAAGTCGAGCGCGAAAATATCTTTTATGCCCATCTATTATTAAACGATTATACCGGGTATCATGGTGAGCTCACGGCCATTACCCAGTATGTATTTCAAAATTTTAACTTTTATTTAAAATATCCCGAAGCAGCCCATATTTTAAGCCGAATTGCCATCGTCGAAATGCATCATTTAGAATTATTGGGCAAAACTATCAAGCTCTTGGGCGTCGATCCCGTATTTCAATTTCAAGATACGACATTTAAGTATCCCTTTTATTGGAATAGCAGCTTCATCAAAAATAGTCGCGACTTTAAGAGTTCTTTAAAGGATGACATCTTCGCCGAATGTCAAGCGATCAAAAATTATCGTAAACATTTAGCTATTATCGAAGATAAATATATTAAAAATTTGCTCATGCGCATCATCGAAGATGAAAAAATGCATATTAAATGCTTTGAATATCTTTTAAATACATTATAAAACCTCGATTTCTCGAGGCTTTTATTTGGTCATTAGTTCTTGATTTGGCGTATCAAAATTTCTTAAATATATTCCTTCACTTACTAAATCATGAGTTATTGTATAATCCTTAAAGGCCAACATTCGTCTTGATATATTGAAATTAAAGCGCTCATCATCCATCGTAATATTATCTTCTGTCAAAATATTTACATCATTAATAATACTCAAAAGTAGGAGATATAATTCATTCTTTTGGGCATTTCTTCCATAAAAGATGGCCTCATAGTTCGCATTATTAGAGTTGGCGATTAAACTTAAAATCGCTTGCAAGTTATATTTATTATGATAGATATCTTGACTAGTTAAAACCTCTTCTAGTGTTTTGGAATCGCGGGTATTATTGGCCGTTAGCAAGATGGCATCGACTAGGACTTTTCGAACATAGTTATTCAATTTAAAATGATGAGCTATAATGAGGGAATACCATGCTTGATAGATTGCCCTTTTTAAATCGCGATAAGTCGTTGTTTCCAAGCCCTTATCGGCCATCAGTATTTCCAAATTAGCATTTATAAATTCTAATACTTTCCGGCGCTCGGACCAATCTAATAAAACTTGAACCGATAATTGTCTTTTACTTGTCTTTTCCATATCATAACCTCTATTTTATTATAAAATATTGCAAATAGTTAGTCAATTTAAATAGATAGTAACTTTTATGGTAATTGATATTTATTGATTAATTATACTTTTTATTTTATAATGATTCTAAGGATGGAATGGCGTGGGAATAGTATATTTTAATCAAAGTCAAATTGATGTTAAAGCTATATTAGAATGGATCGATAGGGAGCATATCTTGTCTTTTATCTTTGCCAATATGAAGTTAATCAATTCGCGATTATTTCCTAATTTTAAAAATCATGGATTAGAACATGCCTTTAGAGTCAGTTTATTAGCTCTCGTTATTGCCGAATATTATGATCTATCGGAAGTAGAAAAGAAGATATTAGTCGATGCGGCCTTACTTCATGATATCGGACGCTTAGATGACTATTATGGCTATGATCACAATTATATTGGCAAGACTCTAGCAGATAGCATTTTACATAATCAAGAATTTTACCATGATTCCGCGCATTTAAATTTGATAAAGTCTTTAATCATGGGCCACAATATGAATACTTATGATATATCGATATTTTTAAGAAATGATCTCGAACAAAATAAGACAAATTTATTATTGTTAAAAATATTAAAGGATGCCGATATCTTAGATTGTCAACGCTTTGATTTTATGCATATTGATAAACATGATCTAAATTTGAATATTTCGGAAAGTTTTATGGCTTTTTCCGAATACATCAATACCGATGCGTTTATGATGGAACTTATTGAAAAGAGTGAATTGGATGGAATACTCACGTATAGCAAATGAAATAAATGAAAGTGTAACTAATTTAATAAATCAGTATCGGCATCTCTTTACTTTAGATGAATATATGACGATCAAGAGACTGCAATTGTCTTTAAAAAAACAAGTTTTTAATTCTTTTGAGGAACTAAAAAGGGAAGAAAATAAATTTTTGCCCTATTTTGCCCGCGTATGGCACCATGAACTTACCAATTTAGATGAATTTCATATCGGCGATAACTTTTCCTTTATCATCACTTGTCCGACGACGTCTACTGAAAAGAATAATTTTTTAAGGCGCAGTTTTATTTCGGCATCGCTTATTACCGATAAGCATATGGGAACATTCAATAAAATCAATTATGGCATTTTATGCAGTATTGATGAGACGAATCTCTTGGCTATTTCCGAAAGGGATAGTCATACCATTACTAGTGTGGACCATGACGATATTGCCAAGAAGTATTTTTATACGGCTACGACCCAAGAAGGGGATAAACTCTATAGCAAGAGATATACCTTTAGTCTACGTTTACCGAATGAAATAGAAACGGATATGGTTAAAGAGAATATCTTACAAAATGGCGACTTTATTATCCAAGATAAAAAGGCCGTCTATAGCGATATTACATTGGATACTAAGACGACTAAAAAACTTGGCGTACTGCTCTTTGAACCCTTTAGTGAAAGAGATTATAAAGAGGCGCATGCCTTGGCTCATAAATTTAATTTAAAAGTAAGCATAATTCCTAAAAAGATGTATTTTGAAAAAGTATCGATTAATAAAAGTCGCGGTCAAAAGCACCTCTATGATATAAGCGATATCGATACGATAGAATTTATCTTGGAACATATCGAAAAAATCGGTCACGAATATAGCAATTTAATTGTCAACTATTTTAACTATTTTGTAAGCATTAAAGATGAAAATCAAGTAGATAAATTAATCATCAATCGCCAACTGGAAAAAGTCGAAATTTATCTAAATGGCGATAATCGCTTTTTTCAAATTGATTATGCCAATGGTCATGGTAATTACCTTTATTCCATCGATCATGTCAAAGTTTCACGAGATGAGTTTCAAGCTGAACTATTGGCATTAAATCCGCAAAATAGAATCGATATGAAGCCTTAAACTTATAGTAAGCAATTATTTTTCCAATCAATAGGTGATGAAGTAAAATTCATCGCTTTTTAATTTTTATGAAAGAGTTTAATCCAACCCATATTTAACCAAAATTTAACCTCATCATAGCATGATACTTCTTCACTTGGCATATTTAAAATATATATTTCAATATCTTTATTATGGATTAAATTTAATATGACGACATAGGTAAGTTCGGCTATTGAACTTGCTCCAATATAACCTTTAATGCCATCTTTTTCTTCATTCATTAAAAAATAAACATCCGTATTTTCTAATGCGGTATAAAAATTTTTATAAATAATTGGCAAAATATTTTCATATTCATTAGGATCGATATATTTGGGATAATCGAGAAC
>CANQFG010000035.1 GCA_947598395.1 uncultured Bacilli bacterium
CCCCCCCCAGTTGCATTTTTTCAACATCAAAAAAAGGCACCGAAGCGCCTATCTAATTTTATTTTTTTATTAATCCATTTGGTGTAAGAATATAAAGGACATTTATTACTTCTTCAATGTATTTTCGATCATGAGATACACTGATGATTGTACCTTTATATTCCTTTAAAACTTTTCTAATAATGGGATTCGATAAGGGACTGACATTTCTCGTAGGTTCATCAAGAATCAAGACATCACATTTATCTAAAACTAATTTGGAAAGAAAGAGCTTCGCCTTTGTTCCATTACTCAGATCTTTAATATCACCAATCATTTCTTCTCTAGTGAATTTCATATTTCCTAAAAACATTCTAGCTCTTGTAATTTCTTCTTTATTGCCATTGGGACATATAAAATCTAATACATTTTTATAATTATTTAAAATGTCATCATAGTTTTGAGGCATATAGCCAACCTTAATGTCATCTCTTTTAACTAATTCATTATAAATTAATTTTATTAATGTCGACTTGCCAACGCCATTTTTACCGATTATGCATAGATGGATATTTCCAATTATATCTAACTTTATATCTTTAGCTAATACTTTATCAGATGCTTTTAATTCCGCCATATTTAAATGAATTATATTTTTTGTCTTTGGCATCTTGATATCTTCAAAGAAGAAACTAATACTCTCTTCAACATCGGGTATTTCCGTCAATTCCGTTTCTTTTAATTTTTTCTCTTGGGATTTTAAAGAATGCATCTTTTTCTTTAAAAGTTGAGCTCCATGAGGATCTGCTCTCGAAATCGTATTTTGTTGATGTTCAACTTTTTGTACTACTCTTTGTAATTTTTCTCGTTGATTATCAAATTCTCTTTTTTCTGATCTTGCTACTTGTGTCTGTTTTTCGATTCTTCTAAGTCTTTGTTCGACATATGTATCATAATCGATTCTCAGTAATGTATGTCGACATTCTGTTTTCTTTTTTATTTGTTCTAAATGTAAAATCATATTTGCAGTATTAGCAAGTAATGTTTCATCATGAGAGACAAACATAATTGGTCTATTCTCTTCATTGATAAATTTTTCTAGCCATTCTAATGTCTCAATATCCAAATCATTAGTTGGTTCATCTAAAAATAAAATATCATATTCGTTTAATAATAATTTTAAGATACTAATCTTAACTTTTTCACCACCAGATAATGTCTTTATTTTTTGTTTTAAGATATCATCATTTAAATTAATTATTTTTAAATATTTATATAGATTATTGATTTTTTCATAATAATCCGTTTCATCGATAAATAAAAAATCATAGACACTTTTAGTTAAATTATCGATACTCATAGATTGTTCTAAATAGCCAATTCTATGACCTTTAAGATTAATATTTCCCTTTATTTCAGCATATTCACATATACCTAAAATAGATTTTAATAAAGTTGATTTCCCATTACCTTCTTCACCAATAATAGCAAGTTTATCACCATTATTTAGTATTAAATTTAAATTTTTAATTAAATATCTATCATTAATTGCGATAGATAAATCTGTTATTTCTAGCATATTATTATGCCTCCTTTTTTCGGCATAATCAAAGTTTATACCACACTTATTTAATCAATATTTTCATGTTCTCACCTCTCTATTTTTAAAGATTTATAGCTGTTTTTATAAAACTAAAACCACCCTTTAAGGTAGCTTTAATTTTATCATAAACTTAATTATTTAAGTTTTCTTACATTCATTATATTAACTTTTATCGGGCATAGCAAGTATTTTTAGTTATTTGATGGGGCAAGTGCAAGGCGGAAGCCATTGCTTGGATAAGTTCCACCATGAGGTCTACCAAAGTAAAATTGCCCAGATATCACCCCATAATGATATCCGCCACCACGATCAAACCATGGAGAACTAGTATCGGCAAAATCTGAGCGATCAGAATACCACCTATTATGCCATCTATTATATTCATCATCATCTTTATACTCATCAAATGGTCCCAGTTCACCCGTGGCATCGCCTAAGATCATTTTTTTAGGTGAATTTAATGTACTTTCTTTATCATATACATCAAAATATTTTGATTCAATTTTTTGTAAATCTTCTTTAGTAAATCCACTATTGTCTGTTTTAGGTTCAGAAACATAGGCAGCCACATATTCCCATGCTCCTCCGGACATATCATAAATGCCGGTGACATTTCCTGTCGTACTAGCGGTAAAGCCATTTTCCTTATTCCATACTGTATTAAATTCCGGTCCATCACCATATTCGCCCTTAAATTTACTTTGATCTGTTGTTGGTAAAGCGGCATAGCCAGTTTTATATGCACTATTGTTATTATTAGTTACTTCTTTATTTATTCCAAATATCGAATGTGAAAGGTAAGCAACTGCTCCCCATTCAGTATTCTTCATCATATGTGAGTCTAAATTTGTATTATAGTCTTTTGCGGCAGTAAAGAAAGTTTTAACATTCGCTCCCCGCCATGAGTATACATCTGGTTTAACAACTATATTAGTTGATTCACCATTAGCTTGAATGGCATTTTCTGCATTACTAGCATTCTTATATCCTGTTTCAAATTTACCAACCCAAAAGCCATCTACTCCGAATGAGATAAATGCTGGATGCGTCATGTACTCTCCATTATCACACTCTTTTATATCTCCCGATAATCCTTGGGTATTCTCTTCATTCATTGGTGTTTTACATGATACTCCTTCAACATTTTCAGTATTTGTTGTATCAAATTCTATCTCTATTGAATGTACTGTATATAATGGATTTGTTACTCCAACATTCCATAATCGATATTTATATTTTGGTATCCACACAAACATTGATTCTATATTATTCATATCTATTGTTTGATTATCTTCTGGCGTTTCTTCACCATCTTTTAAGATAACTGCGTTTGCCCATATCTTTTCACAATAGTTATACCATTGATTATTATCTTCACTTACTTTTGTTACTGTTCCATCATCACTTATCGTTACTGGTATTAATTTTTCATTTGTTCCTAAATTTGGTTTTGATACATTTTTACATGAATCTTCAGCAATATACTCAGCAGGTTCTTCTTCTCTTTCTGTTGGATTTACAGTTAAATTACATTTAAATTTTTCTTCGATATCTTTAGTACTTACTTTCTTTAATTCTACGGTTATTGTTCCTTTTCTGCTCTCTTGTGCTTTTACTGTTAAACTTTTTGGGCTTGGTGTAATCGTTGTATATTCACTTTCTTGTACATCCGATAATTCTCCACCTGCTTCTAATCTTTCACATTTTATTTCCACTTTAGCATCATACTGTTTACTGTTATTCATTACTTGATATTCTAAGATACTTTTATCTCCTAATTTACTTAATTCTTTTGTAGTAAATGTGATGCTCTTATTATTTGGTTTAATTAATTCTTCACTTCTTACTACACCATCTAATATGGCTTCACTAAAGTAAACATCAAATTCATCACTATCATATCCGTAATTTATTGTTCCATTTATTACTAGTGATGTTGTTACTGCTGCAAAACCTATACTCATTAATATTAATGTTATTATTATACCTTTTTTCATGTCAATCTCTGCTCCTATTTTCCATTTTCTCTATTGTATTGCACCCCCCCCAGTTGCAGTTTTTTCAACATGAAAAAAAGTTCCAAGATATCGGAACTTATTTAATTAACATTCTATATAAACTACCATTCTTCATCTTTTTCATATATTTTAGCTGATTCCCAATCTTCATTTTTCCATATATTATTAAGTTCTTCAGAAGTTAATAAATTCATTTGTTTTTTATAGATGTCATATAGTCGAACATCATTTTCAATTTCAATGTTGCGGTCAAATATTTCCTCTCCGGTTATGGGATCAATCAAATAATATTCATCAAATTCGATTGCTTTTCCTTTAACATTGGCCACAACTCTTCTAGTTTTAACATTTTTCCTTTCTTCCATAATTTCATACCCTAAAATTATTAATTAATAATTTTTCATTTACTTTATAGAAGTTGGTTTAATCATAAGTTACTACTTTTTTTGTATCATAGATATTGCCATTTATACTTATATAAAATTCATATTCACCTTTAGGTAATTCGAGATTAAATACGCGATTGGTCTTTGAATTTTCCTTTTCTTTATAAGTATAATTAAATACTTTACCACGACTATTTAAGAAGAGAAATGAGACTTCATCAGTATCATTTATTTCATAATTAGATTTAAAAGTATTCTTTGTAAATTCTAACGTATTTATCCATTCACTGGCATTATTTAAATCATAATCTTTATAATTATCGACTGAGTATTTAGAATCGGGAATCGTATTATACATATTTAAAGTAAGAGAAATATTATCCGTTACATCATTATATATTTGATGTTTAAATACGCGATATTTGCCTTCTTCACATATAGCTTCGAATACAATCTTATCTTTATCATCTAATTCTAAAATACGGGCATAGATATTATCGGGATTATTTTCAGTAGCTGATATACTATTACCGGATTTATGACGATAAGCATCTTTTATAATATAGCCATAGTTAACTAATTTATGATTATTATCTAAGACATTTAATAAGCCATATTTGATAGATAAGATTTTTTTATCTTCATCATAAGTCCAAACTTTATGGGCTTTATTATCTTTAATATCATATATTTCGAGACTAGAATAGGCACCATTATAATCGGCAATATTATCCGAAGCTATTCCCTGACTTAAGGCTAGACGATCATAGCCATTGTTGAAGAATGCGACATAACCTTCACTAGTAAATGTTGGCGTATGTTGACCTAAAGGATAACGATAATCCGATGTAACTTTATAGGCATCCCAACATGAATTTTTAAATAAGGGATTATTTGGATCGGTAAAAATCCATTTTAAACTTTTTGCTTCATAATCAAAGCATAAAATAGTATTTATGGAACGAAAGGAAACGAGTAATTCATGGGTATCTTCGCGATAATAAAAGCCATTCCGAATGACATTAGCGCCGAGATATTCGCGAGGAAAATCTTCATCGATATCCGCTATTACATCCGATAGATTAAGTTCCGATATCGTACGTCCATTATGGGGATCAATGACATAGACATATTGTTCATCCATATATATAGGTTGATCGCCACCAGCTAGCATTAAGTTGCCATCTTTTAATTTTTGAAATTCAAAGGAGTAGCCATGTTCCAAAGTATAATAATTATAAATTTTCCCCAAATAATCCATCTCATAAAAGCCGATAAATTGTTCGCGATTTTCCCCTTGAGTCGTGCCAATTAAGAAATGGCCATTATCTAAAAATTCGATATCCATGCGAAAATCTTTGGTAAGATAAAAGCGGAGATTTCCCTCGATATCCCAAGCTGTCAACCACGTCTCATAAGAGGCAACTGTAAAATATAGCTCTTCCGCATTTAAAGATGAACTCTTAGCCTTAACTTCTAAGGGATAATTGATATTGCTCTTTTCCGTCTTGATATAGTATTCATAAGTTTGATCATTGGCTTTTAACGTAATTAAATTATAATAATCTTCATATAAACCCGCAATGGGAATAATATGCGTCATACTAGGTGTCATCTTCGTCACATATTGACCATTAATACTTACTTCTACTTCCGTATTACTATCCGTTCTAAAGATAATTATTGCCGATAAGGGACTAATCTTATAGGGATTTAATTCGACATAGGCTTTATCGATCGTATATTCTTTGGATTTGGCAATCACCTCTAAATGCCTATTAATGCTCTTTTGTTCCAATATCAATGGATAGACAGCCGAGATTTCATCATCACTAAAAAAACTCGATATCTTTTTGATCTCTTGATAAGATAAGATACAAAATAAGACACTGAAGCTCAAGAGGATTAATACGGGAAGAATAATAATTACTTTTCTATTCATTATCGGACCTCCAAAAATTAAAATCAATTTCTTTAAAATAGCGGATTATCGGATTATCATCGGGATTTTCTAAGATATTTTCTTTAGTAAAACTTACATTTTGCATACTTAAAGTGATATCGAGGCCATTATATATCGCCGCTTGTGTATTAGATATAAAATTAATCGTCTCGCCTTCTTTAATAATTTGAAAGGCAATATCATCTTTGACAATACTATAGGTATATTTATCATTATCCTTAAAGACATTCATGCGATATTGATCATTAATATTGAGGGAATAACCCGTATTATTCCACGTAAGCATAATCTTATTATTATCATAATTAAAAGTTAGATGGGAATCATTTATCACTAGGGAATCACTATCTAAATTAAGCGTAATCGTCTTGATCTTTTTATTTAATCCCGTAGTCGTTATGAGAATATTGGCCTTTTGATAGTTGCTATTAAAATACGTATTGACGGTATCTTGATCTAAATCTATTTGATAACCATCTTTGGTTTTGGCAATAGTTGCCTTAGACATTAAAGAGGACAAATTGATCTCTTTGATATTAAGTAAATTTATAAAGAAGTCTAAACATGGTACGCGATATTTAATTTCATAATATATTCCATCATTTTCCATTAGTAAGTGTTCGTTATCCAATTCATAAAAGTAGGAAAAATGGGCTGGATATACTTCGCCATGAGCCCCCTTATATTTAGCTTCAACTTGCATGGTACCCGTCATATTACGGGGAATATCTTGACCATATTCATTAATATTTTTTATATTTTTATTTATTATGGTTTCAGCATTGGCAATAAGCATATCCGTATTGTTGATAAGTGGATAGATATTGACAATTAAAACTAAAACCATGAGTACACTTGTCAAAATAATTAAAGTCTTCTTCATTTAATCCCCTTCTATCACCTTAATATTACCACAAAAAAAGAGATAATACTAGCCTACGCACTTTATTATCTCGTCAATTACTTGATCAATTTTACTTTCTTGTTTTAAGATATCTTTAAAATCTAAGCATTCATCAAAATCGGCTATATAAGCGACTTTCATGCCACTGCTTTCGGCAAAAGCTCCGAGCGAAGTCTTAGCTCCTTCAGTCGAATATTCATTTTTCTTTTTCGAACCGATTATTAAATTGATCATCTTTTTATTTTGTAATCCTTTTTGACTATATAAGGGGTTTAAGCGATCCATAAAAATTTTAATATCTCCCGATAAGAGATTCCATCGCGTTGGCGTAATAAAGATTAAATATTCGGCATCTTTAACTTTTTTGATATTATCTTCCATATCATCGTTAAAGTCACAGACTCCATTTCGATCACAATCCATACAACCCGTACATAAATATATTTTTTGATTGCCAGGTATGATGATATCCGTCGATATGCGATTGCTTGCTAGTTTATCCTTAATTCTATTTCCTAAAATATAACTATTTCCTTCTCTTCTTGAACCGATTATAATTACGACTCGTGCCATATTATCACCTATTTATAAGGTGTGTATCTTTTAGTTTTCTATACCTCTTTTTGTTTACTAAAGAGCATAAAGATAAAAAACCATAGGAGAATACCCAATGTACTTCCCAAAGTATCGATGACGACATCACTTAATTGGCCCGTTCTTCCTAAGATGAATGTTTGATGAAATTCATCAGTCATGGCAAAGATAAAGCATAAGAATAAGGTTATGACGCCGAGATAATTGGTCTTTAAGCGATATAATCGTAAAATCGTCAGGATAATGATGGCTAAAAAGCAATAGATACTGGCATGGGCAACTTTTCTCAAAGGTTTATTGAGTTTCATTACGACTTCTTCTTTGCGGGCCATGGATGGATATTTATGCGTTAAGCCAATTTTATTGGTTATTTTTAAGACCGTATCAATAGTTAGATGAATAGTTGATTGACTTTTGGAATTAGAACTATTAGAATCCATATTCGAAAATAAGAAGATGGCAATCATCCAAACGATTAAGAAGATAAACATTATTTTTCTTTTCATTAGGCCTCCTGTATTTTTAAAAAAAGAGAACTCATTTATTCTCCATTTAATACTTGATTGATCTTTTCCGTAGCTTCTTTTATATCATTCTCATAAGGGATCATGACGTAGCGTTTGGAATTTGGTGCCGTATGCGTTGGAAGGGAGGCATCGCCACCACTTACCGACATGGATTCAAATGTCCATGAACGCATATCGTTGAGTTGATTTTTGACGACTAAGGTAATGACATCGCGCGGAATATCCGTTCGGTATAATTTGCTTAAAGATGTCAATAATTCGTCATATTTTAATAGAATATTCTTATCGACCATGATCTTCTTCATCGTGGCTTCTAAGACTTGTTGTTGATTTAAGATGCGATGCCGGTCCCCCGTCCGATAGGCATATCGTTCCCGAGCATAGGCCAAAGCTTTGGCGCCATCCATATGATTTATGCCCTTTTGAACACGCCATCCTGGCATATGATAAGAATCGAATTCACGGTCGCTGTCGACATCGATACCCCCTACTAAATCGACTAATTCGACAACGGCATTCATGCCAATTTTAATGGAGTATGATATATCGATATTAAATAAGTCTTCTATTGTTGCAACGGAAACATCGATACCATAAATTCCCGCATGGGTAATTTTATCTTTTAAACCCGTTTGGCCATGAACTTGAACATAATAATCACGTGGTATACTCGTCATTAAAATGGTTCTCGTCTTGGGGTTGATCGTCAATATCATATTAACATCACTGCGCGATTTATTATAGATCGTCGTACTCCGAGAATCACTTCCCGAAATATAGATATTTAGGGGCTCTAATTCTTTTATTTTAACTTCTTCGATCTCTTTTTTATCTTCAATATTAAAGACATAAAGCGTTATAATGTCATCAAAAAAGGTATCATATTCTTCAGCTAATACTTCCATATAAGCCGAATCTAAGACGATGGCCTCGACATTTTTAGCAACTAAATCGTCATATAATTCGTATAAATCTTCATATTCTTGATTATCAGTCGTAACTTGTTCTTGTACTAAACGAAGACATTCCTCTAAGTTATGATCCGTATTCAAATATCCCAATTTTTTATTTTCGATATCTTTAACGATTCTATAACCATAGCTCTTTAAAGATAAAATATTATATGTCGTTACTTCAACTTTATTATTATTGAATGCTTTATTTAAAAATCTGATCGTCTCATTGCCATAAGTTATACCTATTATCGAAATAATTATCAATATGCCATAGATAATACCACTTAGGATCTTGCCCCATAGGCGTTTTAAGAATAATAAACCGGCGGCTCCTATATTTAAGATAACCAATGATGTAATAAAGATAATGAAGAATTTGCTTGGTAAAACATTTAAATTATTGATTACACTTACGAGATATCCCGATAAGGCACACATAGCAAAAATAATGATTATTTTGATCAATAAGGTTAATTTTTTCACATAGACCCCTCCATTTAGTAGTATTATACCACAAAAAGGATTTTTACAACATTTTGTTTTATTTTATATCGTAATTGTTGATTTTTGTGTCAATATTCTTACTTCAAGATAATTTTCTCGCGATGCATCTGATATTCTTGGCTGCTTAATTAAATCCATCAAAGATGAAACTGCCGCGATTTGTTCAATAATCAAAATTTTGGCATATCTTAATTAACTAATTATTTTTCTTGGTAATTCATAGTTGATAAATATTTCTTAAATATAAAGAGGTACATTATCGGCAAGTTTTCCGCTTGAAATTTTTAAAATCCCTTTTGGGTAAAATACGATTTCTAATTCTTTCCTTTATTTCATCAAAAAAAGTGATGGGTCCCCCGGGTGAGATGAATTCTCACATTTCTGACTATGCCAGAACATCGGTATTCCCTCACGAGTATCCCATCTACAAATATTTTATAATACAAAATCGTTTATTTTTTTTAAGCTCTTCAACGTTCACCATATTTTAATGAATAAATAACCTCTTTTAGTCTCGGACTTTGTTTTTGACTTTCTTCGATTAATTCTTGTTTATAATACATTGGATAATCATCAATATTTAGATCACCATAATTTAAATATTGCATTTTTCTTTCTGAAAATATCTTAGTAATAATATGGCCATTTTGGTCAATTTGAAAATATAAATAATCAGTAAGATATAAATCTTCATCGGTAGCTTCTTCTGTTAATGAAGTAATTCTCTTTTTAACAAAAAAATGATTTGGATAGCCATCAACGACCGAAATTTCATCATAGCCTCCACATATATGTTTTCCTTTAGATATGTCATAAAGGCCTTTATCATGCCAATTCATATTGCCATCAATAATAAAGATATTTTTAAGATTTGTTGGATAATATTCTCCAATATCTTTATTAATGAATATGGCCTTTTTATCGACAATTCTAATATGCGCATTTGTATAATAAAAATTATGATCATCGCCATGGCGTGTACGAACAATAAAGTCGTTTTCTCCACAGCGAAAAATATTTGTATTATAACGTAGAAACATTAAATATCTGCGAGCCTCTCCATATCGATATTCATCATCAAAGACTTCTTGATAATCCTCGTTAATAATTCCAGAGTATAATTTTCTATTACCATCCTTAATATTAACAGCAGCTATACCATTTATAAAATGCACTTGTTCTTCATCAACCGACAATACTAAATCATTGCTTCTTAAATAACGTCTATTATGATATGTTATTTCTTTCATTAGTCGTTTCTCCTTTTAGGTACTATTTTATACTACTTTTTATGATACAACAATATTTTTTGATATATTAAACCATTTTAGTTCTATTTTTTAGAACTAAAGATCTATTTTTTATCATTAAAAAATCAAATGTGTTCGTATACATATTAGATATAAGCGTTTCATAAGAAAATGTCATATCAATTTGTTTATCACCAATTCTATTTGGGTTAGCTACATAAAATTCATTATTAAGATCATTAACACTGGTTACTGCTATATAATGGCCATAATTTGAAAAAGTTTTTGGATGTTCTAGCTTGCCTTTTGGGCCAACTAATATTAAAGCCATATAATCATGTTTAATCATTTCTATAATTTGCTCTTTTTTCAATTCTGGGTGTTCATAACTATATTTTACTAATTGATATTCAAGATTAAATTCCTTCGTATTATTTAATTCCTGAAGTAAATATAAAAAACCTAGTGTAGATATTCCTAATCTTCCATTTTCTTTATTTGTATAAAAATCTATTAAGTTTCCATATTCGTCTAATAACATCAGCTTGGCTACATCTATGGGATTTAAATCATAGCCTATGCTCGATAAAATAGTTGCCATCGAAGAAGGACCACAACCAAAATTTTGCAATTCCCAATTAGGAATTCCGTCTCGTCCTTCTATATCACTATACATATATTGTTTATATCTTTTTGTATATTTTCGACCAATACCATTAGGTAAAATAATATCATATTTTTCATTTATTATATTCATCATTCATTCTCCTTACTTTTTCTAATTTCATAGAGTAATCGTAAGTTTCATAAATAGATTTTTCGATCGAATCAATAAATGATTTTAATAAATAATAATTTTCGAGTTTTAATGTTCTTATCCTCTTTTTTATTTCAATTTGAAAAGCATCTGTTATTAAAGAACATTGTCTTGTTACTTGTCCTCCCAAGTATTCACTACCATTATCAACTGATAAATTAAAACATTCAAAATTATTTTTAAATATCCTTATGATTTCTTGATCACAAGTAATATAATTGTTAGACCATAAACTACAATCATATTTTTTTATATTCATACATCCATGAATATCTGTTACTAAAATTTGATCATATCGACAAATAAAATTTTTTAATTCTCTTAAATATTCATTTTGTATGTTTAATAATGTAATGCCTAAAGGAAAATTAGGATCATCATTGTCATTATAAACTCTAACAAAATAAGAACAATGGCATTTTTTTGCCAAATAAATTGCCAATGCTCCTGTTAGATAATCACTTGATTTAACTTGCGATTCTCTACATTGTCTTACTGCATGAGGTGCAGATAAGGTAATTGGTATTTTCCCTATTTCATATATATAATTTTTACCATTTATCTTTGAACCATTTTTATTATTTTTTAAAAATTGATAATTTATTTCGCGTAATTCATCAATAATTGTATTTGCATTAATCACTCCTATTTTTTATATTGAAATTAAAGCATTAATACAATCAAATTTTAAATTATGATAAAGTAAATTTATACACTTTTTCATAATTATTCACCTCGATTAATATTCATATATTATACAATTATTTTATAAAAGTCAAATTCGTCAATTAACAAAATTATTACTTTATACACACATATTGGCTGCCAAAATACGGGTGCTTTTTAAATTGTCATAATTATTTATAAAATTCATTGTACCAAAAACAAATGTTTGATATAATCATTGAGGAATACTTAGTTGGTTTAGGTACTATTCTCCTTTACTTTTTAAAGTGGAAAGAGAAAATCAGAGAAATATCTTTGTACTATCATAATACTCCTTATTATTGTGATTTTAATCATATTAATAAAAATAGTACCAACTATATAAGCCGGTACCAACCTTAATTTTTAGGAATACCTAACTCTACAAAAATTAGGTATTCCTTTTTTATTTTATGCAAGTTTCCTTGACATATTCATAGTAACATAAAACACATTTTTTACAAGTACGTTTTCTATTTTACGCAAAAAGGTCTCAGTATTAATCAATTAATTTATTACTTTTTCAATACCTTTTCTAAAAATATTTTATCGTTAAATGCTCCTCTTTTTGAACTTTTTGCATTGGCAATAGCAATAATATCGTTTAAAGTAGCGTTTTCCATTTTAGCTAAATATTTTATAATTTCTAACATATCGGCTAATTCTTCTATTCTATCCTTACCAGTTGCACTTAAAACTTCTTGATATTCCTCATTTAATTTTTTTTCTAATTCAATTTTATATTCCTCATCAGTTAGAACTCTAGTAATTGGTTCCTCTCCATTTGATTTAATTATTTCAGGTATTTTATCTCTTACCAATTTGTTATATATTTTTTTCATAGTTTACCTTTCTTTTGCATATTAATATCGTCAATATGCAAGTGTGTTTTATAAATTGACAATGTTCATTTAGTTTCAATTAAATATTTATCAATATTTTCTAATTCTTTTATTCCATTATTATTTTTTAATATTTCCATCTGATTTCTAGCAGAATCATTAAGTCTTATTAATCTTTCTTTTTGTGATAATCCTAACTTAATAAATTCAGCATTAGAGTTTTCTAAATTGTTTAATATGACTAAATGTACTAAATCAGTGTAATCTCTAATATTTCCTTCTTTAGCCAATTCTGGATTAATTTCTCTCCATTCTTTTGCTGTCATACCAAATAATGCAACATTTAATATATCAGCCTCTTCTGAATATACATATTGTTTTTGTTTTTCAGTTAATAATGGTACAATATAATTTTTTATGGCATCTGTATGAATTAAATAATTTGTTTTAGCTAAAACTCTATTAGCATGCCATTCAATTTTCTCTTGATATGCTTCATTCTTTTTTAATCTTTCAAATTCTTTAATCAAATATAATTTAAAAGTAGGACTTAACCAACTTGCAAATTCAAATGCTATATCAGGATGAGCAAATGTTCCTATGCTATATTTTCCTCCTTTAGAATATATTCCTATGGCGTTTGTCCTATCAATCCATCTTTTGGGGCTTAAAGTAAATGATGAATATCCAACTTCATTATTTTTAATTTCACGGAATTCCGTGAAATTAAAATTTTCATTATT